>CAYOGW010000067.1:0-12907 GCA_964403635.1 uncultured Anaerolineaceae bacterium | reverse complement strand
GAAGTCTTTACCACCCGCCCCGATACGCTGTGGGGCGCGACTTTTATGGTTTTCTCTCCTGAACACCCCTTGGTAGAGGAGATTACAACCGCCGAATATAAAAACGCAGTTGCCGAATATCAAGCCGCCGCCGCCCGCCAAAGTGATATTGAGCGTGAATCAAAGGAAAAAGAGAAAACGGGTGTGTTCACCGGCGCGTACGCGATTAATCCGGTCAATGGAGCAAAAATCCCCATTTGGATAGCGGATTATGTCTTAATGAGCTATGGCACCGGCGCGATTATGGCTGTACCGGCTCATGACGAACGAGATTTTGGTTTCGCGCGGAAGTTTGGGCTGCCTGTCGTACCGGTCATCCAGCCTGAGGGTGAGCCCGCCTTAGATGGCGCTACAATGGAAGCCTGTTATGTGGGCGAAGGTCAGATGATTAATTCTGGCCCGTTTAACGGAACAAAAGTCAACACCGAAAAAGGGCGAAAGAACCCCAGTATTGCGGCGGTGATTAATTGGCTGGAAAAAGAAAAAATCGGTAAAGAATCAGTTAATTACCGTTATCGAGATTGGTTAATTAGCCGTCAGCGTTATTGGGGCGCACCGATCCCGATGATTCATTGCGAAAAACACGGCTGGAACCCTGTGCCAACAGACCAATTGCCCGTCACCCTACCCGAAGATGTAGAGTGGAAGCCGACTGGTGAAAGCCCGTTAAAACTGCACCCCACTTGGAAAAACACCACCTGCCCCATCTGCGGTGAGTTTGCTACGCGCGAAACTGACACGATGGATACCTTTATGTGCTCGTCTTGGTATCACTTGCGTTATTTAAGCCCGTGGTATGAAGACGGTCCTTTTGATGACAAAGAATATAACTATTGGATGCCCGTCGATACCTACACCGGCGGCATAGAACACGCCACCATGCACCTGTTGTATACCCGTTTCTTTCATAAAGCCCTGCGAGATATTGGCTTAACCGAAGGCCCTGAACCCATGACTCAGTTAAGAAACCAGGGCATGGTGCTGGGTGAAGATAACGAAAAAATGAGCAAAAGCCGCGGCAATGTGATTGCGCCGGACGTTTTGGTAGACCGCTACGGCGCGGATACCGTACGCGCCTATTTAATGTTCTTTGCCCGTTGGGATATGGGCGCGCCGTGGGACAGCCAAGGGATTGAAGGCTCGGCCCGTTGGGTGCGGCGGGTGTGGACGATGTTTACCGATGAAGTCAAGCAAGGGACGCCCTCCGCAGAGACATTAAAGACCTTGCGCCGCAAGATACACCAAACCTTAAAAAAGATTACGCGTGACTTTGAAACCTTTGAGTTCAACACGATTATTTCTAGCTTGATGGAAATGCTGAACGAGATGCAAAAAGCACGTGAAGCGGGCGCGGCTGGCTCGAAAGAATGGCAAGAAGCGGTTGAGATTTACGTCAAAATGATGGCACCCGTGACCCCGCACATTGCCGAAGAGTTATGGGTAGAAGTGTTGGGCAAGCCCTACAGTGTTCACCAGCAGAACTGGCCGACTGTTGACGAAGCCGCTACCGTTGAAGACGAACTGACCATCCCTGTACAGATTAATGGCAAGGTCCGTGAGCGGATTGTAGTGCCCGCCGAAGCCACAGACGCTGAGATTGAAACCGCCGCCTTGAAAGCAGTCGAAAGCCACTTAGAAGGCAAAACACCCAAAAAGGTGATTGTGGCCAAGAAGTCGATTGTGAATATTGTGGTTTAGGTTAATTAAATAAAAATCCCCAATGGCTAGGCCGGAGGGGATTTTTATAATTAATCACTTTAACAAATCCACTGTCCAGTAACTACCAAAATTGCTGTTAGCCGCATACACATAGCCAATGCCAAACTGGGTGGCATAGGGGTCTAGCACCGCGTCTCGGTGGGTTGGCTCTGCCAGCCACTGATTAAGCGCGTTTTGCGGCGAGCCAATCGCAATAATTTCGGTATAGCCAAAACTACCAATCCCCACCGCCGCCAACCGGTCGCCAATCCAAGAACCGTCAGAACCCGTGTGGCTGAGAAAATTATTACAAGCCATATCCAAACTGTGGGCTTGCGCCGCTTTGGCCAACTGGCTGTTCACCGTCAGCGGGGGCAGTTTGGCATCGGCGCGCGCCGCGTTAATTAAACCAGCCAGTTGATTAATTAAACCCGCGTTTTCACTATATTCACAACCCGCGATGCCGCCGCCGGTAGGGGCAGATGAACTTGTTCCTGTGTTCGGCGCGGGCGGCTGATAAACAACTGGCTCACCCACACGGATTTTGACCCACATGCTGGCTAAGCTGCCAATGGCTACCGTTTTACCAGCCGGATTCTTAATCGCGAATAATCCCGTATAAAAACCATCCGCTGCGGGAGCGATTAAATTAACTGAAATTTTTGTTGTTGCTTCGGGTAATGTTTCAGGGAACATGATACTTTCAGGTGCTGAAAGCCTGTCTCCGCCGCTAAAGACCAGCGTATAACGGCTATTCCAAATGCAGGTGCCGGTGTTTTTAATTAACCATGTTTTGGTAAACGGGCTGTTGGCTTCTATTTTGCTGTTATCTGGGATGGTTACATCTTCAATAAATAAAGCCGCATCGGTACAGTTGGCTTGGTCTGTGGGGGTCGGATTAATGAATTGAGCGGTTGGCTGTGCTGTAGGCGTTGTCAGCGGCAGCGAGGTGGCACTTTCAGCGGGGAGTTGGCTGGGCGCTGGCAAGGCGGTTTGGGGTGAGCCCGCCGCTGAACAAGCACTGATTAAGAAAATTAAACCAAAAATCCAATTTTTCTGTTTCATTTTGGCATCTTATCACATCTTAATTTTCATATTTAAAATTAACGAAAAAGTGATATAAATTCGCTTATGCCAACCATCGCTTCTGAAATATTAAATCCCGTTTTAATTAACGGCTTAACCCAAAAAATTACTTGGTTAGAAGCCTCGCAGCAATTTGAGTTAGACGATTTAATTGATACGTTTTATGCCACCCGCGAGCGAACCATCCAAGTTTTAGACCAGTTAACAGACGAGCAAACCGCTTTTCATTCTCCGGCGCATCCGTTTTGGAGCATCAGCGAGTCGATTACGCATTTAATTTATTCTCAAAATTTTTACTTTAATATGCTGTTAGATCTTTCTAGCAGTCAGTTGCCGCACATGGTAGAAGCGGCGCGCGGGCAAGGCGAAGGCGCTCAATTAAATATAGCGGCAGATGCTTTACGCATTCAATTGGCGAACGCCACAGATAACATTCATGCCGCGCTGGAAGATACACGCTATAACCATGACGGTGAAAAATTAGTAAATAATGCTATTTTTGGGCGTTGTAATTACAAAACGTGGGTATTACTGCTTTTAGGCCATGAGGTAGATCATTTGAGGCAAATGGTTCATACCCGCCGTTTGGCTCGCGCCGAAATTAAATAAACAAAAATCCGCTTTCGGCGGATTTTTTATTCAGTTACATCCAACCGCGTGGGTAATGATTTTTAACGGTGCTTTGCACACGTTTACCCCAACCCAAAGGCCAACCATCGACGGCAACGACCAACCACCCTTTGAGTCCGTCGCTTTGCAGGGTTTCTCCACGCAGGTAAGCGGCTAACTCACTGCTGCCCGCTTCTAAATTTAAGATGGTATTTATTTGATTGGCTTGTAAAGAAAGCGCCAACGGATGAGCAGGTTCAAACCTGTCTTTTTTAAGGAAGCCTAACCATACGCCGGGCTGAGGGGTTCTTAATCTGCCAAAATCTGGCGCGTGGTCCGGCAGATAATAAAGCCGCTCGCCCATTAGCCGCAAACGGTCTTCCGCTAAATCAATGTTTAACACGTTCTCGGCAAATTCTTGCCAATAGCCAAGCTGTGTGCGGGTTGGCTCGGCAAGCCGATTAGGTGAAGTATGAGTGTGTTGGCCGCCTTCTGCGCGTTGTAATAAACAAGCAAAATGTCCCTCGCCAGCCAACCTATGGGGGAACAAACGTACGGCTCCAGCAAGTTGTTGATCTTCATTTGTTGGGTTTTCTAGCCAGTCTGGTCTGCCGGGCATAAAACCTGGTCGCTGTGGCAATGAAACTACCGAAAAATCTGGAAACTCTTTAATTAATTGAGTAATGACTGCTTCATCTTCTTCGGGCGCGAAAGTACAAGTAGAGTAGAGTAAATAACCACCCGATTTAACTAGCTTGGCTGCTACCCGCAAAATATTCCCTTGCCGAACCGCGCAGCCTTGCAGCATATCCACTGACCAATCAACCCGCGCGCCCATATCTTTACGGAACATGCCTTCTCCCGAACAAGGCGCATCGACCAAAACTCGGTCAAAATACGCGCCAAAGTGATCGGCGAGGCGCTCTGGCGTTTCGTTGGTAATGATGACATTGAGCGCGCCCCACCGATCCATATTTTGAATTAAATGCCCGACTCGTTTGTCTTTAATCTCGTTGGCAACCAACAGACCGCGTCCGTTCATTAATGCGGCCAAATGAGTGGTTTTTCCGCCCGGTGCGGCGGCTAAATCTAAAACGGTTTCATCACCGCGCATGGGCTGAGAAAACAACATCTCTGCTGGGGACATAGCAGAAGGATCTTGCAAATAATATAAACCAGCTTGATGATAGGGATGACTGCCAAAACGGAAGTCTGATTCTGGTAGCTGGAAAGCGCTCTCAGCCCACGGGATGCGTTCTCCGAGCGGCCCGGGAGCAATGTTTATAAATTCATCAACCGAAAGTTTGAGGGTATTGACCCGCAACCCACTGACGGCTGGTTGCTGCATGGCTTGTTCGAAATCAGAAAATTCGCCAGCCAGAAAGTTGTTCATTCTTTGCAAAAATACTGGCGGCAGCGGCGGTTTATTTGAATACGACATGGCAACATTATAAAGTGTAAATTTATCGAAGCACTTGTATTCCATTCGAGCATTAAAGTGTGCTACAATGGCTTAAATTTAGTCAGGTTGGGGGTACACATTCTTGACTTTGTGAAGCAAATCTCTTATAATTCGCCGATTGAGATACCGTTACATATTAAACCGTACAGCAAGCGCTTGAGAAAAACTCTCTAGCGCTTGCGTTTGTTCGTCTAAAAAGTACGGAATTTTATTCGTTTTATTTTATGCCCCAGGAGGAAGTACCAGTGGAAACTAAAGGTCTAACCGCCCTGCGTATCAGTTTGGCTTCACCAGAAACCATCCGTAGTTGGTCTTATGGTGAAGTACTGAAGCCAGAGACGATTAATTATCGTCGCCTTCGTCCCGAAAAGGACGGATTGTTTTGTGAAGCCATTTTTGGACCAACCCGTGATTGGCAATGCTATTGCGGAAAATATAAAAACCCCCGTTATAAAGGCATTACTTGTGATAAGTGCGGTGTTGAAGTTACACGGGCATCGGTTCGCCGTGAACGCATGGGGCATATTGGATTAGCTACTCCAGTGGCGCACATTTGGTACACTCGCCGCATCCCTTCTTATTTGGGGCTACTGCTCGATATTTCACGCCGAAATTTAGACCGTGTTTTATACTTTGCGCAATATATCATCACCTATGTTGATGAAGATGCCCGCACAAAAGCCTTAAAACGTTTGGATGATGAAATTTCAGTTTCTGAGCGCGAACAAGCCACCAATGTAAACGCAAAAATTGCAGAAGTAAAAACCAAGCGCGATCACAATGTCGCTTTAATTAATCAACGCAAGACAGAATTAGAAAAATCTTATGACGAACAAGTGGCATCTCGCTTAGAACCAGTGATTCAAGAAGGTCAGCGCTTAGAACAAGAACTACAAGAACAATCAGGCGCAGCAGCCAGCAAAGCCATTGTCTTTAAAGCCACCGGTGAAACCATTGTTGCAGCAGGTGAAGTGATTGCCTCTGCTCATATTTCTAAAATTCAAAAAAATGTTAAAGAACGTCTTGAAGCGATTGAAAATGAACTTAAAGACCAAAAGAACCGCGAAATTGAGCATTTAAAAATTGAAGTAGAGCGCATTAAAGCCGAAGCCATGGACGAAATGGAAGCCTTGCGCAATCAGTTGGAAGATGAATCATCCAGCAGCAAGGGTATTTCTTCTCGCACCCGTGACGAAATCATGGAATTACGCCCCTTCACCTTTTTAAGTGAAACGCGCTACCGCGAATTAAAGCAACGCCATGGTCAGGTTTTCCGCGCCGATATGGGTGCTGAAGCCTTCTATGATATTTTGAAACGATTAGACCTTGACCATCTTTCTACAGATTTATGGCACGAAGCACGCACCACAAAATCAAAGCAAAAACGCAAAAAGGCAACCATCCGCTTAAAAGTTGTAGAAGCCTTTCGCCGCTCTGGCAACCGTCCAGAATGGATGATCTTAACCATGCTGCCAGTTATCCCACCAGATTTGCGCCCTATGGTGCAGTTAGATGGTGGTCGTTTTGCTACCTCGGATTTAAATGACTTATATCGCCGTGTGATTAACCGTAACAATCGATTAAAGCGATTGTTAGAGTTAGGCGCTCCCGATGTTATCGTCCGAAATGAAAAACGCATGTTACAAGAAGCGGTAGATAGCTTAATTGACAACAGTCAACGTGGTAAAGCGCTTAGCCGCCGCGGCCGCCGTGAATTAAAATCACTCAGCGATATGTTGAAGGGTAAAAAAGGTCGATTCCGACGCAACCTGTTGGGTAAACGTGTAGATTACTCTGGTCGTTCGGTTATTGTGGTTGGCCCCAAATTAAAACTCTATCAGTGCGGGCTGCCAAAAAGCATGGCCCTCGAATTGTTCCGCCCCTTTGTTATTTCTGGCTTGGTACGCCATAACTATGCAGCCAATGTAAAAGGCGCTCGCCGTTTAATTGAACGCAACCGCCCAGAAGTATGGGAAGTGTTAGAAGAAGTCATTAAAGAACGCCCCGTACTGCTCAACCGTGCCCCTACCCTGCATCGTTTGGGTATTCAAGCCTTTGAGCCCTTATTAATTGAAGGTTCTGCCATTCAATTGCATCCGCTGGTCACCACCGCTTTTAATGCGGATTTTGACGGCGACCAAATGGCTGTTCATGTTCCGCTTTCTCAAAAGGCGGTTAACGAAGCCAGAAAATTAATGTTGGCTTCTAAGAATTTGCTTAAGCCAGCCGATGGAGAACCGATTATTTCTCCATCCAAAGACATGGTGTTGGGTGTATTTTACTTAACCATGGAAAGTGACCGCCCCCACAAGGGTGATGGTCGTGCTTTTGCCTCAATTGACGAAGTTTTGCTCGCTTTCCAACTTCATCAGGTGGAAGTACACACCAAAATTAAATTAAAGATTGATACGTATTACAACGATGATGGCGCACGCATTGAAGAGCCCATTCATCGTGTTATTGATACCACTGTGGGGCGTGCCATCTTAAATGACATCTTGCCAGAAAACGTCCGCTATGTGAATGAAGTGCTAGAAAAAGGTGGCGTTAAAGACTTAATCGCAGATGTTTACGAACTCTGCGGGCAAGAAACCACCACCCATGTAGCAGATGAAGTAAAACGCATCGGCTTTGAATATGCCATGCGCTCAGGTATCACCTTAGCCATTTCAGATATTTCAGTCCCTTCTAACAAAGAAGAGTTCATTGCCAGTTCACTTAAAGAAGTAGAACAAGTAGAACGTGACTTCCGCCGCGGTTTATTAACAGAGCAAGAGAAGAACGAACGAGTAATTAATATTTGGCAAAAAACCACCAACGATGTAGCCAAAGCAGTTCGTGCTCACATGGACCCCGCTGGTAACTTATCTACCATGGCTACTTCCGGCGCTACCAAAGGTGGTTTCGGTCCAATTTCTCAGTTGGCTGGTATGCGTGGTTTGATGGCAGATCCATCCGGTCGTATTATTCCTCGCCCCATTCTTTCCAACTTCCGCGAAGGCTTAACCGCACAGGAATACTTCATTTCTACCCATGGCGCGCGAAAAGGTTTGGCTGATACAGCCCTTCGAACCGCGGATGCCGGTTACCTAACCCGCCGCTTGGTGGATATTGCACAAGATGTCATCATTAATGAAATCGACTGCGGTACACACGAAGGACTCTTTATCCGCAGCAGTGACGATGTCGCTGGTCAGAGCTTAATGAGCCGTATTTACAGCCGCGTCTTGGCTGAAAAAGTTGTTGACCCCAACACTGGTGAAATTATTGCCGACTATAACGACAAAATTGGTCACGAATTGGCCCGCAAAATTTCAGCCGCAGGCGTGCAAGAAATTAAAGTCCGCTCGCCCATGACATGTGAACTTTCTCATGGCATTTGTGCTCACTGTTACGGTCTCGATATGGGTCGCGGCACCCTAGTAGAAATGGGTTCAGCCGTCGGTATTGTAGCCGCCCAATCGATTGGTGAGCCGGGTACTCAGCTTACCCTGCGTACCTTCCATACCGGCGGTGTGGCCTCCAGCGGAGACATCACTACTGGTTTGCCCCGTGTAGAAGAACTTTTTGAAGCGCGTAAAACACCAAAAGGTGAAGCTTTCGTAGCCGAACTGGATGGCGTGGTTCGCATTGAACAATCTGAAAAATATACTGATATTCGTGTTGTACGAATTGAATACGCCGAAATGGTTTCCGATGCTTACGACATCCCTGAAGAGTGGACCATCCTTGCCAAAGAAGAAAGTGAAATTAAAGCACTAGATGTGCTCGCAACCCTCGGTGAAGCCAGCATTGCAGCCCAAAAAGGCGGAAGAGTTCGCATTGAAGGTAGAAAAGTAATTGTTTCTTACGAGCAACGTGAAGAAGCGGAATATGATATTCCAACCACCATGCGCATGCTGGTAAAAGACGGTGACCATGTTGCCGCTGGCCAACCCTTAACCGAAGGTTCTTTGAACCCGCACAGCATTCTAAAATTAAAAGGGCGCGATGCCTGCCAAATGTACCTCATGACCGATATTCAAAAAGTGTATCGTTCTCAGGGTCAAAACATTCATGACAAGCATTTCGAAACCATCATTCGCAAAATGTTGAGCAAAATTCAAATCAGCCGCCCGGGTGATAGCAAATTCTTGCCGGGGGATGTGGTGGACCGCTTAGAAATTAAGAAAATTAACGAACAATTGGCTGCAGAAAACAAACAATTGGCTCGCTATAGCGAAATTTTGCTCGGCGTAACCAAAGGCTCACTCTCTACCGATTCGTTCTTGTCCGCATCTTCCTTCCAGCACACCATCAAGGTTTTGGCTGGCGCGGCCATCGCCTCCACCATCGACCCGCTTTTCGGTCTCAAAGAAAATGTGATTATCGGTAAGCTCATCCCTGCGGGCACCGGTTTCATTCACGGACGCTTTGCCGAAAACGCCAAAGTGATAGAAGATTCTAAACCTGCTGCCGAATTGCCGGAACCAACCGCTGGCGATTAATTAATAACCACCCAAACAGGCCGGAAAATTTTCCGGCCTGTTTTATTTTAAACAAGCATTTGATACACTAATAAAACGAGGAGAAACAAAATGAAAAAGCATACATGGATTACCCTACTATTAATTTTTAGCCTAACCGCTTGTACTTTACCCAATGCAGCACCAGCCCCAGCGGAGGGAACAAACACCCCGCAGGCCGCTACCGAAACCCTTACCCCGCTGCCTAGCCTGACCCCCACCCCAGAAGTCAGCCCAACCGCCTCAGCCACGCCTGAGCCTTCTGAAACCGCCACACCCGAGATTATCATGGCTGAGTTTGTTAAAGAGACCAACTGTCGGCTGGGACCAGGCGCCATGTACGAACGGTTGGCAACGTTTCAGTCTGGCGTTAAAGCCGAAGTGGTGGCACAAGATTTAGGAGGTGGGTACGTTTACATCCGCAACCCCGAAAAACCAGAAGAAATTTGCTCTGTGCCAAGCGCCAACCTTAAAATTGAGGGCAGCACATCGGGCTTACCGGCGTTTACCCCGCCACCCAGCCCCACCGCCGCGCCTTATTTTGAAATCTCTTTTCATAAATATGAAAAATGTAATGGAAAAACCTACCTTAAATTTAATGTCACAAACACTGGCGGTTTCGCGCTTCGTTCTGTTTATATTAAAGCAACCGTGCTAGATAAAAACAACGTTTCAGTAGAAACCACCTACAACGCCTTCGACCTATGGGTTGGCTGTGTCATTGCAGAAAATGTAGCCCCATTAAATAGCGGCTCTACCGGCTACTTACGCAGCCCCGAATTTGAGAAAGACCCGGGAGTTAACAAAATAAAAATCATCGTTATGGCCTGCACCGAAAAAGACTTAAAAGGTTCTTGTGTTACCCAGCAGCTTGAAATAAAACCCTAATCAAAACCAACCACAGGGCAGTTCAGAAAACCGAACTGCCCTGTTTTATTATGGAACAAATATTCGTGGTAAGATAACGAAAAAAATTTCCGGGAAGCACCCGGTTTTTTTAAGGAGCACGCATGGAACTTGGCTTAATTAAAAAAATAGATATTGACCGCGAAATGCAAGAATCTTACCTAGACTATGCCATGTCGGTCATTGTTGCCCGCGCCTTACCCGATGCGCGAGACGGGCTAAAACCCGTTCAGCGGCGCATTTTATACGCCATGTACGACATGGGCTTACGCGCAGATAGCGCCCATAAAAAATCGGCTCGTATTGTTGGCGAAGTACTGGGTAAATATCACCCACATGGTGATATGGCGGTCTACGAAGCTATGGCGCGTATGGCGCAAGATTTTTCTTTGAGAACCTTATTGGTAGATGGTCAGGGAAATTTTGGCTCGGTAGATGGCGACCCGCCCGCTGCCATGCGTTATACCGAAGCCCGTTTAACCTTGCCTTCGGTAGAAATGCTAACCGATATTAACAAGAACACGGTTGATTTTTCTAGCAACTTTGACGATTCGCTCGAAGAACCCAATGTGCTGCCCGCCGCCCTGCCCAACCTTTTGGTTAACGGCGCCACCGGTATCGCGGTGGGTATGTCTACTTCAATACCACCCCATAATTTGGGCGAAATTAGCGATGCTTTAATTTACATGCTTAACAACTGGGAAAATTTAGACGACATCTCGGTTGAGCAATTAATGGCGTTTGTACAAGGGCCAGACTTCCCTACCGGCGGTGTGATTCTGCACGAAGAAGGCGAAGGCAGCCTAGAAAGCGCCTACGGCAGCGGACGCGGCAAAGTGACTATTCAGGCGCGTGTGCATGTGGAAGAGATGGAACGCGGCAAGAGCCGCATTATCATCACCGAACTGCCCTACGCCACCAACAAATCTAGCTTAATTGAAAAAATTGCCGAACTCGCCCGTGACGGCGTGATTGAAGGCATTAGCGATTTGCGTGACGAAAGTGACCGAATGGGCATGCGGGTGGTCATCGAACTAACCAAAAATGTAGACGCGGAAGGTATCTTACAGCAGCTTTACCGGCGCACGCCCATGCAATCTACCTTTAGCATTATTATGCTGGCGCTGGTGGATGGCGAGCCGCGCATGCTTAGCCTTAAGCAAGCCTTGCGCGTGTACATTGAACACCGCTTGGTCATCATCAAACGCCGCGCCGAGTTTGACCTAGAGAAAGCCCGCCAACGCTCTCACATTCTCGAAGGCTATCTGGTCGCGCTCAAAAACCTAGATGAAATTATCAGCTTAATCCGCGCCGCAGCCGATGTTGAAACCGCGCGCGAAAAATTAATGAAGCGCTATAAATTAAGCGAACTGCAAGCCAACGCCATTCTCGAAATGCAATTAAGGCGTTTGGCGGCGCTAGAACGCAAAAAAATAGATACCGAATACAAAGAGATTCAAGGCTTAATTAAGGGCTTAGAAGAGCTGCTTAAAAACCCCAAGAAAATGCGCACCGTGGTAGCCGATGAATTACAACGGGTAAAAACCGCCTATTCTGACCGCCGCCGCACCCAAATTGTTGGATTAAAAGAAGGCTTCGATAAAAAATCGCTCTTAACTGCCAGCCAACTATTAGATGAAAAAGAAGTGTGGGTTGGCGTAACCAACGATGGCATGTTAGCCCGCAGCCATGATGACAAAGCCCCCCGCCCAAGCGGAAATGAAGCCCCGCGCTGGCTCACCCGCAGCCGTACCACCGATACCCTCTACTTGGTCTCAGAGACGGGTAAAGCCGCCGCTGTGGCGGTTCACACCCTGCCCGAAGCCGAAAAACTAGCCGAAGGCGAACCCTTTCACAAGGTATCGGTGCTTAAGCCCGCCGATAAATTAGCCGCCATCTTCTCTCTGCCCGCTCAAAAAAGCACACTGGGGGAAGAAACCTGTGTACTGACTGTCACCAAAGGCGGCATGTTGAAGAAATCGCTGGTCAGTGAATTGCCCGGCCCTTCGTCTCAGCCCTTTACCCTAGCAAAAGTGAACGATGGGGACGCGCTCGGTTGGGTAGCTTTAACCGATGGTAAAAAAGAAGTGTTGATGATTACCGCGCTCGGCATGGCGATTCGCTTCACAGAAGAAGACATCCGCCCGATGGGTATGGTGGCTGCCGGTGTGAACGGGATTAAACTAGGCATTGGTGATTATGTCTCTGGCGTAGAGATTCTGCCCACCGATGGCGATGTATTGCTTTTGGCTTCGGATGGCAAAGCCAAGCGCATCAACGTGAAAGACTTCCCCACCCAGGGACGTTATGGCAAAGGCGTGATTGGCTGGGAACTGCCGCTGGGTGTGACTCTAACTGGCTTAGCGGTTGGCAAAGGCAACGCCACGATTACGATTCATTTAATGAAAGCGGCTTCCAAATCCTCCCGTTTAGACGAAGCGGGGATTAAGAAACGCGCCGCCACACGCGGGGATGTGCTGGTGGATGTGAAACCTGGTGACGCGGTCTTGGGTATTACCGTGCCATGGGATGCTAGCCGTTATGTAGAAATTAAAGCGGTTGCCCCAGCCGAGAAGCCAAAACCACCAGCAAAAGAGAATAA
>CAYOGW010000066.1:5998-15376 GCA_964403635.1 uncultured Anaerolineaceae bacterium | reverse complement strand
CGGGTATTGGCTTTAATTAAATGTTCGCGGGCGTCTTGACCGTCTCGCATGATTTGTTCAAGTTCATTTTGGCGTTTTTGTGGAGTAGAACCGTTGGCCATTAATTGGTCTTGCGCTTCTCGGCCTCGAATAATGCGGCGGGCGATTTCTTGTTCTTCTGGCGCTTTAAGCAACGGCACCAGTGCCATTTCTTTAAGGTACATACCAATCGGGTCGCCGGTAGAAGCAGAGCCGGAGTCTTCTTGCCATTTTTCTAGCTCTACATTGGCTTCAGTGATTTGTTCAATTTCTGGTTCACTGTCTGTCTCCGAGTCGACGACATCAACCCCGCGGCGGCGTAAAGTAACCATCAGAACAGAAAGACGTTCAGAATCACGGTTAACTTCGGGGTAGGCCTCCATTAAATCATCGGTGGTGAGGTACCCTTGAATCCCTGCTTTTTCAAGTAGGTTATTAATAATTTCGTTTCGTTTGCTTCTTCGGTCTGGATGTGACAAGTATTCCCTCCAATATTCATCCAGTAAAGCTAAAAATTTTCAAGAATCGAGTAAGTCTTTGAGTACCGAAAATGGAGAATTATTTTCAGGGCGATGGCCGCAATCGGTCTCATTTAAATCTTGTCCGCATTCTGCACAAAGTCCTTTGCAATCTTTTTTACAAAGCGGTGTAATGGGAATTTCTAATATGGCGAATTCTCGCACCAGATCTTCTAAATCTATATGGCCGTCATCCGAAATCAATAATTCAGAATCGGTCATGGATTTTCGGTCGAAGGCATAGAGTTCGGTGAATTCCCATTTTAGTAAGTGGTCAAATTCTTTAAGGCAGCGAACGCACTCTAAAGCGGTTTCAGCTTGAAAATTAGCTTGAATCAACAAACCCTGCGGCGTGCGGCTAATTTTGGCTATGCCATTAAATTGATTTAGCGAAAGGTCTTCACTTTCTAGATGGTCAAATTCAAATGGGAATTCACGGTTGATGCCAATGGACGAACTGATTAAAAAACCGACATTCAGCCGTAAAGGGTGGCGTGGATTGGTCACTGGTAATCTCGTTGGTAATAGGGTGCCTGCATTGTAGCACGTCCGTTTTATGAAGTCAATTATCTTTCGTGTAGCGAATTAATTAAGTTAACCAATCTAATAGTTTGTGCCACGCTCCTGCAAACGGTAAAAACCAAGGTTTACCGTTATACAAACCCAGCGGAGCGGTTGGGTAAGTTAATTCGGCAATTGGGTTGTCAACTGGCTGCCCTAACATTTGTTTTGCCATGAGGCTTCCTAAATGGGTAGAAAAAGCAACCCCGTGACCAGCGTAGCCCATGGCGTAATACAAGCCTTCATGTTCTCCGGCATGCGGCATCATGTCAAAACTAAAGCTAAGTGTGCCGCCCCAGGCATATTCAGTGGGGGTGTTTATTAATTGAGGAAATACCTGTAGCATGCCTTGGCGTAGTATCTCAGCGCTTTTTCGAACCGCGTTTCCGCTTTCGGGGTAAAAGGCTGCTCTACCGCCAAATAACAAGCGTTGGTCTGGGGTGAGCCGAAAGTAATATAAATAATGCTTCGAATCAAAAATCATTCGATTGTTGGGAATGAGTTGTCGAGCGAGTTCAGTGGAAAGCGGAGCTGTAGCAATAATATAGGAGCCGACCGGAATGCTGCGGCGATTAAGCCAAGGGGTAGCTTGGCTGGTGTAGCCATTAGTACCAACAAAAATTTTCTTTGCTTTGATTAATCCACAAGTGGTGTGCAGTAGAAAACCACCTAGTTTTTTTTCAATTTTTTCTACACGAGTCTGTTCAATGATTTTTGCTCCGGCACGTAGGGTGGCTTGTGCCAAGCCCATCACATATTGGGCGGGATTAATGCTCCCTGAAACATCTTCTACAAACCCGCCATGGTATAGGTTTGAGCCGATTTCGGTTTGCAGGTCTTGTTTTTGGAGTATGCGCGATTGAAAATTAAATTGTTTTTCCAGCTGTTCGGCGGCACGGTTGTATTGATTAAAATGGCTGGCTTTCCAAGCGACTTCTAGGCAGCCTGTTCTTTTAAAAGAGCAGGCAATGTTTTCTTTTTTTACAATTTCTTCTACGGTATTAATGGCTTCGAGAGAAAGGTTAAATAAGCGCTGAGCCATTTCTAGCCCGTAATTTTTAATTAATGAGTTAACCCCTAATTTTAATCCGGTTAAAACCATGCCGCCGTTGCGGCTAGATGCTCCCCAGCCCACGGTTTGGCTTTCTAAAACGGCTACGGTTAAACCATTTTCGGCTAAGGTTTTGGCAGCTGAAAGACCACTAAAGCCAGCCCCAATGACGACCACATCTACGGTTTGGGGCAGGGTGGTTTGATTGATGGCGGGTGGCTTAACAGTGGTTAGCCAAAAATTTTCTTCTTTTAGCATGGTTTATTCTTTAAGGTTTAAATAGTTTGTCATAATTGTGTTGCATGGCTTTGGCTACCTGTTGAGCGGTTTCATCTTGTTTTTGTAATTCTTGAATAATCGTTTGGTAGCTTTCTTCGTCTCTGTTTTGGCTTAATTTAAAGCTGGCTTCAATTTGTTCGATTTTAATTTCGAAGCCGGTGATGCCGTTCAGTTGTTTTTCTACATAGTCATCTGGCAGGGTTTCGAGTGTGTAGGTTTGAGTTTTGTTGGGCTGGGCTTCGTGTTGATTAATTAATAACTTCATCATTAACCTTAGTTCGTTTGTTTCGGTTACTAGCCTCACTTTGCCATAAGCGTGGACTGCCATGTAGTTCCATGTTGGCACATTTAAATGGTTATACCAACGGGGTGAAATATAGGCATGCGGCCCGCCAAAAATAACCAGAACAGAATCCGTTTCGTTAAACGATTTCCATTGCGGGTTAGCCCGCGAGACGTGTCCGTATAGGCGGCGTGTGTCATTTTCATCAACCATAAGGGTTAATGGTAGGTGAGTTGCGATGGGTAATCCATTTTGCTGGCTGATGAGGATGCCAAAGTTGTTTTGGCGAATAAACTCATTTAACACTTTTGGGTTGGTTTCTTGGTATTGTTTTGGTATATACATGGTTCTCCGCGGGGTTTAAAAAATGAGACTGGCAACAGTCTCATTTTTTAAACTTTATATGTTTCTTTCAACGATATATTTGGCTAGTTCTTCTAGCGCCGCATGTTCAGCAGAAGATTGAAAGGGTTGAATGGCTTTTAAGGCTTTTTCAACTCTTTGGCGGGCTTCTTGCATGGCTTGCCCTATGGCAATTGAAGTGCGAATGGCTTCTACGAGGGTTGCCATTTTATCTGGGTCAGACCAGTTGCCTTGTAATAACAACTGTACGTTTTCGTCTTGAGGGTTGTTTTCGGCAAAGTAGATGGCGGGCAAAGTAATTAGCCCGTTTAACAAATCTGCGCCGATGGGCTTGCCAACCGATTTTTGTTCACCGGTAAAGTCTAAAATGTCATCTACAATTTGAAAAGCCATGCCAATTTCGTAACCGTAGGTTTTGGCAGCCGAGAGCACTTCTTCGTCTTGGCTGGCTAACAAGGCTGCTGAGAGAGAGCACATTTCAAATAAAGAGGCTGTTTTGGCATAAATGCGTTGGTAGTAATTTTCGCGGTCAATTAACCCTTTGGAGGTAAACATTTGGGTGAGCTCGCCATTGACGATAATGCCCAATGTGCCTGCAAATTCTTTCATTAAACCCAAATGGTCTACATTGGCGGCTAGCCGCGCGGCACAAGAGAATAAATAATCGCCGGTTAAAACGGTAGCGGCAGGAGACCATTGGGCGTTTAAGGTGGGCATACCACGCCGCAGCAAAGCTCCGTCTATTAAATCATCATGAACCAATGTGGCTGTGTGAAGCATCTCAGCGGATGCTCCGAGGGTAATTAATTTGTCTCGTGGAGCGCCCAGCAGGTTGCCCATTAATAATACAACGGTAGGGCGCACGCGTTTGCCGCCTGCAGAGAGCAAATGCTCAAAAGCAGATTTTAAAGCAGGGTGGGTATCTACCCCTGCTTGGCTACGCATCAGGTCTTCTACTTCTTTTATGTCATCTTGTACGGGTATAAAAAATGTCGCTGTCAAATCGGGCCTCCCCACGAGAACAGCCGTGCCGCGTTTTGGCTGGTGATTTCGGCTATTTGCTCTGGGTTTATGTTGAGTGTTTCTGCAATTTTATCAGTAATATGTTTCACAAATGAAGGTTCGTTGCGTTTGCCTCGCTGGGGAACAGGTGCAAGATAAGGACCGTCGGTTTCAATTAATATCTTTTCGAGCGGCAGGTGTTTAAGTATGGCTCGTTTTTGTTCAGCGTTTTTATAGGTGATAGGGCCGGTAATGCCGATATAAAAATTCAGTTGGATGGCCGCTTGGGCGGTGGTTAGCGAACCAGAAAAGGAATGCAGCACGCCCGGGTTCTCTGCCAATGGATGCTGGCTACCCCGCAGCTTTTTTACCCATTCCTGCAAAATAGTCATTAAATCCGAGGCGCAAGGTCCGTCTTCGGCATCTTTTGCTTCTCGCAGGTGAATCACAACGGGCAGGTTTAATTCGCTGGCTAAGTTTAATTGTTGATTAAGGGCTTGGCGCTGAATTTCGTGTGGAGCCGAATCCCAATAATAATCTAGCCCAATTTCGCCAATGGCTTTCACTTTGGGATGAGCGGCGATTTCTTTAATTTCTGACAAGACCTGAGCAGAGAAATTAATGGTTTCAGTAGGGTGAACCCCTGCTGCGGCAAAGAGCAGGGGCTGAGATTCGGCTAGTTGAACGGCAGCGCGGCTAGAGTTTACACTGAGCCCAGGGATTAAAATCCGCGAAACGCCCGCTTCTTTCGCCCGCGCAATGACGTTTAAACGGTCCGAGTCATATTGTTCTACATCTAAATGACAGTGTGTGTCCGTGAGATTCATGAAACGCTTATTTTAAGCCTGCAACTTTTAATCCGTCTTGTAAAATGGCTTGCACTTTGTCTTGGTGGCGGGTTTCGCAGTAGACGCGCAAAATGGGTTCGGTGCCGCTAAAGCGAATTAACATCCAGCCGCCGTCTTCTAAACGGAATTGGAAGCCGTCGACGGTGACCAACTCGGTTACTTTTAAGCCGCCAAGGGTGGCGGGTTTGGCATCTAAAATGGTTTTTTCACGCATGGCACGGTCGCCGCTAAAGGGGCTGTCTATGCGGTCGTAAAAGTATTCGCCGCCCACTTTTTCAAAAAGCATTTCGAGCAGTTGGGTGGGTTTTTTGCCGGTTTTCACCATAAAGTCCAGCATGTATAAGCCTGCCAAAATGCCGTCGCGTTCGGGCACGTTGCCACGGAAGGCATAACCGCCGCTTTCTTCTCCGCCGATTAAGGCGTCGGTTTCAGTCATTTTGGGGGCTACATATTTAAAGCCAACCCCGGTTTCGTGCACGGTTACGCCATAGATTTCGCCAAGTTTGTTGAGCATGTTGGTGGTGGAGAGGGTTTTGACAATATCCCCGCGCTGCCCACGAATTTCGAGCAAGTAATAGGCTAGCAAGCCAAACACGCGTAATTGATTAATAAATTGTCCGTTTTCGTCACCAATGCCGCAGCGGTCAGCATCGCCATCAGTGATTAAGAGAATATCGGCTTTGTGTTTGAGTGTGGCGGCCAGCCCAACATCAATGTTCGGTTGAATCGGTTCTGGGCGTTTCATTTCAGGGAAGGAAGGATTGCGTTCGTTGTGAATTTCGATAATTTGGGTTTTACCGCCGCTTAATAAACGTGGGAAGTAACCCGCGCCATTGCCCCACATACAATCGACCAAAACGGTTAAACCGGCATCTTTAATCGGCTGCAGGTCTATTAATTTTTCTATGTGATTTATATAAGGAGTGTGGGCATCAAAAACGGTAATTTTGTCTGTAGCTTGTTTAAAGGGCAGGCGTTTGACATTATCTATGCTATCTGGGATTAATGCTTCGATTCGCTTTAATCCTTCGGGGTCAATGGCGCCGCCGGTTTCATTTCTTACTTTAAAACCATTATCAGTGGGCGGGTTGTGGCTGGCGGTGATATTGACTGCGCCAACCGCTTTTTTGTTAACCACAGCAAAAGCAATCACTGGGGTGGGGGTGGCGCTATCCGTTAGCCAAACATTAAAACCATTGCCAGCCAGCACTTCGGCTACGGCGGCGGAAAAAAGCTCACTGGAGAAGCGTTTGTCGTAACCGACCACAATCCATTTGCCAGCGTTGCCTTTTTCCACCATATACGAAGCGTAGCCCTGCGCGGTACGGCGCACGTTTTCAAAGGTATAGTCTTCGGCAATTACGCCGCGCCAACCGTCTGTTCCAAATTTAACTTTAAATGCCATCTTCTTGCTCCTTAATTAAAGGTTATTTTCTGAAAAGATTATACCCTTCGAGTTCAATTAATTAAACTTGCCCACGCGCAATGAAGACACTCACACCGCCGTTGCTCCACTTAAGCGAAGTATCTAAATTTAATCCCATTTGGCCGAGCAGGGGCAGTTCGGGGCAAATCACGGTTACCTGCCAGCCTTTAAATTTGGCTCGTAACACGTTACCAAACTGCGCGTATAAATTCCTTAAATCTTTGCCTTCACTCACCCGCATACCATAAGGCGGATTGGTCACTATCCAGCCTTTTTGTTCGTCGGGCGGGACAATGGCTGAAACGGCTTGATGAGAGAAATTAACGAACTGGCTCACCCCAGCCCTTTCTGCATTTTGCTGAGAGATTTCCACTGCTCCGGCATCTCGATCGGAACCGAGAATGATTGGCAAAGATTGTTTCATTAAGGGTTGTTTAAGTGTTTTAACATTCCAGTTAGGCCATTGTTGGCAAGCAAAAGTACGGTTGGCGCCAGGCAAAGTGTTAGCAGCCAGCATAGCCGCTTCAATGGGGATGGTGCCCGAACCACAAAAAGGATCAATTAACGGATAAACCTTGTCCCAGCCAGAAGCCATCAGCAAGGCGGCGGCTAGGGTTTCCCGCAAAGGCGCTTTGGCTACGGCCAGCCGGTAGCCTCTTTTATAGAGTAAATCTCCCGAAGAATCGATACTAACCGTACACAGGTCATTGACCAGCCGCACAAGGATTAATTGTGCGCTGACATCCGCTTCTTCATCTGCACTTTCAATAAAAACGGGTGCTTCGCCCAATCGGTCCCCAATCGCTTCACTAATGCGCCGTGAAATGGCATCGGTGTGCATAATTTTAGATTTGTGGCAAGTGACTCTTAATTCAATCGGTTGCCCGGGGGTGATAAAACGCTCCCACGGAAGTTTGGCAGCGCGTTGGCGCAGCTCTGTAAAATCACGCGCATAAAAGGCGCTGCCCAAGCGAGCCAAAATGCGGCTGGCTGTGCGTAGGTGTAGGTTCGCTTTCATTAAATCTTCACGCTCGCCTTTAAAGGTAACACCGCCCGGCTCAATACTTCCGTTTAAGCCAAGCGACTCGAGTTCGGATTGAACAAAAAGAGATAGCCCAGGGGCTGCCACTGCAAAGTATGTTTCTGCCATGCCTGCATTATATGGTGAAACGGGTATAATCCGCGCCACAATGATTTATTTTGATTATGCCGCCACAACCCCGCTTGACCGCCGCGTATGGGATGCCATGTTGCCGTTTTTTAACGACTCATTTGGTAACCCATCCTCAGTGCATCGCTGGGGGCAAAAAGCAGAAGCCGCCGTAGAGCAAGCGCGTGAAACCTTGGCGGCTTATTTAAATTGCCAAACTGACGAAGTTATTTTTACTTCCGGCGGCTCTGAAGCCGATAATTTGGCTTTGCAGGGTGTTGGGTTCGCGGTTCGCCAACAAACTGGCAAAGATTGGATTTTAACGAGCAAAGCCGAGCACCCCGCCGTTACCAAAACCGCCGAACAAATGCAAAGACTGCACGGTTTTCAACTGGAGTGGCTGGCTATTGATTCGTTTGGCAGGTTGCAGCCCCAAGCCTTAGAACACGCCGCCTGCGGCGCGACTATTTTGGCTTCAGTCATGCTTTCAAATAATGAAATCGGCACGATTAACCCGATTAAAGAACTGACAGCGGTTGCCAAAAAACATGACATTCTGCTGCACACAGACGCGGTGCAAGCCGCGGCATACTTGCCGGTGGATGTGCAGGAGTTGGGCGTCGATTTGCTTTCACTTGGCGCGCATAAGTTTTATGGCCCCAAGGGTGTGGGCGCGCTCTATGTTCGTAAAGGTACGCCCATTCACAGCTTAATTAATGGCGGCGGGCAGGAGTTTAATCTGCGCGCTGGAACGAGCAATGTGCCTTATATCGTCGGTTTTGCCGAAGCCTTTCGTTTGGCAAATGTAGAACGCGCAGAGCGGACTCACCACGTGCTGCCCCTGCGGGACTATCTGATTGGTTCGGTACTGGAGGCTGTCTCCGATTCGCAGCTGACGGGTCATCCCCAAGAACGCATGCCCAACCATGCTAGTTTTGTATTTAAAGAAGTAGACGGTAATTTACTGCTGCAATTGTTAGATGCGGCGGGTTTTGCTTGCTCGTCCGGCTCCGCTTGTAAAACCGGCAACCCCGAACCCTCAGCGGTGATTAAATCACTGGGGCTGGATGCGGACTGGGCGCTTGGTTCGTTGCGAATCACCTTAGGAAAAGACACTACATCTGAGCAGGTTAATCAACTGGCGCAGGCATTGCCCAGTTTGGTAGAAAAAGCACGAAAGTTAGGGGTTAATTAATTCAATGACCAAAGTCGTCGTTGCCATGTCTGGAGGGGTAGATAGCTCTGTCGCAGCCGCATTGCTGAAACAGCAGGGTTATGACGTCTCGGGTATGATGCTGCGCTTGTGGAGTGAACCCGGCAAAGAAGATTCGAACCGCTGCTGCACACCTGATGCGATGGCGCAAGCCCGCCGTGTAGCCGCTAAACTAGATATTCCCTTTTATGTTATAGATGCCAAAGAAATTTTTCATAAAACGGTGGTTAATTATTTTTTAGAGGGCTATCAGCGGGCTGAGACGCCCAACCCTTGTTTAATGTGTAATCGGCACATCCGCTGGGAGTTTTTGTTTAATCATGCCAAGGCCTTGGGTGCCGATTTTATGGCGACGGGTCATTATGTGCGTTTAAAGCAAGATGGAGAAACGGTTTCACTGTTAAAGGGGGTAGACCCCGGCAAAGACCAATCGTATGTGCTGTATGTGATGACTCAAGAGAAATTAAAGCAAGCCTTGTTTCCTGTCGGAGAATACCCAAAGACAGAAATTCGCCAAATTGCCGAGAATTTAGGTTTAGCAGTAGCCAAACGCCCTGACAGCCAAGATTTGTGCTTTTTAGCCGGGGATGATTATCGCAATTTTTTACAACGCAACGCCCCAGAGATGTTAAAAGTAGGTGAGATTGTTGACCAAAAAGGGAATGT
>CAYOGW010000066.1:2238-5898 GCA_964403635.1 uncultured Anaerolineaceae bacterium | reverse complement strand
GTTATCGGCGGCGGCGTAATCGTTTCCTCTCGTTAATTAAGGAGAAGCATGCCTTTACCAACTATTTTGGCTGGAATATTAATCTCAACTTTATACGGCGCTTTGTTTCACTTAATTCGAGGCGGCAGCTTGCGACGCTTTGGATTTTATTTAATATTGGCTTATGCAGGCTACTGGGGCGGTGAATTTTTGGGCTGGTATTTGGGTTGGAACTTTGTTTCGATTGGCATGATGAATGCCGGCACAGCTACGCTGGGGAGTTGGCTGCTATTGGTGGCTGGAGATTGGGTTAGCCGAATTGAAATTAAAAGAGAAGAATAAACAAAAATCCCCCGCTCAATTGAGCGGGGGATTTTTTAGTTGGTTACATGGGTTTGACGTTGGTCGCTTGCGGGCCTTTGGGACCGGCTTCGATGGTAAATTCGACCTGCTGACCTTCGTTGAGGGTTTTGTAGCCTTCCATTTGAAGGGCGGAGAAGTGGACGAAAACGTCCGGTCCGCCGTCGCGTTGGATAAATCCAAAGCCTTTGCTACTGTTGAACCATTTGACTGTACCAATTACACGTTCGCTCATTGCTGCATTACTCCTTGAAACTAAAACGGATAGATTAAGCGGTTTTAAATTTTTCCCGCTTAATTCGGGAGTTTATCAGAGCCATGTTTGAGTGTCAAGGATGGCTTCATGGTAAGATTAATCTGTTTTTTATACCTATTTCGAGAGGAAATTCCTATGACTTATCGCATTGAATCGCTTCTTTCGGCACGTTTGTTTGTCTTTCCGCAATCGGTTGATGACCGTGTTTATTTTATTAGCAATCTTTCTGGGCATCTTAGTTTATATGTAATGAACTATGGCGGCAGTGTACCCGAACCGCTTTTGCCGCCAAATATTGCCTTGCAGAATCCACATTTAATTGGCGGCCTTTCTTATTATGTGTTTCCAAAACTTGGCAAAATTTTAGTAATGGTGGATAAAGATGGGGACGAAAATTACCAACCGATGTTTATTCCAATGGAAGGTGGTTTTCCAGAACCCGCTTTTGGCAATCAACTAGATGGATATCGCTCTTTCTTTGTGGATGTAGATATTGAAAATAACCTTGTTTATTTATCGGCTGGTTCACATACAGAACCGGTCAATGTGGCATTTCGTGGTGATTTAGCCAAAGGGAAATTAACCAAACTAGATGAAAGTAAATATGGTTCATTCCCTTCAGGGGTCAATAAAGACCATAGCAAAGTATTAATTGGAGAAGGTTACACGGTTGGAGACAATGTACTGTTTTTGTTAGAAGGCAAGAAGAAAACAGTTCTTTATGGCACACCGCTTGATAAGCGAAAAGAGGGGCAAGAAGTGCCTTTAAACGGCTTGGGCAGCTCTGTTTTTACACACAGCGAAAAGGGCATTTTGGTTACATCCGCGGTGGTCAGTGATAGTTATTCACTTGGCTATATTGCCTTAGACACACCCGCTGAGATTAAACCGGTCAAATTAAAAGGGGTCGTTCATACCGGCACAGGAGAAATGGAAGGTGTTTCTCACCTGCAAGAAGACCGCTATTCTGTTCAATTTAATATTGACGGCTGCACTTGGTTATATGAAGGCAAGTTTGACGAAGACAAATTAACCATGAACTTGAAGTTTGTCATTGTCGGTCAAGCCCCGTTGGATAACGGCGTGTTGGAGCATGTAGATTACAACAAGGAACTTGATATTTTCACCATTTCATTTTCTACGGCTACTTCTCCCACTCAAATTTATTCTATCGAAGGTAAAAAACGAGAATTAATTGTTTTGCACACCAATGAAAAAGTGCTTGGAATTCCAGACGATTTGCTTTCCGCAGGCGAAGATGCTTCTTTTACTTCGCACGATGGGTTGCGAATTTCAGCGCGTTTATACTTACCAGCCAAATCACTCGGGTTTAAAGGACCCCGCCCGATTGCCTATTACATTCATGGCGGTCCGCAAGGGCAAGAGCGCCCAGACTTTGCTTGGTTCTCTATGCCCATTATTCAATTTTTAACCTTGCGCGGCTTTGCTGTTTTTGTTCCTAATGTGCGCGGCTCTACTGGTTATGGCCTTTCTTACACCAAACATGTAGACCGAGATTGGGGTGGTGAAGACCGCCTCGACCATGTGCACGCCATGACTCAAATTTTGTCGAAAGATAAACGGTTAGATGTTTCACGCGCGGGGGTTGTGGGCCGTTCTTATGGTGGATACATGACCCTCATGCTGGCGGGCCGCCACCCAGAACTTTGGCAAGCGGCAGTAGATATGTTCGGCCCTTATGACTTACTCACCTTTAGTGAGAGAATTCCTGAAACTTGGAAGCCTTACTTTAAGATAGCGCTGGGCGACCCTGAAATCCCTGCTGAAAAGAAGTTTTTAATCGAACGTTCGCCCAAAACCTACTTGCCACAAATGACTTGCCCTATGCTGGTTATACAAGGTCGCAACGACCCGCGGGTAGTGGCGGCAGAATCAGAAGATTTGGTGAAGGAATTAAAGAGCAAAGGCAAAGATATTGATATTTTGGTCTTTGAAGATGAAGGCCACGATGTTCTGAAATATGATAATCGGGTTACTTGTTACAACGCGATTACAGATTTCTTTACAGAAAAACTAAAACCTTAATTCATGCCTTGGAATACGACTTCTACCCATCCGCAAGAAGGTGATTTGGTTCAACTGGTTGGGTTGCGCCATAAGCACTTTATTTTTCCATTGGTCGCGGGAGCAGAGTTTGGAACTCATCGCGGCATCATTAAGCATGATGATTTAATTGGCCTGGCTTGGGGGAGCCAGGTTTTTAGCCACATGGGCAGTCCGTTTTTTTTGTTACAGCCATCTTTGGCAGATTTATTAATTAATCTGCCTCGTAATACCCAAATTTTGTACCCTAAAGATATTGGTTTTATTTTAGTAACCATGGGAATTGGGTATGGTCAGCGGGTGTTAGAAGCGGGAACAGGCTCTGGCGCCATGACGACAGCCTTGGCTTTTAATGTTGGTCCAACTGGCAAAGTGATATCTTATGAACGGCGTCAAGAATTTCAAACATTGGCTCAGCGGAACTTAGCTCGTTTGGGGCTGGCAGAGCGGGTAACGTTCAAGTTACGGGATATCGCCGAGGGCTTTGAAGAAACGGATGTTGATTCTTTATTTTTAGATGTGCCCAACCCGTATGATTTTATTCCGCAAGTAAGGGCGGCGCTTAAACCGGGCGGCTTCTTTTGTGCATTAATCCCCACCATTAATCAAGTAGAAAAAACAATTTATGCGCTTAGGCACCAACGTTTTGCATTTATTGAAATGGTAGAAATTTTGCAACGGTATTACAAACCTGAACCAATGCGCCTGCGTCCAACTGACAGAATGGTGGCACATACGGGCTTTTTGCTTTTCGCTCGGCGAATTGATTTAATGGATGACCCGCGTGTTGCAGAATTATTACGTGAGCAAAAATTATTAGATGCAATTGAAAATTCTGATTCAGTAGAAGAGGCTGGAGAGCAGGAGGATTAATTAATGAGACGCCGAAAGCCGTTTGGTCCGTTACGTTTATTGCGAGCCGGTCGGGGGTTATTTTCTGCTCCTTCTCCAAACCTACGCCAAGCTCATCAGTGGATGGGCGTAGGAGATTACGCTGAAGC
>CAYOGW010000066.1:0-2138 GCA_964403635.1 uncultured Anaerolineaceae bacterium | reverse complement strand
GAAATGATGGCGTTTTTAGCGCAGCATGCTTCGGCAACCGCCGAAACGCCAACCGAACCGTTGAACGGGACGAAACGAAAAATACTGCCAACCCATTGTCCTTCTTGCGGGGGACCTTTAAAAGGGGACGAAGTGGATTGGTTAGACGAAGCCACCGCTGAATGTGAGTTTTGCGGTAGCCCAGTTCGAGCTGAATAGTGGTTGAAACAGGATGAGTCTTAATCATTTAACTGAAGGGGAAATTATTGACTTGTTAGCCGTTTCTGATGCGCCTTTGTATACCGAAAAAGAAATCGGAACCGATTATCCCTTAAGAAAAGCGGCTGTTTTGCTGCCTTTGTTAAGATATGCGGAGGAATGGCACATCCTATTTACACGCCGCGCGGATAGGGTAGAACATCATAAAGGGCAGGTATCTTTCCCTGGCGGGGCTACCGACCCAGAAGATTCAAGCCCAGAAGATACTGCCTTGCGCGAAGCAGAAGAAGAAATTGGCTTAAATCGAAAAGATGTTAAGATTTTAGGGCGTCTTGCGCCAATGATTACCATTTCAAATTTTATGGTTACCCCTGTTGTTGGAGTGATGCCGTGGCCATATGCGTTTCGTGTGCACACCCCAGAAGTAGGACGTGTGTTTACCATTCCATTAAGCTGGCTGGCAGATTCTCAGCATTATATGAAAATGGTTCGTACCGAAACGGGCCGACATTTAATTACTTATTTGCCGTTTGATGGGGAGCTTTTGTGGGGTGCAACAGCACACATGACGGTTGAATTTTTGAAAACTTTAAAAGCAATATAAAAAGCCGCCCAAAAGGCGGCTTTTTATATTGAAAAACGAGTTTATTCTTCGTCTGATTCTTCTTCGTCTTTGTCTTTACCGATTAATTCTGGTTCGCTTTCAGCGGTTTCGGTTTCTTCTACTTCTTCAGCGGCAACACCGGTAGTTAAGGCAATGCTGTCGTCTAAGTCGTGATGAATTTCTACACCGGCAGGAACAACCAAATCGCGGACATGAATGGCATCACCAATTTCCTTAAGAACGCTGATGTCAACATCGAAACGTTCGGGCAAATCTTTTGGCAAGGCTTCTACTTCAATTTCGGTAAGGTTGGTTACCACAATGGCATTGAACTCTTTAACTGCTGGAGCAACACCGTGTAAGGTAATCGCTACCTTGGCTCGTAATTTCTCACCAGCAGAAACAGCCATGAAATCTACATGAAGCAAAGTGCCTTTAATGTAATTGAGTTGTTTGTCACGTAATAAAACTTGATATTCTTGCCCATCTACTTTAATGGTAGCAATGCTTGAGGAAGTTAAGCGGGGCAGGGTTAAGCCAGCGCTGTGAGCTTCCATTGAGATGGCAATTGGCTCCATATGGCTGCCATAAATAACGCCAGGCAATTGGCCTGCGCGGCGTAACTGTTTTACCTGCTTCCCAGTTACGGTTCGTTTTGTAGCTTGTAATTCAACTTTTTTAGACATATTTTCTCCTTCGGCGCCTCTCACCTTGTATCGACAAGGTTACCTTCACCGGCTTGGTTTTGTCCGAGACATGAAAGACGCCTCCGTTGCGGAGGCGCTTGTTCGGACGATGGCCAATTGTAGCCTGCGTGTGCCTACGCGTCAAGTGCGCAGGCGCGTTATTGTTTTTCTAAGAGAAAAATAAAGTTTTGGAAACTTGCGAAGTGGTGCAAGAGTAATTAAATAAACTATATGAAACCAATAGGCTACAAATTCATCCCACGCATTAAGCTTCCAGTGATTACCCAGCCAACGATTAAAATACGGACAATCCGAAGGAGTCATGGTTTGAATCCCTTCTGGATAAACCGTAATTTCACCTAGCACAACACCATCTTTTGTTTCATAACAATCAATTCTTAAGAAATTAACCCCTTTTCCAAGCTGTTTGGCTATTTTTTTCATTTCGTCAAAATGAGCAGGTTTTTCTGTGATGGTAGCCGGACGGTTATAACGATATTTTGTTAAAATAATTTCATTCCAATGCTGGTCAAAAATAAGGGTTTCATGGTTTTGTCGGTAAGTTGCTGAACCGATGTTAATCGCTTTTACCTCCCCATCAAAAACATAAAGGCGATAGTCAATTAGTTCATGATGATTGTTAGGCGAGA
>CAYOGW010000065.1:12587-15380 GCA_964403635.1 uncultured Anaerolineaceae bacterium | reverse complement strand
ACCAGCACATCATAACCATCCGCGGCGGCTTGCTGCGCCAAGTCTGCGGCGTGCCAAACCGCTTCGGTTCGAACCAGCTTGTAATCCAGTTCAAGCTCGTTCAATCCTTTTTCAATGGCTGGGATTGATTTTTCGCCGATACCGCGGCCAGATACTGGGTTCACAATTACAAAATATTTCATCAGTTTTCTCCAAGGTTGCCTAGTGTATCATTTTTAAGAAACTTCTCGTAATCCTGCGGCCAGTCTAAATCTTGCAAAATGCTCTCGTCCGCCGCAAAATACTCAATTTCTTGGCTATGGTTTTGTATAAACGTGCGCGCCGTTTCAGGAATTTTTAAAGCAAAAATTTCAGTCCACAATTGCTTTTTCACCAGCCACGGATGCCCGCGCCGATCATTCCAACTGGGCATAATTAAAGGAAAAGAGGAAGTTTCCGCCGCTGAGAGCGCGTCTTTAACGGTTTGCAGTTTCATCTGCGGCTGGTCTCCTAACCCTACCAAAGCGGATTCCGCTTCCGGGCTTAAGCCAGCCAGCCCCGCTTGCAAGCTGCTGAGCATTTCACCGGTGTTAAATTGTTTATTATGCACATCTCTGATTGGATATTTTTCTTTTAGCTTAATTAACAAAGGATTAATTAAATCCGCGTCTGCGCCAGTCACCACCACTATCTCTTTAATCTCTGCTGCTGCAAAGGTGTCAATCACCGCTTCGAGCACACACTGATTATTTTTCCACGGCAGCAGCATTTTCGCCTGCCCCATGCGCTCCGAACGCCCCGCTGCCAAAATAATAGCAGAAACACGATTATTCTTGTTCATAGCTGGTTTCATTAATTAATCGTTCGTAGTCGGCGGGTGTGTCTACATCCATCATGATCAGGTCATCATGCCAAGGCAAGTACCACGGCGAGAACTTGCCAAATAATTCTCTGCCGCCTTTGTCGCCTTGCAGGGTGATTAAATCCACGAAGGTCACTTTGTCAAATAGTACGGGGTTGGCGCGCCGGTCAATTACAAACGGGGCTAGCACAGGCGGCAAATCCAAACTGTGGCGGGCGATTAATGCTCTTAACAGTTGAACAGGTATCTGCGGCTGGTCTGCTAGTAAAAATATCGCCGCGCCGGTCTGATGGGGCAGGGCTTGCACGCCTGCCACAATCGAACTGGCTTGTCCGCTTTGCCAATTTTTGTTTTCAATGATTAAAACCGGTAAATCTTCAACGGCTTGTTTTACTGGCTCGGCTTGCGCGCCAACCACCACCACAATGGGCGACAATCCCGATTTGAGTGCGTTAAGCGCCACTTGGCGCACAAAAGGCTGCCCATGAAAGTCTAGCAGTTGCTTGGGCGAGCCAAAGCGGCTGGCGGCTCCGGCGGCTAGAATCACACCGGCGATATTCTCGTGAGCGGCATAGGCTTCTTTTTGTTTTGCACTGGCAATGATGACACTGTCAAAATGCTTGATTAATGGCTCAACCAACTGGCTGGCTTGCGCTTGCTGTTCGGCAGTATCGGCTTGATTAATTAAGACTATTTTTCTGGCAGATTCCGGAATATTTTTTAATCCGCCATTGGGATGAATTAATACTTTAATTAATGCGGCTGGTTTAATTTTCTCATTCAATTCTGTTTCGCTGATGCTAGAAAAGATTTCTGCTCGCTGAACCGTTTCTTCGGTAAGTGTTTGGTTTAATCCGCTAACGCCAACCGTTACAACCACAGCATCTGCAAAAGCAGGGATAGCCGGTTCGTGCTCGGCGGGCGCTTTGAGCGGTTTGCCGCGTGAGCCGTCTGCTTCTATCAGCAGGGGCAGGTTGTGCTGCTGGGAGATTTCATTTAATTTAATTAACTGTGTTTCGGTGAGGGCAGTTAAGCGGTTGTCTTGGGTTGGGCCTGTAATTAAACACATGCCAGCACTTTCCCAATTAATTAATGGGATTGGCTGGTCTGGCTCAAGCATAAAATGCTGGTCGGCCAAAGCGGCTTGCTCAACACCTAAATGAGTCGTGGTGGTAATGATGGCTTGCTTTAACTCGCTGGCAATTAAAAAAATGGAACTCGTTTTGCCGCCGCTGCCTACAAAAGCCACGCTGGAGGCTTGTTTGGAGAGTCTTAAGGCTTGGGATAGTTTCATTGTCGTTTGGTTAAGATCGCTTCTAAAACCGCGCCGCCGACTGCCAGCGCCTTGTCTGAAACGGTAAAGCAATAGTCACGGATGCCGCGCGGGTCTACATCACCGATTTTCATATCTTTTTCGACGATGATTTTGGGGCGGATTAATCCGCGTAATACACCATCAAAAGGTGAAACAATTTCAATTCCAGCCACTTCAGCAATTAATTGATTCTTTTTTACAAAATCACCAATTTCTACAAAGGTCTTAATTAATCCGCTGGCGGGCGCGCGCAAGACGCGGCTGGGGTCGCCTTCGGGTAGGCGGGTATCACTTTCGGTGGCTCCCTGCCAGTAGACACGCCCAAGGTTATGCCCGCGTTGGGTTTCAATCGCCGCGTGGCAGTTTTCTCCGGCGGTAAAGCCTGGTCCCAGCCCAATGATGCGAATCGAATCTGTCAGTGTGTAAGGGATAGGTTCTTTTTTTAAGCGGGCGTCTACCAGCACAGTGAAATTTAGTTTAATAGAATCAAGTTCGGGCTGAGCCAGCACGGGGAGTATCTGTTGATTAATTAAGGTCAGAGCCTCCTCAGCAGAATCCGCTCGTTGGGCGGGTACATCTTCTACTTTCCAAAATTTTTCATAAATGGCTTCAGAGAAAGAAACCGCCCGCCGCACGG
>CAYOGW010000065.1:6150-12487 GCA_964403635.1 uncultured Anaerolineaceae bacterium | reverse complement strand
ACTTTCCAAAATTTTTCATAAATGGCTTCAGAGAAAGAAACCGCCCGCCGCACGGCCAGCGGCTGAGGCAGCTCGCTGATAGCCACGGCAAAACCAGCCCGCCACAGGCGCAAGGCCACGCCTGAAGCGAGGTCTCCGCCGCCACGAATGAGAACGAGGTTTTCTTTCATTTAACCTGTGTTTCTTAAGCCAGCCGCAATGCCGTTGATGGTTAAGACCAGCACTTGATGAATTTCTTCGTTGGCGGGGTCGGCGGGGTCATTGTGGCGCAGGCGTTTGAGCATTTCGACTTGCAGGTAATTAAGCGGGTCAATGTAGGGGTTACGCAGGCGCACGGCTTCTTTGGTGATGGGTTCGGTTTCCATTAACGCTTGGTGGCCGGTGATGGCGAGAATGCGTTGGGTGGTTTGATTAAACTCTTGCTGAATGGTGTTAAAAATTGTTTCTCCCATTTTTTGGTCTGGTACCAGTGAAACATAGAGTTTGGCAATTTCCATATCCGCTTTAACCAAAGACATCTCGGCGTTGTTAATTAAAGTGGTAAAGAAAGGCCAGTTTTGATACATCTCTTTTAGGTGAGTTTGGTTTTGGGCAGCGGTTAAGCCCGCGCCGAGCCCATACCAACCCGGGATGTTAAAGCGGCTTTGCATCCATGAGAATACCCACGGGATGGCTCGAATTTGGCTTAAGGCGGCTTTGCCAGCGCGGGCAGAGGGGCGTGAGCCAATGTGCAGGCGTTTAATTTCATTTAGCGGGGTAGCGTGCTGCCAAAACTCTATAAAATCTGGGGTTTCGTAGACCAAGCCGCGATAGGCGTGGTGGGCGGCGGCAGAGATTTCGTCCATACTGGCTCGCCACGCTTCTGGAATGCGAATTTCGTTTTGGCTGGGGGCAGATGCCAACAAAACGGCATGGGTGATTTGTTCTAGATGGCGGCGGGCGATGTGTGGGTTGGCATAGCGGGCGGCGATAATTTCGCCTTGTTCGGTTAATCGAAAGCGGCCATTTATGCTGCCAGCGGGTTGAGCACGAATGGCTCGGTTGGCGGGTCCGCCACCACGGGCAACTGTTCCGCCGCGCCCGTGAAAAATCGTCAGACGGATATTGGTATGGGTTTTGGTTACGTTCGTAATGGCTTCTTGCGCTTTATACAACGCCCAGTTAGATGAGAGATAACCGCCGTCTTTGTTACTGTCGGAATAGCCGATCATCACCATTTGCTCGTTACTGCAAGTAAGTAAATGTTTTTGATAAACAGGCGTGCCAAACAAACTTATTAAAATTTCAGGTCCATTGGTTAGGTCATCTACGGTTTCAAAGAGTGGGCAAATTTGCAAGCCTTCGGCGCAATTATTCCAATGCGCCATCAGCAAAACGGTCAGTACATCGGCTGCCGAGCGCGACATAGAAATAATAAAAGGGCCGATTAATGCGTTGCCATAAATGCGGCGGGTTTTTTCTAATAATTGAAAGACAGCCCAGGTTTCGGATGTGGCTGGGGTAATGCCTGGGCGATTCGAAAGCGCGGGGGCGGGCTCACCCAAAAGTTTAATTAATAAACTTAGCTTTTCATCTGCTGGCAGGTTTTCAAAATCGGCACAGATGTTTAATCCGCGCAGCACTTCAGCGAGGGCAGCGTTTAACCGCCCAGAATCTTCGCGGATGTCTAAGCGGGCGGCGTGTAACCCAAAAATTTGAATTTGTCGTTTTAATTTTAGTAAACGGTCGGCTGCAATTCTCTCGGGAATGGCTTGTGAAATAATTTCTATTGGCTTCATTAATTGCGCCGCAGTGATGCGGGCCGGGCGGGGGTGCTGGCGCAGCAAGTTCGACTTCATGTCTTCTCCCGATGCGTCGGCTAAATCGGATGCGAGCAGAGAAAGAATTAATCGGTAGGGTTCGTTTTTGTAGCGCTCTTCAATGAAGGATGCGTGTTCAGAGAGCGGGCGGCGGGCTTCAATCCAATTTTCTAAATCGGGGGGCAGCGGCAAGTTTTGTGAACTGATGCTTAAGGCACGCCCTACTTCTTGAAAATTGCGGCGGTGGGCTTCAATCGCCAAGCCGCGATGCAGGCGTAATGTGTCGGCGGTGACTTCACGCGTAACATTGGGGTTGCCGTCACGGTCTCCGCCCATCCAACTGGCAATTTTTAGCCAAGCTTCGTTCGTTTTTAACTCAGGGAAATACTCGGCGAGGGCGTTGTCTAGGTCTTCATACAGTTGGGGAACCACTTCCCAAAAAACGGAATCGACAAAATATAAGCCAGTTTTTACTTCATCCGTCACGGCTGGTTTACTGCTGCGGTTTCGGTCGGTTAACCACAAAGAGCTAATTTCTGCCAAAAGGGCTTGGCGCATGGCTTTTTCTTCTCGTGGCAAGGGGTTGTTTTGCTGCTGCTGAACAATTTGTGAAATCCGTTGAATTTTCGAAAGGATGGTTCGCCGCCTTGCTTCGGTGGGGTGTGCGGTTAAGACCAATTCGATATTTAATTGGTCTAGCACTTGCTGCATTTCTGCGGGGGTTAATCCTTTTTGTTTTAGCTGGTAAACGGCTTCTCGAATGGATTCGCGGGTGGGGGCTGGGTGCGCTTTTATTTCGTTTTGGCGCAGCATCTCTAAGCGGTAATTTTCTTCGGAGAGATTAACCAAATCAAAATAGGTCGCAAAAGCGGAGGCAATTGCGCGGGCGTCGTCTTCATTTAATTTGGCAATTTCGCTGGTTAAGGTTGCTGCAGCTTGGCTGTCTCGGTTACGACGGTTTTTGGCTGCTTGGCGAATTCGCTCTTCTACTTCAAATAAAGGTTTCGATTCAAGTTCGGCAATGACTTGGCCGAGTAAATCTCCGAGCATGTGAATGGTTTGAGAAATATCCATAAGGATGAGCCTTTATTTTGAATGACGCACTTGTAAGACAGCAATTTTGGTGCTGTGATTAAAAGGCGCTGGGTCTGTGGGCGGGGCAATGCGCTGGGTTTCTGCAGAGCCGGTAAAGTCAATCTCTACTGGAATATGCCTTTCAATGGCGAGGTGTCCATCTGCGCATAAACCTTCTAGTTCACTCCAATACTCCTCGCCGCTTAAGAATAACGCATTATTAATGGCAACCAGCCAGCCGCCATCTTGGACCAGCGGACGCAGTTTATTAATTAAACGGGTGGTATCGTTTTGTAAATCAACACGTCCTTTGGACGTAGATGAAAAAAATGGCGCGTCTAAAAACACACAATCAAAAACTTGTTTATTTCGTTTTAGAAAATTGATTGCTGTGAAGAAGTCTTGGCTCATAAAATCGCTCTTGCGAATCGGATAACCATTTAAAGTGTACGATGTTTTGGCAACATTAAGAAATTCTTTATTTAAATCAATATGAATTACTTGCGATGCGCCACCTGCTAAAGCGGAAACGCCTAAACTACCGGTATACGCAAAGGTATTTAAAACACGCTTGCCACTTAGGTTTTCTTTCGCCCACTTCCGCAAACTTCGTGTATCCAAATATAAACTCGCATCTCGGTTCATGGTTAAATTTAAGGCGTACCAAACCCCATTTTCTTTAATTTTTGTGGCGGGTTTCTCGCCGCGTAAATGGACACCTCGTTTTTCTGTTTCGTTGCCAGCGCGCACTTTTACCAGCACGCTATTTACCCAGGGCAGGTGGTCTAATAAAAACTGGTTGGCTGTGGCAACACCAGAGGCACCTTCGCTGGGGAGGTTGGCGTAATTGTGCAAAAGCGCTGTTTGAGCATAAATATCAATTTGCAGGTTTGGGTCGCCTTCTAAAAAGCCGTTAAATAAGCGAAAGGCCTGCTGGTGGCGGTCATCGATTAACGGTTTTCGAAGCAGGTACGCTTTTTCTAGTAGAGAGTAGAGTGGATTAATTTGGCTCATTTGGTTAATTAAAGTTGTCCACTGTCACCCCAAGAGCGGAGCAAAGTTTGATAGGCCGGGTCTTGATAGCGAGCCAACACAAAGGCTGGCGCATAACTGGGCAGGTTTTCGCCGCTAATATGCGCAGCCAATAAATCGCCCGCGCCGCAAGCTGCCATAATGCCATAACCCGAAAGCGCACCAATACAATAGCTGCCTTCAGGTCCGGCGGGGCCAGCCAGTAAGCGGTTTTCTTGGGTTTTGGTGTAATAGCCGCCATCCAAAATCGGTTTTGGTAGTTTGCCAAAATATTGTTGTAAGCCGGGCACCATTTTTGCTATGCCGCGCAAAGCTAGTTCTGGGTAGCTTTCATCTAAAGGCGGCGGGAAAATAGGCGACATTTTCTTTTCTGCGTACTCCCAAAGTAACAAAGCCATTGGGCTGTTCTCGCCGCCTTCGGGGCGGGCGTGGGCACCGGCTGGCATTTCCTCGGTCATCCAGCGAGTGTTTGGGTCGGCTGCGAGATCGTCTCTTTCTTCATCTGTCCACTGAAGGACTTGAGGGTCGTCCCAAATGATTAAAGGAGCATCTCTGCCAAGAATGCCAAGGTGATCTCGAAACGCCACTTTTTGATGAAGTTCTGTGAAAACGGGCAGGTCTACACCTACTAAACTAGCAATTGATTTAATGTAGGGTCCGGCAGCATTGATGAAAATGTTGGTCTGAATGGTTTCGCCGTTTTCTAGCTTGATTCCTTTAATTTTGCTGCCAGCCGTTTCGATAGCGGCCAGCTTGGCTTTCTCCACCCGCACGCCTCGCTGTTTGGCTTGTTCCAAGAGATATTTTCCCAGCCCCCAAGCGTCAAGCCATCCGGCGCGGCGGACGTGCAGACCAGCAACGGTTTCTGGGCTGAGATAGGGAAACAGGTCACGAATTAAATTGTTGCCGAGAATTAAATCGGCTCCAGCGGGAATGTTTTTATATCCTTCTTTTTCGTTGGCTTGGTAATTGATTAAACTCCCGTCGTGAACTCGCAAATGCCCCGCGCCCATCGCAGCGATTTTTTCAGCTTTGGCTTGCATTGCCGTAATCTTTTCGGGTTGGCTGGTTAGGTATAAATAGCCTCGCCGATTAAGCCGAAAGGTGTTGTTGTTTTCTTCTGCCAACTGTTCCAGTAAATCAATACTGCGATTCATTAACGCCAGCATTTCTGCATCGGGCCACCAATTGCGATAACACTCGGTAGAGCGGCTGGACGTTAACCCAAGTGGTTCGCTTTCGTCAAAAAGAAGAATATCGCGAAAGCCTTTTAAACTTAAAAAATAAGCGGCGCTTACCCCGGCAATTCCCGCGCCGCAAATCACAATTTCGGCAGTTCTTGGCATCCTATTCTCCTCATGTTCAGATCTGGTTTGATTATAGCGGTAGTGTTCCAGCTATAATGATTTCTTATGGAAATTAATTTTATCAGTGTGTTTCTTGTCTTTACATTGGCGGCTTTGGTTCAAACCGTTGCGGGTTTTGGGGCAGGGTTGGTTTCTATGTCTTTGCTGCCCGCATTAATTGGTTTAAAGGTTTCTATTCCTTTGGTTGCAGCGGCGGCTATATTAATTGAGTTGGTGGTATTAATTCGCTTCCGCGAATCTTTACAAGTAAAACAAATTTGGCGGTTGGTTTTGGCATCCTTGGTCAGCGTACCCATTGGGGTTGGGTTGTTAGCCGTGCTGGATGAGCATATTACCCTAACCGTTTTAGGTTTAATTTTGGTTGGCTATGGCGCTTATGGTTTATTTGGTTTTCAATTAGGACGGTTAATTAATCCGGCCTGGCAGTGGTTGGCGGGTTTTTTAGGGGGCTTGTTAGGTGGGGCATATAACACGGCTGGTCCGCCGGTTATTATGTACTTTAGCACCCAAGATTGGGAGCCTAGTCAATTTAAATCTAACTTACAGGGGTATTTTATTATTAACAGCATTCAAATTTTAATTAGCCACTGGCTGGCAGGGAATTTTAATATGCAAGTTATTAAGCTTGGTTTTCCAACAGCTGGAGGGTTATTGCTTGGTATTGGGTTTGGGTTTATTGTAGAACGCTTTGTTCAGCCATTGCTATTTAAGCGCTTGGTCTTTTTACTCTTGGTGATTATGGGCTTGCGATTCTTATTGAATCAGTGGATATAAAAAGCCACCGTTGCGGTGGCTTTTTAAGGGTAATTAACTTAAACCTAATTTTTCTAAAAGTTCGTCATCTTCGGGTTCAACCAAAATGCTGCCATCTGGGAAAATTAATGTTGGAATGCGAACGCGGCGAGTGGTTTTTTCTATAAATATGAATGCTTCGTTATCTTTGCCAATATCCACTTCAAGGAACTGAACATTTTTTGAAATTAATAATTGTTTGGTTCTGCGGCAATCGGGGCACCAAGATGTGCTATAAACAACCAGCGTTGAGGGCTTTGTCGAGTAAAGATC
>CAYOGW010000065.1:4082-6050 GCA_964403635.1 uncultured Anaerolineaceae bacterium | reverse complement strand
CCGCAAGTGAGTTCAGATGGGCAAGTGGTTGCCTTTCGCCGTGACGGAGAATTGTTAGCGATTAATGCAGATGGCAGTAACGAACGCGTATTGGTTTCTCAAGCCTATTTAGCAGGTTTTCGAGATGCGAGTTGGTTAAGCATTTCGGTTCGAAAATTTGTGTTTATTCCAGCCAGCCACGATTTATTTTTTGATTTAATCGGTGAAACAGAAGCTTACCCAGCCCCTGTGTATGATTTGCATAAAGTAAATGCCGATACGCTTGGGCCTGTTCGTTTACTTTCAGCGGGGGCTGGCGGTGGAGATTGGACCTTCTCACCAGACGGACAATGGATGACAATCTCCGCAGGAGAACAAATTCGAGTCATTCGGCGAGACGGCAGTGAGTATCGCCCTGTATTTTCTTTCCCGTTTGTTTCCACCTACAGTGAGTGGGTTTATTTTCCGCAAGTGGTTTGGTTAAGCAATTCGAGTGGTTTTTATACGGTAATCCCTGCGCCAGCAGCCTTAGAAAACCCCACTGAACCAACCCGCTTTTACTACGTTTCGTTAAGTGGTGAGCCAGCGCGTTTGGCTGAATTTGTAGCTGTGCCCGTTTGGGAGGCGTTTCCCTACATCAGTCCCAACGGGGCGCAAGTGCTTTATCTGCGCCGCGCAGGCGAAAATCAAGAATTGCATGTCATTGATGCCAGCACCGCAGACCGTTTATATACCTTCGCGCCAGTCTTGGGTCTAATGGGCTGGAATCCAAACTCAACAGAATTTGTATATTATGCCGATACCCCAGCCAATACCCGTTTAACCCAATTTGAATCGGCTGGTTTGCCTTTAGCAGATTCAGTTCAATTTTCAGGATTAATTTGGATAGATACTGACCAGTATCTATACTTATCTGGTAACGAGTTGCGATTAAGAAATGTTCGCAGCGGGCTCACCCAAAACTTGGCCGCCAATGTAAGTAGTTTCTCTTTGGCTGGAGGTTATTAATTAATGAAGCGATTGGACCTATGGAAAAATGTCGAACCCTTTAAAAGTATTGTTTTTAGCCTCCGAAGCTGACCCATTTATTAAAGTAGGCGGGTTAGGAGATGTGGCGGGCTCTTTACCTTATGCTATTCAAGGTTTAAATGAAGAGATTGATATTCGCCTAGTAATTCCTTTTCATGCTGCGATTCGGACTGAAGGCTTTTCTTTGCTGCGAGAAACGATTATTAATGTGGATAGAGACGGGAAATTAATCCCTGCTCAGGTTTTTAGCACGGAAGTAAAAGGCCTCACGGTTTATTTAATTTCTGGCGCACCGATTAATTCATCTCAAAAAGTGTATGATTCCAGCCCAGAAGCGGATGGGGAGAAGTATGTTTTTTTTCCACTAGCTGCTTTAGAAATGTGCGAGCAAATGGGTTGGAAACCAGATCTTGTGCACGCGAATGATTGGCATACGGCCAGCGCTTTATATGCCATGCGGACGATTAAGTCTGCTTATTGGGGAGATGTAAAATCTGTTTTTACGGTCCATAATTTGGGTTATATGGGAGCCGAAGCAGAGGCGGCAACGGCTTCGTATGGCTTACCTACTTTGGGTGAGTCGCTTTTGCCGCCGTGGGCGGCTCATCAACCTATGCCAATGGGGCTTTGGGCAGCCGATAAGGTTGTGGCGGTATCGCCATCTTATGCGCTAGAAATTCAGACACCAGAATATGGTTATGGTTTAGAAGCTTACTTGCATGCCGAGCGAACAAAAGTAACCGGCATTGTAAATGGCATTGATTATGATTTATGGAACCCAGCCAGTGATGAAGCTATTCGTTCAAATTTTACAGCGGCCACGCTTAAGAAACGGCAAGCGAATAAACAGGAATTGCTAACCCAATTTGGCTTAAAGGCTTATCCGCAAGCGCCGTTGTTTGTCATGGTCACGCGTATGGACCAACAAAAAGGAGTAGATATTGCCTTGGACGCTTTGCG
>CAYOGW010000065.1:0-3982 GCA_964403635.1 uncultured Anaerolineaceae bacterium | reverse complement strand
AATGCTTTTTGTTTTGACCAAGCCAGTTGGCTAGAAGATTACGCCTTGTTTATGGCGATTAAGGAATTAAACGGCGGTATCGCTTGGAACGAATGGCCAGCCGAACAACGCCAACGAACACCACAAGCGATGCATGATGCGCGTAAAATGTTAGATTTCGCTGTTCAAAAACAGTTTTTTCAGCAGTTTTTATTTTTTCGGCAGTGGCATTCTTTAAAGCAGTATGCTAATCAAAAGGGTGTCCAAATTGTTGGGGATATTCCAATTTTCGTTGCGATGGATTCGGCAGATGCTTGGGCGCATTCGGGATTATTTTATTTGGATGAGCAAGGAAAGCCCAGTGTAGTGGCGGGTGTTCCGCCAGATTACTTTTCGGCGACAGGACAATTGTGGGGTAACCCGCTATTTAATTGGGCGGTTCATCAGTCAACTGGTTATCAGTGGTGGTTAGAAAGAATTCGGGCAACCTTAAAAGTTGTTGATGTGGTTCGGATTGACCATTTTCGAGGCTTCGCTGGCTATTGGGAAATCCCAGGGGATGCGGCCACAGCAGAGCATGGTCGTTGGGTGCCCGGCCCGGGAAAAGACTTTTTTAACGCGGTAAGAAACGCCTTGGGCGAATTGCCGATTATTGCCGAAGATTTGGGTGAGATTACACCTGATGTAGTAGAACTGCGCGATAGTTTTGGATTACCCGGCATGAAGATATTTCAGTTCGGTTTCTCTGGTCCAGACAACCCATTTTTGCCGCATCACTTTGCAGCGAATTCGGTTGTTTATTCAGGTACGCATGACAACGATACAGCACTTGGCTGGTATCGAAATTGCCCGCCGCATGAACGAGATTTTTATCACCGTTATGTTAGCCGAGATAATGCCGATGTGCCGGGCGATATGATTCGTGCCATTTGGGCATCTGTGGCTGGGTATGCCATTGCACCGCTGCAAGATTTTTTACGGCTTGGCAGCGAAGCAAGAATGAATTTCCCTGGTAAAGTGGGCGGTTATTGGGCATGGCGAATGCCCCAAAATGCATTGAGCGATGAACTCAAAGGCTGGATTGCTGAAATAAATTACTTATATCAACGTTAAAAAAACGACCCCTCTTTCAGGGGTCGTTTTTTTTTGCTTATTCTTTTTGAGAAGAAATAAAAATGCCAGCCAAAATCAATAATCCGCCAGCCGCTTCTAGCAACGTAGGGGATTCTTTTAGAATTAAAAAGGCTAAGGCAATTGAGCCAATCGGTTCGCCCAGCAGGGTAACAGAAACAAAAGATGCGGGCAAATGGCCTAAAGCCCAATTAAACGTTGAATGACCGATTAATTGGGGAATTAAGGCGAGCGCCAGCATCCAAAGATACGTAATGGGGGAATAACCGAGGAGTGGGGTTGCAGTAAACAAAGTAATGAAAAATAAAACGATGGCTGCCATGCCATAAACTACAAAAATATAGGGGATTAAATCAATTTTGGCACGTAATTTTCTGCCAATTAATAAGTAACAAGCCGCCATCCAAGCCCCAACGAGAGCTAAAAAATTGCCCCAGAGCGCGTCCCCTTGTAAGAAAACGGAAAAAGGTGGGCAGCTGAGTCCGGAATTGCTCCAATTACATATTTCGCTGATACCAACAATGCTGCCGCCAATTAAGGCGAGTATCAGACCAACACTTGTCATTTTTGAGATTGGCTCTCTTAAAAAAAACGGAGAAGCCAACGCTACCCAAAGGGGGGTGGTTGTCACAATCACAACCGAGCTGGCAACGCTGGTGAATTCTAACGAGGTAATCCAACTGGCGAAATGAAGTGCCAGGAAAAAACCAGCCAATAGACCCAAGAGCAAATCGGGTTTCTTTAAATTAATTAATTGCTGTTTGTGTTTTCCTATCGCAATGGGGGCAAGAATGATGCTCGCAAAAATTAACCGGTAGGCGGCAATGACAAGCGAAGGCGCTTCTTGCTGGGCGTAACGAATAAATATGGATGCCGTTGAAACAGCAAGGATACCAATTCCTAGTGTAATGAAGATTGTGACGGGGGTTCGCTGTGTAGATGACATAAGGGCTCCGATGGATGGGTTAATTTATTAGAATATTACTAGAAAAATCCAGTATATATTGACAACACCTATACCTAAAGGCTAAAATCTTTTAATACTACTTATGATGATTTTTAATCATCTTTAATTTCTGAAGGAGAAAAATATGACTTTTGAACTCCCAAAACTTGCTTATGCACATAATGCATTAGAACCTTTTATCGATGCGCGCACCATGGAAATTCATCATGGCAAGCATCATCAAGCCTATATTACAAACTTAAATGCGGCCATCGAAAAGCACCCAGAACTTGCTAATAAGTCGTTGGAAGAACTTGTTGCCGGATTAAACACCATTGTTCCTGAAGATATTCGCGGAGCTGTTCGCAACCACGGCGGCGGAACATTGAATCATAATATTTTTTGGGATGTAATGGCTCCAAACGCTGGCGGTACGCCAAGTGGCGCTCTGGCAGACTCCATCAATGCTGCTTTCGGTTCCTATGACGCTTTCAAAGCTGAATTTGAAAAAGCAGGCATGGGTCGCTTTGGTTCTGGTTGGGCTTGGCTTGCTAAAAAATCGGATGGTAGCTTGGTTGTTGTATCAACCGCTAATCAAGATAACCCTTTAACTGACGGATTAACCCCCTTGTTGGGTATTGATGTTTGGGAACATGCGTATTATTTAAATTATCAAAATCGCCGTGCCGATTATATCTCGGCTTGGTGGAATGTCGTTAATTGGGATGCTGTTTCAGCCCGATTTAGCAAGTAAATTTGTAATTTCTTGCGCAAATCAAAAAGCCAGATATAATATTTATATCTGGCTTTTTGATTTCTAAATATTTTAAGGAGATAGTTATGACTCATATTATTACTAGTCTATGTTTGCGAGATAGCGGTTGTGTGGAAGTATGCCCAGTTGAATGCATTGTTCCGGGCAAGCCCACTGAAGAGTGGCCTTGGTTTTACATTGACCCAGATACCTGCATTGATTGCGGCGCTTGCGTTCCAGAATGTCCCTATTCTGCTATCTTCCCTGAAGATGAAGTCCCTGCTGCTTACACTGCCAAGGGCGGAGAGTTTATCAGCCGAATTGGAATTGTAGGCCATTATGAAGGCAGCAATCATCACGGCGACGCGGTTGTTTTGGAAAATGCAAAACAACTTTCCGCAGGTGAAACAGTAGATTTAACCGCTGATATTCAACCTAATTATGACTATTTCAGCAAGGGTCCCGGCTATAGCGCCAACGGATAAGATTTCTCCTTAATTAACCAAAAATAAAAACTACTGCAAAAAGCAGTAGTTTTTATTTTTGGTTAAGGCTAGTTTTTAATAAAGTTATCCCAATCTCTTGCGCTGAGTGAGTACCAGGAAAAATACCTTCATTTGATTCAAGGATAACAACGACTGCGAGTGGTGTTCCTTGCCAGCCTGGCTGTGTGCCGCCAATAAAAATATTGATTCCATTCGATGGCGCGTTTAATGAGAATTCTTTGGTTTGGTGCCCCCAAAAACTGGTTTCAGGAATTAAATAATTGCTAATTTTGTTATTAATTTGTTCGTCTGAAAACAGTGGCGATTGATTAGCTTGCTTGTTTTCAAAGACTACCCAGCCGCTTTGCGGTGTATTTACTGCAAGCGTTAATTGGGGTGAGTTTAATAATCCATGATTGCTGATGGTCGCTGCCGCAAGGGCAAATTGAAGAGGGCTAGCAAGTTGATCAATTGTTGATGGCGCTTGGGTTGGAATCGCAACATCAAGGGGAATTTGGGGAGCAGAGTAAATGCCTAGGGAATTAAATAATTCTTTGGTTTGTTGTAAATTGGGCGCTGATAGGGGGGTGTTTAAAGCAATAGCTCTTAAGGGTTGTGAAATCATCCAAAATGGATATTGGCCTTGTGTCGCCCGATTAAGATAAGGCGCATCTTCTTCTTCGTGTA
>CAYOGW010000064.1:13760-16652 GCA_964403635.1 uncultured Anaerolineaceae bacterium | reverse complement strand
CTGGTCGCCCAGTAATCGGCTTCGTACAATCTAAAAGTGTTCTCGCCAGCCAAGCGGTTGTAATACATATATTCGTACGGGAACAAGCGAGCATAGCCCAAAACGCTCGGCAAAACCAAAACCAACAACAATATTAATTTAAATAAGGGTTGTTTTAACACAACAAAAACCGCTTGCAAGCCTGTACCCGCTAAAAAGAAGAGCGGCGGCAAAATAAACATGAGCTGACGAAAGTTATCGTACATATTTGGCTTGCCAATAACAGCCGCCAAAACTGGCAATAAGAACCAAACCAAAACCAAATAAGCCTGCTCTTGCCATTCGCTTTTTTTCTTAATTAAAAAATAAATTAATGCAACCAACCCAATGGCAAAAAAGAGCAGTGCCGTTTCGGTGGTTTGCAGCGCAATTAATTTGGGTAAATAATATTTGGGTAATTCTTTGGGTAAATAATAATGACCTTCAAATAAAGCCTTGCCCGCCCACGGAAAACGCAACATGACCGCCACAGTTAAGAATAGTCGAAACAAAGGTGCCGCCCACAAATAAGGCCAAGTAACCAGCATCACCAAAAAGCTGATGACAGCCAAAATGCCCAGCGGCATTAAAGCGGCTTGACGGTGCTTCCAAACAAACCACAAACCAATAAAGCCTAGCGGCGCCAGCCCTAAAAAGCGGATAGAAGCGGTGAAACCAACCACCAACGCCATACTGATTAAATAGCGATTTGTTAAGGCCGATTTCGCTTGCCGTATTAATGGCAGAATTTCGGATTTATACAGATAAGCGCTGGTTAAGGGCAGCCCTTTGGCAAAGACAGCCATAACCCCAAACAGCATTAATCCAAAAATTAAACCCAGCCGATTAAACTGACTGGTAACTTGATAAAGATATTGTTCTAACTCAATAAAGTCATTGGTGGTAAACACCGGCGGATTATTAACCGATTGCCAGTTGCTGAACCAAGTTCCCAGCCAAGCGGAAGCGCCAACAGCCAGAATCAAGCTGATGGTTAGCATTAATCGCTGAGGGGTAGCCAGCGCCATTAATTCACTTTGCAAAGTTTCGTTTAGTTGCAATTCAATCTTTTTTGGCGGTTCGAGCTTAATCGTGTCCATCATCCGCAAACCCAAATAGATGCTTGCCATAAAGCCCACCATAAACGGTGTGTCTTTGGAATTAATGAAGGCGTGCCCCCACAAGAGCGGCTGGCTGGCAAAAAGCAGGGTTGCGCCATACGAAGCCCAAACATCCAGCCAGCGGCGAGAAAGCAAATAGAAAAAGATTAAGCCGATTAAAAAGCTTAAGAAGCTTAAGGCGTGGGCGATGTCTGACAAAATGACGGTTGGCAGCAAGCGCCCGACCAAAACCACCAGCATCATGAAAGACGGGCCGTAAAAGCGATATATCACATCCCATGCGGGTTCGCTGCCGCTGTAGGCTTGTAAAGAATACTTGGCATGGGTTAGGTAATTAAACTCGTCCCAGCTTTCGCCGTAGAAGGGCAAGGTAAAAATGCCAACTGCCAACAACACGGTGATTAAAGCGGCCAGCGGAAAATATTCAGATGCGAGAAACTCTTTAATCGTTTTTTTCATCGTTTCATTAACGCATTAATTGTTCCACACGGCTTTCGCCAACCGAATAATATTTGGCGTTTTTATGGTGCAGCACTATGGCGGCGGTGCTTTGCTCTGGGATTAATTGGAAAGCAGGTGAAAGCGCCAAGCCTAGTTCCTTCTCGGCGGCTGGCAGCAAGTCAAAGACCTTGCGGTGGTCTTCCAGCTCTGGGATAGCCGGGTAGCCCCATGAGTAGCGCTTGCCTTGCTTTTCGGCAATGCCCAGCTCGCGGCGCACATGGCGGTGAATATACTCAGCGGTGGCTTCTGCCGCTTGCACAGCCAGCCCGTGTGTAAAGTACGCTTCTGAATAATCACCTTTGGCTTGCAAGGCATCAAAGCGCTCACTGGCTTCTTGGCCCACCGTTACAATTTGCAAGCCAACCACATCCAACTGACCCGATTCGACACTGGCAAAATAATCTGAAAGCGCCAAATGGTCATCATAGGGCTGGCGCGGGAAGGCAAAACGGGTTCGTTCTTTGGCGCCTTTCTCGGCGTTTTCGTAAATAATTAAATCGTTGCCATCCGCTTGGCAGGCAAACAAACCATAAGCTGCCACCGGCTTAAGCCATTTTTCTCGCAGAGCTTGTTTGGTCATTTTTTCTAGCCGCGCATCAAACTCGGCCTTTAATTTTTCCCATTCTGGCCCGTGTGAGTTTTTTGCTCCCCAAGACAAGCGGTACAGTTCGTTAATATTTAAATGCTTTAAGATGATTTCAAGCGGCATATATTTAACCACCCGCTCACCTAGTTTTTCTGGCAATTTAATCGGAGCAGGAACCACATCGCTGCGGGCCACGCCCGAACCTTCCTCCCGTTTCTGAGAGGCGCGTCCTAGTTCCATATCCGCGTCCGCCCGAGTCTTGGTTAACAATTCGGCGCGCTTTTCAGGGACGATTAAGGTATCCATTGTATCGAGACCTTCAAAGGCATCTTTACAATAAAACACGCCCGCCTCATAGAAATTACCATCTTCCACTTGCAATATACGCCGCCCAAAACGGCGATTAATCGCCGCGCCGCCCACCAACACGGGGATTTTGTGTCCGCGCCGGTGAAGTTCGTTGACAATTAATGGCATCTGCTTCGAGGTGGAAACCAACAGCGCCGAAAGCCCAATGGCGGTGGCTTTTTCTTCTACCGCACGGGTGATAATTGTTTCAGCGGGCACTTGCTTCCCTAAGTCTATGACGGTATATCCGTTGTTTGCCAAAATGGTTTTAACCAAGTTTTTGCCAATATCGTGCACATCACCATAAACGGTGGCAAT
>CAYOGW010000064.1:8591-13660 GCA_964403635.1 uncultured Anaerolineaceae bacterium | reverse complement strand
GCTTCAACGCCTTCTTTAAAGCGGTGCAAAATCTTCCAGTGCAGGCGTTGTTCGGGGGTCATCCCTTCGGTTGGGTCTACCAAAGTGGATTCAGTTGAAACGGTAACATTTTCGTAAAATTCAATAAAGCGTTGCAGGGCATCTTCTCGGCGGTTAAAAATTAAATCTTCACATAATTCGCGTTCACCAGCTTCAATTTCGGCGTACGGTTTGACATGCGATGCGTTCACAATCGCCATGTCTAAACCAGCTTGCACACAGTAATACAACATGACCGAATTTAGCGGCGGGCGGGCTTGCGGTGCGAAACCAAACGAAAGGTTGCTTACCCCTAACGAAGTCATCACACCCGGCAGATTCTTCTTAATTAAGCGAATTCCTTCAATGGTTTCAATAGCGGAGTTAATAAATTCCTTATCGCCTGTTGCTAGGGTAAAGGTCAAGGCATCGTAGACCAAATCTTCAGGCTTCAAACCATGATCGTTAACCGCAATGTCATAAATACGTTTAGCAACTTCATATTTGCTTTGGGCGGTCTTGGCCATGCCGTTTTCGTCAATGGTGAGCACAATCACCGCGGCGTTGTATTTTTTGGCCAAAGCGAAAATTTTGTCTGCTTTTTCTCTACCCGATTCAAGGTGAGTGGAGTTAATTAAGCAGCGTCCGGGGGCGGTTTGTAAAGCGATTTCAATGACATCCACTTCGGTGCTGTCAATTACCAGCGGAACATCAACGCCCATTTGCAGTTTCTTAATCACCTTGCGCATTTGCTCGGCTTCATCGGCGCGTTCAGTAACCGCTACCGAAATATCTAAGGCGTGTGCGCCGCTGGCCACTTGCTCTCGGGCGATATCGAGAATGCCATCGTAGTCTTCTTCGAGCAGCAGCCGTTTAAACTTACGTGAACCTTGGGCATTACAGCGTTCTCCGAGCAGGGTTGGGGCTGGTTCCTGTCGCATAGCAATGGCGGACATAGCGGAAGAAAGCTGCGGGGTAGACCGCTTGGGGCGTTCGGGATGCGGATGCGAATTTAATTTCTGAACCAGTAATTTCAAATGTTCTGGCGTGGTGCCGCAACATCCACCCACAATAGAGATTTTATGCTTGGTAACAAACTCGACCATGTCGTTGGCGAAGGGTTCTGGCTCCAGCGGATAAACGGCCTGTCCATCCACATTGAGCGGCAAACCGGCGTTGGGAATACAGGAAACCGGCAAGGTGGCGTTTTCTCCCAAAAAGCGGATCGGTTCGCGCATATGCTCTGGGCCAGTGGAACAGTTAAGCCCGATGATATCTATGCCCATGCCTTCGAGAATGGCCAGCGAAGCGTTGATGTCGGTGCCGAGCAGCATCCGACCAGTGGTGTCGAGTGTAACTTGGGCTTGCAGCGGCAGGCGTGTTTGGGTTTCGTCAAAGGCTTGATGAATACCGCTGATGGCGGCTTTGACTTCGAGAATGTCTTGCGATGTTTCGATTAAGAGCAAATCGACGCCGCCCTTAATTAAGCCGACGGCCTGCTCACGAAAGGTATCGATTAATTCGTCATATTTCACATTCGAAAGTTCGGGGTCATTGGTGGAAGGCAGCTTACCCGAAGGTCCAATGGAACCGGCCACAAAGCGCGGCTGACCGGTTTTGGCGGCGTATTCATCCGCTAGTTTTCGAGCCAAACTGGCGGCGGCCACATTAATTTCGATGATGCGGTCTTGCAGGTCATACTCCACCATCGTTAAACGGTTCGAGCGGAAGGTATCCGTTTCGAGTACATCTACGCCCACCTCGAGGAAGGAACGATGCACTTTCTCTACGGCTTGCGGATACGAAATAACAAGGTAGTCGTTACAGCCGTTGTATTTCTCGCCGCCAAAATGCTCGGCGGTTAAGTCTTGCAGTTGCAGGCTGGTGCCCATCGCGCCGTCAAAGACCAGCACTTTCTTTTCGAGTGCGTCTAAGTAACGGCGGTTGGTGAATTTACGGTTGCTCATTAAATTAATTCTCCTAATGTTTACGGTATGACAAGGTCAACAGGAATTTGTTTATCGGGTGAGAAAATAATAGTTATATGGCAAGCACCATGCGTTTCAGCGCCAAATGAAATCGCCAATTCAAACGCGGTGGAAGATATTGGAGTTCCCCCCCAGCCTGTTACAACACATCTCCCGCTGGATTTCCACTGTTCCGCAGGTGGCAAGCTGTTGCCATCAAACGGAATTTCAAAAATATAGTCATTTGATCCATTATTGTTTATAAAGCCTAAGCATTTAACTCTTTTATCAGATTGAGGCAAGCAAACGCTTGTATCTGGAATAATCGTCTGGCTAGATTGAATTTTCTCGAAGTCGTGATAGAAATCTTCCACGGATATTCCAAAAGCGGATAGAAAAGCGTCTTGCCAAGATTTTCCTTCACCAATTTCTGAATAAAAATTAATTACCGCCTTCTCGCCATCTGGAGTAGTGCGAATTAAATAATCCATTGCCCAAGAAGCTACTGAGAAAAACTTTGGTTTTTGATGTGCATCAAACCCATCAAGTTCACTGAGTAAAGCGCCACCAACCGAAGCATCGGTTCGCCAATAATCAAACCCTAATCTTTGAGCATCGCACGCATTAATATTACCCATCAGCTCATAACTTACAACTTGTGCCGAGCCCTCAATAATCCAATCGGGACCCCGATCAAATACCTTCCGTTCTAAGCTATGACCCACTAAGCGGCGTTGTAAGAGATGAAACATTTCATGGGCAATATCAGCCGTTGCAGTACATAAATTCAAATGATCCTTAGATGCGGAATAACCAAAATTAATAATTATTAACCCTTCAACCGCCGTGCCTCCAATTTTCGGCCAATCCTGAATAAATTGACTTTTACTGGCATTAGGAAGGTCAGCTTTAATTAATGGCAAAATCTCATCAATATATTGATTAATATCCGAAAAAGTATAAATGGTAATTTCCCCTAAATCGGCATACTGAGAAAAATACATATAGGCGTTATAAGCGGCTTGTTCTTGCAGCAATCTTGCATCAAGCGGTACATCCTCTTGATATATAAATCTAATCGGCAAAGGCGTTGGAGTAAGTGTGGGCGTGATTGTGTTAGTAGGAATAGACGTACTCGTTGGCATAATCGCCATTGTTAAACTTGGTGCCATAGTCACTTCAGTCTGAGTATTGCCAACGGGCGCGCAAGAAAATAAAAGGAAACTCATGAATAAAAGTAAGTTTAATTTTTTCATACTGTTCTCCTTTTTATAGTCATATAATCTTGTATTCCCTGAACGAAAATTTAAACTCAACACCGCTTATGACTTCGCCTTGGTCGGAAACGGCAATGTCACCCGCCCGGCTTCGGTCATCTTGCCTTCAAAAATCATACGGCGGGCGCGTTCAATATTCGTATCCGTCCAATGCGATTTGCTTCTGCGGCGTGTAAAGCGGGTGGCATAGCGTTCGTCATCCATGCCTTTGTTCTGCCCGTCAATCCAGCCAAAACAAATTCCCTCTTCCACCGCTTCTTCATACGAAATCGATGCTTTTTTTGTAAACTTCTTAAACTGAATCAACCAAATCTCTTTGACAGTTGTATGGTTTTCGGTTAGCCACGCCCGAAATTCTTCACGGGTGGTTACATAAATTGTTTCACCAATGTCCATCTTTACCCTTTACACTTTAATTAACAAAAAGCGCCTCTCGGGTGAGAGGCGACATCTATTCAGAAGTCAACTCTCATCTCCCAGACCTACGTCTGCCGAAGTTGGCACCGCTTAAACGGTTGCCGAGGTTTCAAAGGGTCGGTCCCTCCACCTCTCTGGATGAGCAATCTAGTCAAAATCATATCATGCCCGCTTAAGCGTGTCAAACCATGCGCTGGCAGATGAAAATCTTGACTCTCTACGCTCGAACCTGTATACTGCCAATTAAGTTTTTCCTTAATCGATGACTTCATCCGCCCCCCACAAACTCTCCGCTTTTCAGCAAATTAAACTGCTGGCCGACCCGCGCCGCTTAGAGATATTGCGTCGCCTGATGGCCACTCCGGCAACACTCAGCCAGTTGGGGCAAACTTTGGGGCAAAGCCCCGCTTGGGTTCGGCACCACATTCAACAATTAGAACAAAACCATTTAATTAAAATAGATGAAATCCGTGTAACCGGCTCGGTAACCGAAAAATACTACCGCGCCGCCGCGCCCGCCTTCTTCATTCAAGAGTTATTACTGCCCGAAAGCCCCGAACCATTAATCATACTTTCTGGCAGTCACGACCTGGCCCTCGAATTAATCGCCGAACAAGCCTTGCCAAATTTTCATATTCTCAGCCTGCCAGTTGGCAGTTTAGACGGATTAATTTCGCTGCGGCAAGGCTTATGTCACCTTGCGGGCAGCCATTTATTAGATGCTTCTGGAGAATATAACAGCCCGCATGTTCGGCATATCTTCCCCGAACAAGACGTTCAATTAATCACATTGGCCCACCGTACTCAAGGCTTAATGCTCGCGCCCAATAACCCTAAGCAAATCCGCAACATTCAAGATTTAGCCCAACCCAATGTCACTTTTATTAATCGCAATGCCGGTTCTGGCACACGCCTGTGGCTAGAGCTAGAGCTTAAACGGCAGGGGCTGGCTGCTAGCTTAATTAAAGGCTTCGAAAACGGAGTCAAGACTCATCGTGAGTCCGCGCTGGCGGTTGAAAGCGGGCAAGCCGATGCAGCTTTGGGCATTCAAGCCGCCGCGGAGCAAAGCGGGCTGGCTTTCATCCCCTTGTTTGAAGAAAGATATGACTTGGTGATTCCGCAAAGCCAAGTTGAAAAAATATCCCCATTATTAACTTATTTACAAACCGCCGCATTTCGCCACCAAGTGAAGCATTTGGCTGGTTATGCCACGGGTCACAGCGGCGAACAAATTTATTTTTAAGGAGTTAGAAATGAAAAAATTCTTAGTTTTATTGTTTGTTTTCTCGGTTTTAATGGCGGCTTGCGCCCCTGCCGCAACAGCCACCGCAACATCTACCCCGCCCAGCCTGCCAACCATTGGCCCAACCGAAGCGCCCACCCAAGCGCC
>CAYOGW010000064.1:1731-8491 GCA_964403635.1 uncultured Anaerolineaceae bacterium | reverse complement strand
CTACCCCGCCCAGCCTGCCAACCATTGGCCCAACCGAAGCGCCCACCCAAGCGCCAACCGAAATATTAATTAAACCGACCAACCCACAAATCATTTTAGCCACCACCACCTCTACGCAGGATTCTGGCTTGCTCGATTTATTAATTCCACTATTTGAACAGCAAACCGGTTATGTTGTTAAAACAATCGCCGTTGGCACTGGGCAGGCCTTAAAAATGGGTGCTCAAGGCAACGCCGATGTTTTGCTTGTTCATTCACCCTTAGATGTTAAAACCTTTATGGATAACGGATTTGGCAAAGAAAAAGCGCTGGTTATGCACAACGATTTTGTGATTGTAGGACCGCCCAGCGACCCAGCCAAGATTAAGGGGCTAGAAGTAACACAAGCCTTGACTTCCATTTTTCAACTGAGCGCGCCGTTTATCACCCGCGGAGACGATTCTGGCACCCATAAAATGGAAGTAAGTCTGTGGGAGACAGCCAGTTTAGACCCGCAAGGCAAAGATTGGTATTTAGAAAGCGGCCAAGGGATGGCTGCAACCCTTACGATTGCTTCGGAAAAACCTGGCTACACCTTAACCGACCGCGCAACATTTTTAGCCAACCAATCTAATTTAGATTTAGAAATTTTAGTAGAAGGAGACGGAACCTTGCTCAACTTCTATCATGTCATTACAGTCAACCCCGAAAAATGGCCGAATGCCAATTACGCGGGCGCGCTGGCTTTTATGGAATTTTTGAAACAATCTGAAATTCAGCAAGTGATTGGCGAATATGGTCTCCTTCAATTTGGTCAGCCTTTGTTTTTTGCCGACGGCAACAAAACCGATGCCGATTACAACCTGCCTTAATTAAATGCAAACCATTTGGAATGGATTTCTCAACTCGTTAATGCTGCTGCTAAGCGGAGACCCCGAAGTTTGGCAAATTACTTTGCTTTCTTTGCAGGTTTCTGGGCTAGCCACCATTTTTAGTTTGCTGGTTGGGTTACCGCTTGGCACCGTTTTGGCTTTAGGGAAATTCCCCGGGCGTAATTTTTTACTAAGCATCATTAACACAGGCATGGCTTTACCGCCGGTGGTGGTGGGCTTGGTTGTTTCTATTTTCTTGTGGCGTTCGGGTCCGCTGGGTAGTTTTCAGTTAATTTATACGCCGTGGGGTATTGTCATTGCTCAATTTATTATCGCCGCGCCGGTAGTAGCAGGTTTAACCGCGGCCGCTTTACAGCAATTAGACCCCAAATTAATTTTTCAACTGTATGGGTTAGGCGCCTCCCGTTTTCAAATGGTCATCACCTTATGGCGGGAGGCACGCCTGCCCCTATTGGCCGCTTTAATGGCCGGCTTTGGCTCTGTCATTTCAGAAGTCGGCGCCAGTATGATGGTGGGCGGCAACATCCGCGGGCAAACACGGGTACTGACAACCGCCATTGTGCTCGAAACCAGCAAAGGCGCGTTTGATTTGGCGATTGCCTTAAGCGCTTTGCTCTTACTTCTTACATTTTTAATTAACTGGGCAATCACTACCATTCAACAACGCGGAGCAACCCGTGCAGACTAACCTGCTCCAAATTAGAAACTTGCAGGTAACACGCGGCGGAAAATTAGCCCTTTCTGTACCGCAGTTAGATATTCCCAAAGGGCAAATTACAGCCATTCTTGGACCAAACGGTTCTGGCAAAAGCACCTTACTGCTGTGCGTTGCGCGCCTGCTGAAACCCTCCGCTGGAGAGATTAAATTTAACGGTCTGCCAGCCAAGGCTGAGCCAGATTTATCTTTTCGGCGAAAAATTGGTCTGGTGATGCAAAATCCGCTCTTGTTAGACACCACCGTTCTTGAAAACGTGCTCACAGGCTTAAGCTTTCGCGGCATTTCTACAACAGAAGCCACCCGCCGAGCCGAAATCTGGCTCGAAAAATTTAACATCACTCACTTAAAAAAACGCCGCGCCAACAGCCTTTCAGGCGGAGAAGCCCAGCGTGTGAGCCTTGCGCGCGCCTTTGTCTTAGAGCCGCAATTGCTGCTGCTCGACGAGCCTTTCTCTGCCTTAGATGCGCCCACCCGCGCGCGGCTATTAGATGACCTGCACCACCAATTAACCGAAACCCAAACCACCACGCTTTTTGTCACCCACGACCTGCAAGAAGCCAAAAAAATTGCCGAACAAACCGCGGTACTACTAAACGGGAATTTAAGAGAATTTGGCCCAACCGAAGAGCTATTTAAATGGCCAAACGACCCGCAAGTTGCAGAATTTGTCGGAAAATAAAAACACAACCCTCGCTGTGTTTTTATTTATGCGGCTGGCTCCCGAAAGCCTGCTGCCGTTTAATTAAGGAGCTTTTTCTAGCTTATAAATTCCACCATCAAAACTTGCCAAATAAATTTCTCCGCTTTCATCCAACCCAAAAGAACTCACTGTAAAGTTCGTATCAAACAACACGGAAGTTTGCCAACCATCAGGGGAATTTAACAGTCCCCAAATAGTTCCAGAGCAAAAATCACCAAATAAGTAAACCCCCTGCAAAGCAGGAATGTTCTGCCCGCGATAAACAAATCCGCCAGTTACGGCGCAATCCACCTCATGCGGGTACTCTACAACCGGCATGGTTAAGCCAAAACGCCATTCTCCGTTATGGGCATGGCTGGCTTCTAAAATATCCCAGCCAAAATTAAACCCATTGCCGCTGCCAGCAGGCACAACGTTAACTTCTTCCCATTCATAATGACCCACATCCGCAATATAAAAATCACCAGTTAACGAGTCAAAAGAAATACGCCAAGGGTTTCTTAAGCCATACGCCCAAATTTCTGGCAGGCCGCCGCCATAAACATAAGGGTTATCAGCAGGGATTTTATAAGTATCTCCGCCATTCACATCAATGCGCAATATTTTACCCAGCCAGCTGGTTAATTCTTGTGATGCGCCGTACGGGTCACCATATTTACTGCCATCACCCTTGCCAATATATAAATAGCCGTCTGGCCCAAAGGCTAAACCCCCGCCATGATGGTTTTTGCTGGTTGGGTGCTCTTCTTGCAAAAAAATCACTTCACTTTCACTGTCGGCAACATTGGCATTGTCACTTACCTGAAAACGTGAAAGCACCGTATCGCCTTTTTTATTGGTATAAAAAACAAAAAAATAACCATTTTCAACATAATTTAGATGAAACGCCAAACCCAAAAGCCCTTGTTCAGTGGCTTTTGAAACAACCCGCTTCCGAATATCTAAAAACGGTTTTTCTACCAATTTACCAGAAGCATCTATGATTCGAATACGCCCCGCTTTTTCTAGCACAAACAACCTGCCAGAGCCATCCCCCGCGTTTGTAACATCCGTCGGAAATTCAAGCCCGTCAGTCATTAACCGCCACTGAAGGTTTCCAACATCCACAATCGGAGCAGATTGTAAAGATTTAAACTCTTCCACTGGCGGGGCAGTAATAACCGGCGCAGAATTAATTACATTACAACCCAGCACAAAAAACAAAAAAAACACAACAATACTATTTTTTTTATGCTTTAACATAGACTTAATTAAATCTTCTTTCTTTTTTGAATTAAATTGAATTGCTGGCTCCCGAAAGCCTGCTGCCGTTTAATTAAGGAGCTTTTTCTAGCTTATAAATGGCTCCGTCATACCCGGCCACATAAACTTCTCCACTTTCGTCTACCCCAAAGGTGCTAATTCTATAGCCGCTTTCAAACAACAAAGAAGACTGCCAGCCAGAAGGGGTATTTAACAACCCCCAAATGCTGCCAGAACAATAATCACCAAATAGATAAATTCCCTGCATTTCATGGATGGCTTGCCCGCGATAGACATAACCGCCAGTTACCGAGCAACCCAAATCATGAGAATATTCGGCAATGGGATTAATTAAACTTTCAGTATAGTCTCCGGCGTAAGGATGGCTGGCTTCCATTAAATTCCAGCCAAAATTTAAACCATTAGGGCTGCCTGCCGAAACAAAATTAATTTCTTCCCAATTGTTCTGCCCTACATCGCCAATATATAAATCGCCAGTGAAAGAATCAAAAGAAAATCGCCAAGGGTTTCTTAAGCCATAAGCCCAAATTTCTGGCAAGCCGCCGCCATTCACAAAGGGGTTGTCGGCAGGGATGGCATACGGGCTAGCAGAATCAACATCGATTCTTAAGATTTTCCCAAGCCGCGTGTTTAAATCTTGTCCAGCGCCCAAGGGGTCTCCTGCCGCGCCGCCATCTCCTAAGCCAATGTATAAATAGCCGTCTGGCCCAAACGCCAAGCCGCCGCCATTATGGTTGGGAAATGGTTGCTTTTGGGTAAGCAAAATAAACTCACTAGCTGGGTCGGCAAGGTTCGCATCGCTGCTAACTTGAAAACGGGAAACCACTGTATTGCCACTGGTATCAGTGTAATGCACATAAAAAAAGCCATTTTGGGCATATTGCGGATGAAAAGCAAGCCCTAGTAAACCTTGCTCGCTGGCGCTTGCCCCTACCCGTTCACGAATATTTAAAAAAGGTTCAGCCTGCAAACGCCCCGCCGAATCAATGAGACGGATGAACCCCTTTTTCTCAATCACAAACAAACGCCCCGAAGCATCCTTGGCATGTGTGATATCAGTAGGCAGTTCCAGTTGCTCGGCACCAATCACTTGCCGCCAAACGAGGCTTTGCGGGTTTGGAAAAGACTGATTAAGAGTTGGCTGGGGGCTGGGTGTGGGCGGCGGCAGGGTTGATGTAACGGTAGGCGGTTGGGGGGAGGCAGTGCTGCTGGCTGTCAGTGTTGGCGAACTCTGGTTTGGCAGACTCAAACAACCAGAAAGTAAAAAAAGTATCCCACTCCAATAAACAATTTTCATCTTTAAAGATCTGTTACTTCCCCATCCACAATATCTTCGGCTTGAGATTCTTTTGTGTGATGCATTTCATCTTCTACTACCGCGTTATTGCTCATTAAATTTCGAATATGCTCGCGCACAACTTCGGTAGGCGCCAACTCAATAAAAAAGTGAGCCGCCATCCACAAAATGGTTACATCATCAAGCGCACCAATGACAGGCAATACCAAGTCTGGAGCAATATCGATAGGTGAAATGAGATAAATTAACGCGCCAACCGGCAATATTTTAGAAAACAAATTAACACGGCTATCCATCATCAACCGGCCAATAAGTTTTAATCGCAGGGTTGTATCCTTAATAAATCCACCTTGTGATGGAACAATTGAATTTTTATTATTCATGGGTGATTAATCCTTCCTTTTGTTTTCATCATTATATCCTTTGTACGTTAAAAAAATTAAAGCGTTGTTGCTTGACCCAATTGACATATTGAATGAAAATGAGCCAGCCATGAACAGCCAAGTCTTAAAAACCTATGCTCAGCGTGTCGGAGCTTTTCGTCCAAACGCGCGTTTGTACCTATTAAGCGCCATTTTGACGGGCGCGGCGCTGGGGGTTTACCGGTTATTGTTTAATTTCTATGTCTTAAGCCAAGGCTATGATGAAAGCCTGCTGGGAACATTAATCACCGTAAATAATATGACTTCGTTACTGGTGGCGCTGCCGATGGGTTATCTGGGAGACTGGCTGGGGCGAAAGTTGTCTCTGCTGGCTGGCGGGGCTACCGCAGGGGTAGCCATTTTGTGCATGGTGATTTGGCCTTCGCAAGCCATGTTTATTGCCATGAACATGCTGCTGGGCGCGGGGCAAAGCTTAAGCGCGGTGAGCATGTCTCCGTTTTTGGTAGAAAACAGCGGCGAAGATGAACGCACATATTTATTTAGCTTAAGCCAAGGGCTGCAAACCGCCGCCGCCTTTGTAGGGAACTGGGTGGGCGGCTACCTGCCTACTTGGATGGGTGAAGCGCAAAACGTAGCATCAACCAGCAGTTTGGCTTACGCTGGCGCGCTGGCGGTAATTGCTCTTTTGGCTTTGCTTGCTCTGGCACCCATGTTTTGGATTGATTCACCGCGTTTGAAAAAAAGTGAACGGACAATTTTTAATCCGCTCGATTTTGCTCGCAAAGAACCAGTTTTATTAACCAAAATTGTAGCGCCGATGTTAATTACCTCGCTGGGGGCGGGTTTGTTAATGCCCTTTATGAATGTCTTTTTTAGAAACGTACACGGTCAGCCAGACCCGGTGATTGGGGCTTTGTTCGCTTGGGGTTCTTTAGCCATGGGCATTGGCATTATCATCTCGCCGCCGCTGGCAGACAAAATGGGCAAGATTCAATTTGTGGTGATTACCCAAATGCTCTCAATTCCATTTTTAGCAATACTGGGTTTCGCTCCATTTTTTTGGCTAAGTGCCGGAGCGTATTACATCCGCTTGGCATTAATGAACATGGGCGGGCCAATGTATAACGCCTATGTGATGGAGCAGATTGAGCCTGATTCTCGCGCAACCGTTGCCAGTTTGGTCAGCATGGCATGGAACTTTGGCTGGGCGTTCAGCCCGTCTGTCAGCGGATGGATGCAAGTGCATTATGGCTTTAATCCAGTTTTCATCAGTGTCATCATTTTGTATTCTCTTTCTGGCTATTTATATTGGAAGTTTTTCTGGCACGAGAAAGCGAAACTTACTCTGCCTGCTTAATTAAAGCAAACAAAAAGACGAGAAATAACTCTCGTCTTTTTGTTTTTCTAAAAATCTGTTTGGCCGCCTGCGTGTGGAATTTCGGTCGGATTAAACGGGGCAACCTGATAAACATGATAATTAAGCCAATTGGCAAATAACAAATTGGCATGCCCGCGCCAGCGCACCCG
>CAYOGW010000064.1:0-1631 GCA_964403635.1 uncultured Anaerolineaceae bacterium | reverse complement strand
GGCAGGCAATGTAGATGGAATTTTGACAGGCATTTCAACTCCTTAATTAAGCATTTAATGCTTGATTCAAATCCCACAAGATGTCTTCAATATCTTCAATGCCCACACTTAAGCGGATGAAGTCCGGGCTCACCCCAGCCGACTCCTGCTGCTGAGCATCTAACTGGCTGTGAGTGGTGGTGGCGGGGTGAATAGCCAACGACTTGGCATCACCCACATTGGCCAAATGGCTAAAAAGCTGCAAATGATCTATAAACTTCTTGCCCGCTTCGGCGCCGCCTTTAATGCCAAAACCCAAAATGGCTCCGGCTCCCTTGGGCAAATAACGCTTGGCACGCTCATAATCGGGGTGGCTCTTTAAACCTGGGTATTTAACCCAACTGACTTTGGGATGATTCTCTAAGTATTCAGCTACTACCTGCGCGTTTTGAACATGGCGCTCAATCCGCAGCGAAAGCGTCTCTAAGCCTTGTAAGGTCTGCCAGCTATTAAACGGAGACTGGCAAGCGCCGATATCGCGTAATACCTGCACGCGTGCTTTAATCGCAAAGGGCGGCAAACCCGCGCCTAACAAACTGGCATAGACCAAACCATGATAGGAAGGGTCTGGCTCGGTGAAGTTGGCAAAACGCCCGCTAGTCCAATCAAAATTGCCGCCATCCACAATCACACCGCCAATGCTGGTGCCATGCCCGCCAATAAACTTGGTCGTGCTATGGGTAATGACGTTGGCTCCCCACTCAAAAGGACGGAACAAAAACGGTGTTGCAAAGGTGTTATCGATTAATAAAACGATATTGTTTTTATGGGCAATTTCGGCCACTTCTTCAAATGGAAAAACCGAAATATCGGGGTTGCCAAGCGTTTCCCCATAGATAATTTTGGTATTCGGTTGAATGGCGTTGGCAAAATTTTGCGGGTCACTGGGGTCTACAAAAGTCACATCAATGCCCAATTTGGGCAGCGTATATTTAAATTGGTTATAGGTTCCGCCATACAAACGGCTGCTGGTAATAATATGGTCACCGGCTTCGCACAAGGTAAAAATCGCCTGCGCTTGGGCGGCATGCCCGCTGCTAGCCGCCAAGGCGGCCACCCCGCCTTCTAAATCCGCAAGGCGCTGCTCCAACACATCGGTCGTTGGGTTCATTAATCGTGTGTAAATATTGCCCAACTCTTTTAAAGCAAATAAGTTAGCGGCGTGTTCCGTGTTTCTAAATTGGTAGGATGTGGTTTGATAAAGCGGAACAGCCCGTGACCCTGTGGTTGGGTCTGCTGTGTAGCCCGCATGCAGCTGGCGGGTGGCAAAACCGAACTTGCGCGTACTTTGAGACATCTTAACCTCCTCAGGTTAGTTGTATTCCACCCTTATCCATGAAGAGGCAACAAAAAACCTCTTCCGGATATGATTAAGAAGAGGTTGCACAAAGACAAGCGCATCATCTTATCTTCCAGAATTTCTGTCGGAATTGGCACCTTGACATTGCTGTCAGGTTGCCGAGGCGTCATAGGGCCGGTCCCTCTGCCTCTCTGGATAAGAGCGAAATATTAAGTTGTGAACTGAAACCAGTCGTTTCAGCATTAGCGGCAGTTTATATCACCGCCATTTAATGTTGTCAAGACAAATATTC
>CAYOGW010000063.1:0-17279 GCA_964403635.1 uncultured Anaerolineaceae bacterium | reverse complement strand
CGGCAAGCCATCGAACAGATGAAAGACTTAGGAGCGGAAATCCGCCCGATTAATTTGCCGCACACGGAATACGCTTTGCCGGTTTATTACATTATTGCCCCCGCAGAAGCCTCTGCCAATTTGGCGCGTTATGATGGCGTGCGCTTTGGTCCGCGTGTGGTTGGCGATGCCATGTGGGATGTGTTTACCCGTACGCGCGGACAAAAGTTTGGAGACGAAGTAACCCGCCGTATTATGTTGGGAACCTACGCGCTTTCGGCAGGGTATTACGATGCGTTTTATGGACAGGCTCAAAAGGCGCGCACTTTAATTAAACGGGATTTTACGCAGGCTTTTGAACAGGTAGATGCGATTGCTTGTCCGGTGGCGCCCAGCACCGCCTTTAAAATCGGCGCGCATGGCGACGACCCGTTGGCGATGTATTTGGAAGATGTGTTTACTTTACCGGCTAATTTGGCAGGAGTGCCCGGGTTGGCTTTTCCGGTTGGGTTTGATAACGGCGGTTTGCCGATTGGTATGCAATTAATGGGCCGCCACTTTGATGAATCTACCCTGCTGCGCATGGCACATGCTTACCAACAGGCTACCAATTGGCATACGCTAGCCCCGCAGGTTTAGGAGAATTAATTAAATGAATATTTTCATCACAGGTGGGGCCGGATATATTGGCTCGGCGACTGCCGAAGCTTTAATTAATGAAGGCCACTCGGTAACCGTATATGATTCGCTGGTAACGGGCCACCGACAAGCTGTTCCTGAAGGCGCAAACTTTATTCACGCTGGGTTAGAAGACACCCTGGCTTTGGCGGTTGCCCTTTCTGCTGAGAAGTTTGACGCGGTGATGCATTTTGCCGCTTTTATTGAAGCGGGCGAAAGCATGAAAAACCCGGGTAAATTTTTGAAAAATAATTTAACCAATTCCTTAAGTTTGATGGAAGCCGCGGCTAAGACAGGGGTTAAACGTTTTGTGTTTTCTTCTACGGCGGCGGTTTATCAATCGAGCGAAGAACCATTAACCGAAGACTCAACCATTGCACCAACCAACACCTACGGTTATACCAAGTTAGCGGTGGAGCAGTCTTTAGAATGGTATCGTCAGATTCACGGATTAAATTTTGCCGTATTACGCTACTTTAACGCCAGCGGGGCGTTGCCCGGGCGTGGAGAAGCGCACCAGCCAGAATCTCATTTAATTCCGCGGGTGCTGCAAGTGGCGCTGGGTCAGGCTGAATACGCTTATATTTTCGGCACCGATTACCCGACACCTGATGGCACATGTATTCGAGATTATGTTCATTTAGGAGATTTGGTTTCGGCGCACATATTGGCATTAGATGCATTAAAAACCCGCGACAAAATGATTTATAACGTGGGTAGCGGCAATGGCTTTTCGGTGCGAGAAGTAATTAATGCCGCCGCGCAGGTTTCAGGTGAGGAGATTCCGGTTAAAGAAATGCCGCGCCGCGCGGGTGATTCGGCTCGTCTGGTGGCTTCTTCCGATAAAATTCGTAAAGAGTTAGGCTGGCAGCCTAAGCATGACAATTTGAAAGATATTATCGGTTCAGCTTGGGAATGGCATAACAGCCATCCGCGAGGGTATGAATAAATGACCTTTTTAATTGTCTTAATCGGTTGGGTATTTTCGCTAACCTTGCATGAGTTTTTGCATGCTTTCGTCGCTTATCACGGCGGGGATTATACGGTTAAGGAAAAAGGCTATCTAACCTTTAATCCGATTAAATATACGCACCCAGTGGTTTCTATCTTGTTGCCTATTTTATTTTTGTTAATGGGTGGTATTGGTTTGCCCGGCGGCGCGGTTTATATTGAAACATGGCGGCTGCGCACGCGCAATTGGGTCAGCGCGGTTTCGTTGGCAGGGCCAATGGCAAACTTGGTTTGTGCCATTGTGCTGGCGGTTATTTTGCAGTTTGCTCCGCTGGAAGCGGGCGGCATTTGGCCCGGGCTGGCGTTTTTGGCTTTTTTGCAGGTTTCGGCGGTGGCGTTAAACTTGCTGCCTATTCCCCCACTAGATGGTTATGGCATTTTGGCTCCCTTTTTGCCATCCGAAATTCGCATGCAGGCAGACCGTGTGGCAGGCGCGGGGATGTGGATATTGCTCTTATTAATGTGGTACGTACCTATTTTTGGTAACTTGTTTTGGGGCGGGGTTGTTTTCATTTCTAATTTAATTGGCATTCCGGGTCCGCTTGTGGCGCTGGGATACGATCAATTTCAGTTTTGGCGGTAAGAATAGCCCTTCATTAAAAAGAACGAGGCATACACTCGTTCTTTTTAATGAAGGGCTAGATGCCAAAATCTTTAGATGTAATTGAATGCATGACCGCATCGGTTGGCTTGCCTTGTACAATCAGCCGGTTTCGCAGTACTCCTTCACGGGTGGCACCAGCTTTGATGGCAGCTTTTTGGCTGGCAATATTCCCTACCGCGGCTACAATTTCTATCCTTGTGAAACCTAATTGTTCGATGCCAAAACGGGCTACCAAGCGGGCGGCGCGGCTGGCAATCCCTTGACCGGTTTGGCTGCTTCGAACCCAATAGCCTAAGTTGCTCATCCCATGCACGCGGTTTACTTGATTTAACCCCACGCTGCCGATAACGCGGTTGGTGGTTAAGCTTTTAATCACAAATTCGTAGGCTTCGTCTTTTTCCCAGTGTAGGTATTGATAATTTAAGTATTGCAGGGCATCTTCTTCTGTGTAGCCTTTAATCGCCCAAGTCATCCATTTTTTTAGTTCGGGTAACGATTCGTGAACCGCTTCGTAAAAAGGTTTCACATGATCAATAGAACCGGGCTGTAAAGCGATTAGATCATCTTTTAATAGGACAGTTTGTCGATTCATAGGATGCCTGCGATTTAATTAAGGAATAGGCGAGTATAGCAATAATCGATCGTAAAAAAGCAACCTAGCAGACGTTATAATGAATAAAAACTAACTGAGGAGAATGCCATGAACGCCTTGTTTTTTGAAGATTTTGAAATAGGAATGAAAGTAAGTTCTGTTGGCCGCACCGTAACCGAGCATGATGTGGTTGCTTTTGCTGGTTTATCTGGCGATTTTAATCAGATTCATACCGACGCGGAGTTTGCCAAAGCCACGCCTTTCGGTCAGCGCATTTCGCATGGGCTGCTGGGGCTTTCAATTGCCTCTGGGCTGGCTGTTCAAACTGGCATTTTGGGCGCCAATGTGATTGCTTTTCGTGAAGTAAGCGAGTGGAAGTTTGTAAAGCCCATTTTCTTTAATGACACCATTCACATTGAGATGGAAGTAACTGAAATTAAACACTTTCCACGATTAAACAATGGCTCTGTCAGTATGTCGGTCAAAGTGGTTAAACAAGATGGCGAAGTCTCCATGCGTGGTGTGTGGGTTGTGCTGGTTAGAACGAAAGGGTAACTTGTCAGAATAGTATGGATGAAATTAAACGGAACGCGGATGAACCTGAGTTTGACCCGAATCAGTTTGCGGCTACCCGCAGGGTGAATCCATCTGAATCGCGCACCATTCCCCCTGAATCAAATACACGCGGCTCCTCCCCCCCGCCCTTATACCCAGATACTGAAAAATTCCCCCTGCCCGAACGGGTAGATGAGTTGGATATGAATGCCACACGGGTGAGCCCAGTGGTAGCTTATAGCTCAGCTGTGCCACCGCGCGGCGGAAATGGCGGCAGCGGGATGGGTTGTTGGCTGCGGGGTTTTGTGGTGCTGCTTTTTGTGCTGGCTGGGTTGGCTATTGTGGCGGCAATTGGTGGCGTGTTGGTTTACGCGGGCATTGCTTCTACCTTGCCTGCGGTAGATGATTTGCGCGCTCGTTCCGCTCAATTTGAGACAACCCGCATTTTAGACCGTAACGGTAATATTTTGTACGAAATTTTAGACCCCAACGCTGGGCGGCGAACCTATGTGCCGATTAATCAGATTTCTCCCAATATGCTGGCGGCTATTATTGCTACAGAAGATAAAGATTTTTACAACAACCCGGGTTTCGATGTGTTTGCGATTATCCGTGCATTTGGACAAAATTTTGGCACGGGGGAGACGGTTTCGGGTGCATCTACCATTACGCAGCAATTAGCCAGAACCTTATTGTTTTCTCCAGAAGAACGTAACGAGCAGAGCTATTTAAGAAAAATGAGAGAAGTGATTTTGGCATGGGAAATTACCCGCCGCTATAACAAAGATGAGATTTTAGAACTTTATCTTAATGAAGTGTATTTTGGCAATTTGTCTTATGGTATTGAAGCCGCGGCAGAAACCTATTTTGGAACAACGGCAGGAAACCTTAATTTAGCACAAGCTTCTTTTTTGGCGGGGTTGCCGCAGGCGCCAGGGGTTTATGATATTTACACGCAACGAGAGTTAACTTTGCAGCGTCATCGCAGTGTTTTGGTCTTAATGTATACCTTAAGCTCTGAAAAAAACTGTATCAGCATGGATAGTACCCCGTTGCCGGTTTGTGTAGGCGTGCAAGAAGCGCTCGCTGCGCAGCAAGAAATTGAAAACTTTAATTTTCCTCAGCCCGATGTGACGATTCGTTACCCTCATTGGGTGCAATTTGTACGCGAGCAGTTAGAAGAGAAATATGATTCGCAGACCATATATCGCTCTGGTTTTACTGTTTACACTACCTTAGACCCAGGCTTGCAGGATACGGCTCAGGCTTTGGTAGCGCAGCAAGTAGCCAATTTGGCAGCCCAGAGCGTCACCAATGGGGCGCTGGTGGCTATTCGCCCAGCCACCGGTGAAATTTTAACGATGGTTGGCTCGGCAGATTTTTATAACGTAGATATTGACGGCCAAGTGAATATGGCAACCACCGAAACCCGTCAGCCAGGGTCATCGATTAAGCCGATAACCTATTTAGCCGCCTTTGAAAAAGGTTGGACCCCAGCAACATTAATTTGGGATGTTCCTTCGTATTTTCCTCCATCCGGTGACCCCAATGACCCCAGCGAACCCTACGCGCCAGTTAATTATGACGGCAAGTTTCATGGGCCGGTTACTGTTCGCACAGCGTTAGCCAATTCATTTAATATCCCAGCGGTGAAAGCCTTGGCCTTTGTTGGTATTTATGATAAGCCCGAAACCCCAGAATTTGAAGGCATGATTGGTATGGCCAAGCGGCTAGGCATTACTAGCTTAACCCGCGACGAGTATGGTTTGGCACTTACACTGGGCGGCGGTGAAGTGAGTTTAATGGAATTAACCGGCGCTTATGCTGTCATGGCCAATGGTGGTAATCGAATTCCCCCAGTGGCGATATTAAAAATTATCGACCGCACAGGCAATACCGTTTATGAATATCAAGTACCAACCGGTGAACAGGTTATTCGAGTTGAGCATGCTTATTTAATGTCTTCCATATTATCGGATAACAACGCCCGCGCCCCAATGTTTGGCAGCAATTCGCTACTTAATTTACCTTTCCCAGTGGCAGCCAAAACAGGGACAACCAACGATTTTCGTGATAACTGGACGATGGGTTACACCCCCGATATTGCAGTAGGCGTTTGGGTTGGTAACGCCGATTATTCGCCCATGCAAAACACCACAGGTTTAAGCGGCGCCGCTCCCATTTGGTCACAATTTATGCAAGCCGCGGTGCAGCAATTAACCGGCGGCAATCCATCGCCCTTTGTGCGCCCGCCCGGCATAATGGATCGGGTTATTTGTAGTTTATCGGGTACAGAACCCTCTAAGTTTTGCAGCCAGCAGCGCGGAGAAATATTTGCTATAGACCAGCCGCCGCTGCCCGCCAGTGATGATATTTGGAAAGAAGCCCGCATCGATACTTGGTCTGGTTTGCTGGCCAGCAACGCCTGCCCAGACTTTGTTGACGAACGCCTATTAATGAATGTAAAAGAACCATTTGCGCGGGTTTGGTTAAGGCAAAACGACCAAGGCAGAGACTTTGCAGAATCGATCGGTTTTGAGCGCCCAATCTTCTTTGTACCAGAAGATGATTGCAGTAAAGCTGATTCTCGCCCAACGTTAGAACTGTTTGGGCCAGATAATGGCTCTACGATTGATGTTCAAACAGTTGATCTATCGGTGATCGCGTGGGCTACCAAAGGCTTTGAGCGCTACCGTCTAGAGTATGGCATCGGCAACAACCCTGAAAATTGGACTACTCTCTTTGAGAGTGATTCTGAAACGCGGGACCGTTTCTTGGCCTATACTTGGAATTTAAGCGAAGTCAATCATCAACGCGTAACCGTAAGGTTACGCATGGAAAATAGAGACGGTTACGCCGAACGAAAAATAACCTTCCAAGTAGAATTAATAGAGCCAACGTTTACACCAGAACCGCCAACAGAAACACCAACCTTGGTTCCCATCCCACCGACGGAGACACCTACCTTGCCGATTGTGCCCACTGCCACACCTGCCGCAACCAACACCGTATCACCTTAATTAATAAAATCCCCTAGCATAGCTAGGGGATTTTATTAAAATAATGTTTTATTCTCCCAAATTTTTAATCCCCACAAGCCTGCTTCCACATTGGTTCGGTTTTCAAAATCTACAAATTCGGGTAATGCTAGGGCGTTTTTTATCATTCCTTCTAGGGTAGCCACCGCCTCTTCAGACCAGTGAATCATATGTTTTTGAGCCAACTGCTTAAGTACAGTTTTATGAATCAGCGGATATTCTTGCGGTTTACCAGCTTTCACTAAATAGTTCTTAATTAATTTTTTAACAAAATTAAAATCCAGTGGCAGGCCTTTTCCTTTTTTTCTGGGCTTTGTTTTTTTCCACTCAAATAAATCTAACCCAGTCATTCGGGTTTGTGCTTCTACTAAATCCCAGCCGCCAGAAGCACCAGCCAAAAAAACAGCCGTATCAAACGAAGGTTCCGGCTCGCAAATTAATCCTGTAACTTTAATATTTTCTGGTAGCTCTTCTTTTAAATTTAAAAATAAGGCTTTTAAGGCTTCCGCTTGCCATTGCCAGTCATAACGGCGGCGGCGTAACACCGTTTTAAACGGGCCAACCGCTTCACGCCCCCATAACCAACCCGCCCATAAAGCGGAAAGAGTCCAAAAAGCTTGGTTGGGTCTTGGGATGACTCCCAGCACCTGATTAAATGGAATTTCATGAAGTTCGTTAGATAAATCTCGTAAAGGTCCTTCAAAAATGCAGATTCCGCCGCTTTCTGGCGGTTCCTGCGGCCAAAGCGAGAGCGGGCTCCCCCCAGCCTGAATCCCGTTATCCTGCCAAAGGGTTAAACCCTGCTGTAATGCCAGCCAAACATTAAATTCGCGGAAGAAAGCAGGTGTTTGTAAGCTGCGCGGGCGAGACCGTTCGCCATATTGCGGCCAGAGAGAATTGCAAGTATCAAAAGCATGTAACAAAAGAGCCATTAAACAACGCCGCCGCTCCACATCAATTTGTAAAGCATCTAAACGATTGATGATGGTGCCAAGGGCATAAATGGCGCGTGGTGTATAAATATTAAGCGCTTCTTCTGCAAATTCCCGTTCACTGTCGGCGGGGTCTGTTACACGGCCTAAAGCCCGGGCACGATGTAAGGGTTCTGTTCGAGACCAAGATTCTGCTAAATCAACATCTTGTTGAGAAGCGGGAAATTCACCATTTTGGTTGCAGTGGCTGCAATGATAGATTTTGAAAACGGGCTTTTTATTTTTTTTATCCCAAATAAAAGCTTCGGCAAATATCTCTTGGTTGCACTGCTCGCAGTGCGTTTTATATAATTCGCGCAGGTGAGTTTCCATACGCATATTGTCTTTTCGTTCGGCGCCTAATTCGCCAAGGGCGGCTAGCAGGTCTTTTGCTTCGGGCGGATGAGCGGCTAAATCGAAAAGGAAACGCGCTATCGGGTTGCCCGCTGTCACCACCAGCCTAACCCCAGCTTGCGCCAGTTGCACCGCCAATTGGGGTGAACTTCCAAATGGGTCTAACATCCAAACGGAATGCGGGTTTTGTAAACCCAGCCAATTTAATTCATTTTCAGTAGGGAGTGGGGGCAGAAATCGCTCTAAAAGTAGCGTGTTTGGTTGGCTTGCAAGGCCTTGCAAAAGAGGTTGTTGCATGTTTTCCTGACAAGTTTGTTTAGTGGTTTCGCGTTGATATTATTCATGTTATCATAAATCGTTATGAACCCTTCTCGACCCAACCGCATTTTAATCATCGATAGTGACCCTGATTCAAGTGATTTAATTGGACGCCAAGTGCTTGTTCCTTTAGGGTATCAAGTTTCTATTGCTTCAGATGTGGCGGCGGCGATTAAACAGGCGGTTCAATTTCAGCCGGATGTTATATTGGCAGAAATGAGCTTGCCCGGCTTAAGCGGCAAAGACCTGTTGGTTGCTTTTTCTTCTCAGGGGATTAATACACCCGTGATTGTGATGGCTGAAAAGGGCAAGGAATTGGAATTGGTTCAAACGTTTCGCTTGGGAGCAGTAGATTATTTAATGCGCCCCTTGCGAGAAGCGGAATTGGTTTCGGCAGTAGAACGCACGATTAAACAAGGGCAAGAAGCGCGCGAGCGCCAGCGTTTAGACCAGCAATTAAAAGCAGCCAATGCTGAATTGCAATTGCGATTAAGAGATCTAACCGCCATATTTTCGGTTGGACGCGCCGTGATTAGCACCACAGACCAGCGTTTGTTATTTGACAAAATTGTAGAGGCGGTTGTTTCGGTTTCTCAAGCCGATGCCAGTTGGTTAACTTTAAAAGACGAAAAAACCAATCAATTTTTATTGGCATCTTCTCGCGGCTTGCCAGATGCTTGGGCAAAACGAGTAAACCAACCATTAGATGATGGTGTTAGCTCTTTGGTAGCCATGTCTTCTGAAACGTTAAGTATGCATGGCGAACCCATGAAGAAGTTTAAATTATCTGCGCTGGGGCTTTCGGCGATTGTGGTACCCGTAAAAGTGCAAAAAGAGACCATTGGTTTAATTACTGTGGTTCGCAAAAAAGATATCGCTTTTACTGCTCACGAACAAAGTTTGTTGGAAGCGATAGCAGATTATGCTTCGATTTCGCTGGTTAATTCGCGTTTATTTCGCGCGCTTTCAGAAACAGCCGATTCTGCTCAGGCTGGTGAAAAAAGAAAAAACGAAATGTTGCAACATTTACGCCAAGAGGTACAAGCCATTCTCCAGTCGGGGGTTTATCCGCTTGAGTTAATGCTGGCAGAAAAAATGGGTTCTTTAACCGAAGATCAAAAAAATGCGCTCAGTACAGTTCAGTTGGCGTTAAAAAAAGTGGCTTTCTTGGTTTCGCAGCAAATGACTCAACCTAAGCAATAGATTGGAATAATCCGTAAAGTTTTATGTCTAAACGAGAATTGATATTGTTGGCTTTACAAGATTCTGGCACGCTTTCTTTATTAGAGCGTGCTTTACGCGCTTCTAATTTTGATGTGGCGAAGGCCAGTAACCCACTTATTTTAGAGCAAATATTAATGGAAAGCTCACCGGTTTTATTGGTGGTTAGCGAAGTGCTAGAAAACAAACCTGGTTTAGAGATTTCTACTCAAGTGTTAGAGCGCTTTCCAACCTTGCCCATTTTATTATTTGCCGATGCCGACCGCCCAGAATTATTTAAGAAAGCGTTACGAATAGGCTTGAAAGATGTTTTAGTTCCGCCAATTCAGGTAGATGAAATTGTTAAGGCAATTACCAGCAGCAGACAACGCGCCAATGCTATGGGAGACTGGGTTCGCCGTGAAGTTCGCAGAACAACCGCTTCGCTTGAAAAACGAGCTACCGAGATGGAAACACTGGCTCGCCTTGGTCAGAGCATTCACGGATCTTTAGATATTAATGATGTTTTTGGAAATGTTGTCTCTTCTGCGGTGGAATTAACCAATGCCGAACAAGGACATTTACTCTTGGTTGATTCTGATTCAAAGAGCTTAATGATGCGTGCCGCGCGCAGCAATCAAGAAAAAGAAACGAAAATATTTAATTTACCCATTCAAGATGAGTTGGCAGAACAAGTTATTTCTCAAAAAGAAGCAATTAGTTATTCTGCCGATTCTATGAATTCATTAAAAGCAAACCCGACTGTATTTGCCTTGGTTTATGTGCCAATTTTCTCACATGACGAAATTGTAGGGGTTTTGGGTGTTAGCAATTCAGAGACCAAACGACCGTTTACCCCCCATAACGAAGTGTTGATGAAAGTTTTGGCAGACTACGCTGGAAACGCGATTCGTAATGCTCGACTGTTTCAAGAATCTGAACAGGAACGCGCAAAGCTGGATACAACGCTGACCAATGTTCAGGATGGCATTATTTTGCTTAACCTAAGCGACGAAATAATGTTTATTAATCCTGTTGCACGCCGCGCATTTGGTTTGGGGTTTAAGGATTTGGTTGGCATTGCTGTTTCGGAAGTTATTTCTAATCAGCAATTTATGCAGCAGTTAGAATCAATTCGCGCTAACCCACTTAAACACCACGAAATTAATTTTGATGATGGTCGGGTTTTTAATATGCAATATACCCCTATCCCTGATATTGGGGCGGTGGTAGCCATTGAAGATATAACCCATTTAAAAATGTTAGACCGTTTAAAAAGCGATTTTATTCATACGATTTCACATGATTTGCGCTCTCCCTTAACTGCGATTATGGGCTATGTAGAGTTATTGGATAGAGTAGGCCCGTTGAATGACCAGCAAAAAACATTTGTTAAGCATGTTCAAAATAGTGTGAATAACATCACCGCTTTGGTGAATGATTTGTTAGATTTAGGCCGTATTGAAGCGGGCTTTGACCAACATAAAGATGTTGTTTCATTGCCGGTTGTTTTACAGCACACCTTAGACAATTTACAACAACAAGTTACAGATAAAGCCCTCACTTTAGAATCAACTATTGCTGAAAACATTCCAGATTTAAGTGGCAACCCCATTCGTATTCGCCAAGTGGTTGATAATTTAATTGTGAATGCAATTAAATACACGCCAGTGGGTGGTAAGGTGGCTGTTAATTTATCTGTTGAAGAAAACCAGATTGTTTTTGTGGTGAGTGATACGGGTGTTGGCATTCCAAGCGCCGATTTATCCTTTATTTTCGATAAGTTTTATCGGGCTAGCAATGCGCCTAAAGGGGTGCAGGGCACTGGCTTGGGGTTAGCCATTGTAAAATCTATTGTTGAAAATCATGGTGGCCGCATTTGGGTCGAATCGACCGAGGGTAAAGGCACAAAATTTTCTATTGTTTTTCCACCTAGCGTTTCAGAAGATTAATATAAAAAAACAGCCCACGGGCTGTTTTTTTATTTCTGACCAATGGTTTGTAAAAAACGCTCTAATAATTGGTTGGCGTGGTTTTCATCTTGATAAGCTGCCACTTGCAAGAGGGGGTTTGGGTTGCCGGAAATCATTTTGGAGATGGAACGGCTGGCGTGGTGGAGGCAAAGCACGGGCTTGCCCAGCCCAAGCGCGTATCCAATTTCGTAACCTACCCCATGCGAGGGGGTGCTCACTTCGGCCACCAAAGCGTCGGCTTCTTTAATCCAATCTATATCTCTGGTGTACACTTCGTGGGCGGCAACAATCATTTCCAGCTCGCGCACAGCCGAGGTGGCAAGGTGCTCGGTGGGAACGGTGTGGCCATTTTGCAGCATGTGATTAACCAGGCTTTGAAAAATAGGCTCAAACTCGCGCCCACCGGTAATGGAACAAGCAAAATAGATGTTCATTTTTTCAAGCTGTCTAAAATGCCGTAAGGGCTTTTGGTTTTTTGGATTTGTGAAGGTAACTTGCCGGTTGTCCGCGCGCTTTCAAATTTAGTACTAAAAGTAAGCCAATCATCTACCAAAAGCACTAAATGCGGCGTTGAATCGATAAAAAAGTAGCGTGAAAGGAAAAGCCGCAGTGTTTTTTGTGCCATTGGCATAGAATTTAGGTGAACGATGATGGCAGTTTGGCTTGCGAGCGGCATTATCATCTCTTTTTCCCACTCCGAAAGCTTTGAAGGTGGGAAAAGGCTTGCGAATTCGGCGGTTTGAATGCGATTAATGCGTTTGTAGGGGATGTTTAAGCGTAAAAATGGTGTAGATATTTTAAAATAGTTAGCGTATAGTTGCACAGCGGCGTTTTTTCTTGCAAATATTAAGAAAAAAGTGAGCAATAAACTTAATCCACCTGCTACCAACAAAACAATGCCTGTAATTTCTGGCAGGGTGGGCAGCGGGTTTTCTAGCGGATTAATGTAATACCATTCAAAGCCCCATAAGACGCCTACAAACAAAAATAAAACGAAGCCAATCGTAAAAACAGCTGGTATCCAGCGGTTGAGAATATTTTCGTAAATAAGCAAGCGAAAGCGTTTTTTCTGTGCCACTTTAATTAATCATCCTCTGCGTTAGAGCGGCTGAGTAATGGCCCGTCTTGTGGAGCTTCTCCGGTAATTTGTTCACTTAAGCGGCCCAACGCCCGCGTTAATACTTCGCCGCGCAGGTTAAAGGTTAAGTCGCCGCGGGTTCGCTCGATGATGGAGCGGGCTACATCGGTTTGGCGGCGCAAGCCGCTGGTAATCGCGTCGGGGTAATCCATCGTAACCAGAACCGAGTAAATATCGTCCATAGCGGTCAGCAGGCGTTCGGCTTCTGCCGAGTAGCCGTTTCGTAAAATATCCAAACAGCGGCGGCGTAGTTCTCCGATGGTTTCGGCTAAGCCGTTTAGGTAGGTGCTGCCCTCTACATTCAGGTCTTCTAAAGTGGGTAGGGGCTGGTTTTTAATTAACGCGCAAGTGGCGTTGGCCTCTACAAATTCTTTAAGCGCATCTTGAGTGTAGCCAGCAAAATAGAGGGCAGGGTAGGCTTGCAGGTCGGTTCTCAAAGCGTTGGCCAGCAGGTTGGCTTCTGCTAATTGTTCTACCATCACATCTTCTTCATCACGATGGACCGCCCGAATGGCTTGTGAACAGTGACGGGTTAACTGGCGGGCGCGTGCCAGCGCTTGGTCTCGCGCCGCTGTTTGAGCATCAAACTCCAGCCGAATTTGTTCAGCCATTTTTTCGAGCGTATTCATTCTTGGTTATCCTGTCCGTTGGATTCGGGTGGGTTGATGGGTTTAAACAATTGCTCGGCAAGTGAGGCGTTGGGAACATTAATCTCGCCAAAGGATGCTTCATAGCGGGCTACATTTTCGGTTAATGCGCGCAATAAAAGTTTGGCGCTTAATGGAGACATAAGAATACGCGCACCGATTTTTGCACGATGTTCGCCAGGTAGTAAGTGTGCAAAATCAATCACCACATCCGCGGGGGAATGGGCAATGCGGGCTAGGTTTGCATAAGTTGGCGTAAGGTCTGCCGAAGCTTCTAGCGCGGTAGTGGATTTATTGGCCGCAGTAGCCATGTTGGCCTCCTTAGGCTGTGAGTTGGTTTAGAAAGGAATGTCATCATCAGGCGCGCCGACAAAACCGCCGCCGTCACCCATATCGCCACCAGAATGTCCACCGCCTGAACCAGCGTCATCTCGGGTAGAGAGGAAGCGCACGGTGTTGGCGGTTACTTCAAAACTGGCACGCGGACTGCCATCGGGAGCATTCCACACGCGCGGCCCGCCGGTTTCTTTATCAGGGGTCATGCGGCCTTCAACCAATACTTTCGAGCCTTTTTTAAGATATTGGTTGCAAATTTCGGCTTGCTTGCCCCAAGTGGTCACACGGAACCAAACGGTTTCTTTGACCGTTTCGCCATTGCTGGCGGTGTATTGGCGGTTGGTAGCAACCGAAAAACTGGTGACGGGGGTGCCGTTGCCGATGTAGCGCATTTCGGGGTCTCGGCCTACGTTTCCAACTAAAGTAATCGAATGGTATGACATAATTCTCCTCTTGTGTTTTAGGTCCCGCCGAAGCCCGACGGTGGCAAATAAGTTTGTGTATTTTACTCGAATTGAATTCGCCTGCGGTGTTTTTGCGTGTTAGAAACATGCCAATTTCTTAACTTGGGTTAATTTGTTAATAATGGGCTATGGTTTATACTTATTCTTACTTTAAAAGGAGGAAACTATGACTGAACATCCAACCCGATATCACCCCCTATTGGTTACCATTCATTGGTTAATGGCCGCTTTAATTGGTTTTAATTTAATTTATGGAAAAATGGTTCTCGGCTGGCTACCCAATGATGCTGCGAAATTGCCCATGCTTAACCTGCATATGATGACTGGTTTAAGTTTAGGGTTTTTGCTTATTGTTCGTTTTATCGTACGTTTGGTTACAAAGCACCCAGCCCCTGCCAGTACGGGCTATCCTATTTTAGATTTTGTGGGCAGGTTGGTACATTGGCTTTTGTATATTGTTGTTGCTGCCATGGTTTTGATGGGTTTATATCTTGAGCGGACAGCAGGCTTGCCAGAAATATTTATTAATGGCTTTCCGGCAGGCTTCGATTTTTATGACTATCCCCCGCGTAATTTCCATGCTTATATTGGCTACACTTTGTTTGGATTATTGGTCTTGCACATTGGGGCAGCCTTTTTCCATCTCATCATCCTTAAGGACAATTTGTTTTCTCGCATGTGGTACGGCAAACGTTAATTAAAATGGGAGTAAAAGCAAGGGCGGCCCGCTGGTCGCCCTTTTTGTTAAAGAAATATGAATAAAAAAACAGCTCGCAATCTTTTAATTGTTATCCATTGGTTAAGCGCTATTTTGGTAATAAGCACATTTGCCATTGGTTTGTTTTCACTGGTTAATCGCCCCAATGATGGCACAAAATTAATCCCATTAGGGGTTCATGTTGTGCTAGGAATTCTCATTTTAATCCTAACAATTATTCGTTATTTTGTGCGATTAAGGGTCTACCCAAGCTGGAGCAAAATTTTTTCTGCGAAACCAGCGGACGGTAAAAAAGAGTTATTGCTCGACCAATTAAGTAAATTTGTGCATCCCCTTTTGTATATTTTTGTTTTGCTGATGGCGGGTTTGGGTTTGGCAATTGCCTTCCCAGCAGATTTGTTTGCAATTATTTTTGGCAACAATGGCCAACCCTTGCCCGCCGATTTTTATATCTTCCCCGCCCGCGACTGGCACGGCATTATTTCGTTAATTTTGATGCTGTTAATTGGTCAGCACGTACTAGCGGCACTCTTTCACCAATTCATTAAAGGTGAGAACTTTTTGGGCCGCATGTGGTTTGTAAAAGAAAAGAAAATAAAGAAAGATTAATGAAAGGGTTTAATTAAGAAAGAGGAAAGAAGAAAGAGTGACTAACTCTCGCTTCTTTCCTCTTCCTTTGATTAATCGCACTTTTATTTCAGCATCAACTTCGCCGCTTTGCGCCCAATTTCTACCGCAAAATTGGTGCCCCTGTCCCAAGGGTAGACCTGACTCATCGAAGCGAAATACAAGCCTTCAATCGGCGTTTGAATCGGCGGGATATTTTTGGAATGATTAATTAAAGGGACCGGCTGAGCATAAGCTGTGCGCGTTAACCAAACCTTTTTCACCCAATCCGGTTTAAAGTTGGGGTTTAGGCGTTGCAGGCTGGGTAAAAAGCGGGCTAATAACTCGTCTTGGCTCAGCTTAAAAAATTCGTGCTCGGGTTCTAAATAATCGCCAATGTAAACAATATTTTCGCCGCCAAACTTTTCGGCGGGCACAAAATTGGTATGCTCAACCACCGCCAAAAACGGAAAGCCCTCGCTTTTAGGAATGTTGTACCAATAGTAGCCTTCTTGCGAAAGTTTTTGACTCAACGAAAGCACCATGACCACCGCTCCCATCGACTTTAATCGCAGCAAGCCTTCTAAATAATCTTTTGGCAAAGAAGGAGTCATTTTTGCCATGGCATTGGGCGATAAAGTAACCAGCACTTGGTCGAAATGTTCTGTGCCGCTGGAAGTTTCAACGGTTAACCCCAACGCCTCGCTGGTTTCCCGTTTAATAAAGGTAACCGGTGTCTCTAAGCGAATCTCTACGCCCAGAGCGATTAATTTCTCTGCAAAGGCATCTGCAAAGGCTTGAAAGCCGCCTTCAAAGGTGCCCAAGCGAGGCGTGCGGGCTTTTAAGCGCGCCCACATCCAAGCCATGTTCACTTGTTTGTAATATTTTTCGCCAAACTTACCTTTTACCAAAGGCTCCCAAACCAGTTGATAGGCCTTCTCGCCAGCCCATTTTCGCATCCACTCATCTACAGTGAATTGCTCTAAGGTTTGCCAGTTGTTGCTTAATCGCAAATATAAACTGACCAGCCCAAAGCGAATTTTGTCTACGCCATAACCAAGGCCTGGGAACAGGAGCGCGCTTAGGATGGAGTCGAATGGCTGAAATTTTCCATTGTGGTAGACCACGGTGGTTGGGCGGGGAAAAATCACTTTATCGGATAATCCCAATTCTTTAATTAATCCGAGCATGTGCGCATCAGACTGAAACCAGTGGTGATAGAACTTCTCTACACTCCACTCCCAGTTTGGTTCTTTAAAACCGCTGGCCAGCCCGCCGACATAATTAACCGACTCGAAGAGAGTGACTTGGTGGCCTGCTTTTCGTAGGTCGTAGGCGGCAGACATGCCCGCGTAACCCGCGCCAATAATTGCAATTTTTTTCATGAAAGTTTTTCTTTCTTAATTAAGGTTTTAATTGGTCTAACCGTTCAGACAGTGTTTTGAGCTTGCCCCACTCTTCTCGAAGGAGGTAAATAGCGGCAAGGTTTTTTAACCAGTGAATTTTACACGCCGGGTTGGCGGCTAATTCTTCAAAGACTTGCAGGGCTTTATCATCTGCTCGTTTTGTTAACAAATATTCATTGGCTAGGTTTTCGAGGCTGTTTTCGGTGGGCTGAACAATGCGCTGGGCGGTGGCGAGGCGGTTGCGATTTTGCTGAATATTTTCGCTGACACGGTCTACAGCGGCGTTGAGTTCATCTACAGTGAAGGGTTTTACGACATATTCTTGCACGCCCAAGTTCATGGCGGTGTCCAACACTTCTAGTTGTTTTTCGGTAGAGATGATAATGCAGCCGGTTTCTGGGTACATTTGGCTGATTTCTTTAAACGCGGTTAAACCGTTTTTTTGCGGCATGTTAACGTCTAGAATCACAATATCAGGCTGATGTTCCATGGCTAGTTCTACGGCTTGCGCGCCATCTGTTGCGATGGCTACCACCACCACACGCGGGTTAAGAGACAGCATTAAGCGGGTTGCGCGGCGGGTTTCTTGAACATCATCGGCAATTAAGATTCTTAATTTGTTGGCGCTGGGTTCAGGTTGAGTCATGGTTTTTTAATTAAAGGGTTAAATGTGAATTTAAGTATACCCTTT
>CAYOGW010000062.1:15236-17324 GCA_964403635.1 uncultured Anaerolineaceae bacterium | reverse complement strand
AATGATATTCTTTTCTTGCAAGAGATGGATTTAATTCTGCCGAAATTTCAGCCGGTGGATATGGTGCGAATTGCGCGTGAAGTAACCGAAAAATACGAAGACAAAGCCGCTGCCAACCTGCTTACTTTTGACATTAATGTAGCCGGAATTCCGCCGCAAGTGTCTGGCGACCCCAAATCACTCGAGCGTGCTTTAACCGCATTGGTAGACAACGCCGTTAAGTTCAGCCCCAATGGCGGCAAAATCGTGATTGATATTCATGAAGAAGAAATGTACTTGGCGATTAATGTCATTGACCAAGGCATAGGCATTGCAGAAGATGATTTAACCCGCATCTTTGGTCGCTTTTACCATTTGGAAAAACACTCCGAAGATTTGTTTAGCGGCATTGGCTTGGGGCTGGCAATCACCAATCAAGTCATTAAACAGCACAACGGAAAACTTTCTGTCGCCAGCAAGGTTGGCGAAGGCAGCACATTTACTATTTTGTTAAAGTCAATGAAGGTTGTTATTTAGAAAACTCAAGCACCAAACGACCTTCAGCATCATAATGAGAGCGCCCTATAAATGGGCTTTCATCGGTCAAAAGCGACTTTATTTTCTTAATTAAGATGGGGACATCTTCTAACACTGGTAGCGATTCTAGCTCTGCTAGCTTAATCCAAGCGGCTTGCCCCTCCGAGCCGGAAACTAACTCACCACTGGCGTTTTCGCCGCTAAAAACAAATAATCCGATCCCGGGCTGTTCACCGGTGTCAATCATCACCACCCCGCATAATTTTAAAACTGCGGTCAACCCAGTTTCTTCCAGCAATTCTCTTTTGGCAGCGGTCAACGGGTCTTCGCCTTGCTCCATGTGCCCACCCGCCCCATTTAACTGACCGTGCCATATACTAGTTGGCTTGTTAATTTTTAATAACAAAACTTCATCGCCGCGAAATAAAAAAATCAACACGCGCGGGATAATCTGATACCGATTAATATGAATGTTCTGTTTAGAAGCCATATAAGCAAAATGGGCATACTCAGTGAGTATGCCCATCCTTTCTTTTTTAATTAATCAGCTAAATCATCTGCCAAATCTTCTTCAACATCCGCGCCGAGGTAGGCTTTCAAACTAGGGGCAATTTTGACAGTTGGAGTGTATTTTTCCACATACTGTCGGGTATCTTTCAACCCTAATAAATCAAATAATTTATCAAACTGCGCTTCCCAAGCAATGCTTAATTTCTCTAACTCGTCTTTCGGCAACGCATAAGCTTTGGCCTTAAATGGTCCAATGGCATTTTTTCGAACCTTGTAATAGAACTGCTCGTCTGTCATCTCAGGTTTGCGATCAGCGGCGGCATTTTCATCCAGCCAAGCGTACATCTCTTGTTTAAACTTTGGAGAAATATTATTAAAAAACATATTCATAAAATTGGTTGCCAAATGCACTTCAATGGCTTGATGTTCAACAAATTTATGAAAGTTTTCTTCTGGCAAAGTAGAAGCCCCATGTTGAACAGTGCCACCCAAGCCATAGTCCTTGCGGGCAATGATACTTAAGTTTTTCAAGGTATCAAAATCTAAATTAACCGGAGCAATTGACCCATCAGGCAAAACCGTTCCGCCGTGCGAAGTACCGGTTTGAATACTAATTTTGCTCAAACCTGGCTTTCCGGGGGCAAGTTTTTCTAAGGCTACTTGATATTGATCCATGTAGGCTCTTAATTCGGTTTCATTTGAGTTATGCCCGCCGACCTCGCCAATTTCGCCACCGATCGAAACGTGTACTCCTGCTGGCTCAATCGAGCGGATAAAAGCACCAAACCGAGCAGATAACTGTGCATTTAATGCTTGCTGTTCTGGCACTGTTGGCAAATCAATATCTACCAAAGTAGAGGTATCAATATCAATGTTGTAAAAACCGGCTTCAATCGCTTCTGCAGTTAATTCGGTAACGGCATTAAACTCAGCTTCTGGGTCTGTGGCATAGCGCTTGGCAGACATTTGAAAGTGATCACCCTGAATAAATACCGGCCCGCGAAAACCTTCAGCCACAGCCGCCGCCAACATATTGGTGGAATATTCCATGGGGCGCTGCCC
>CAYOGW010000062.1:6710-15136 GCA_964403635.1 uncultured Anaerolineaceae bacterium | reverse complement strand
CCATCTACTTGGATTGAATTTTCAATTAAAGCCAATATTTCATTAATTTCTTTAGACATAAAAATCTCCTAACAAAGATAAGGTAACAACTTTCGTTGGGGAAAACCGTAATATAAGAGCGCAAGACAATGCGCAAACTTGATTATAACCCTTGTCTCAGGCTATAATGAATTCAAGAACACCCACTATTTAATTAAGACACGCAGGAGGTTAACATGAGTGATTTCTTCGATAAAGTAACCAGCGGGCAGGATATCTTTAAAAAACTGCTTTCGTATGTTCCCGGGTTCAGCGGATACATAGAACGAGATAACCGCCGCACCGCCGACAAATTAATGCGCGACACCATTGCGCAGCGCTTTGAAGAACTCTACAAGCGGCTTTCTGCGTTGCAATCTGATTTGGTCTCCAATGGCGGTATCGCCTACATGGATGACATGGAAAAATCAGCCATTAAAATTCGGACATTTGCAGATAAAATTCGTAATGCAACCTATGGCTACGCCGGTTTTTTTGACGCCGTTAAAGTAAACGAAGATGAATTGGCAAAAATCTACGCTTTTGATGCCGCCTTTTTTGAAATTGCGACCCAACTGAATGCCGCGATGGATACCGTGGAAGGGTCAATGGCTGACAATGAAGCCTTACCAGCCGCCATTCGCAATCTGGTTACACTCTCCCGCCAAGCGGTTGAAACCTTTGACCGCCGCACCGAAACCATTACAGGCAGCGGACAATAATTAAAACAATCACCGACCCTAAGCAATTAATGCCTTAGGGTCGGTTGCATTTTATTCACTATTAACTATGTGGAAAGAATACTACATCCCCAGCAGTTTAAAAGATGCGCTAGAAACCTTGCAGAAATCACAGGGCACTGCAAGGATCGTCGCTGGCGCAACCGATTTAATTTTAGAACTCGAACGTGGCTTGCACCCTCATATTCACCAATTAATTGATATTACACGCCTGCCAGCGCTAGACCAAATTGAAATGGATAAAGAAGGCTGGGTAAGCATCGGACCAATGGTTACGCACAATCATTGCGTTCAATCTGAAATCATTCGCGCCTCCGCGCCATTATTAGCAGAGGCGTGCTGGGAAGTCGGCTCTCCGCAAATACGCAATCGCGCCACCCTTGCCGGAAATTTAATTACCGCCTCGCCTGCTAACGACACCATAACGCCATTGATGGCCTTAGACGCCCAAGTTACTTTAACATCTATTAACGGTCAGCGCGATGTGCCATTAAATGATTTTTACACCGGCGTACGAAAAACAGTGCTAGCCCCTAATGAGCTTTTAACTGCCATTCGGTTTCGCGCGATGGATACCAACCAGCGCGGAACTTTCATTAAACTGGCTCTACGCCGCGCGCAAGCCATTTCTGTGATTAATGTAGCCGTGCTGCTCACCCGCGCCGCAGAAACCGTTACCAAAGCTGTCATCACACTAGGGGCTGTCGCGCCGACCATCATTCATGCCAAAAGCGCCGAGCAATTTTTAACCAATAAGCCATTAACCAAAGAAACAATTGAAGAAGCCGCAGCCCTCGCCGCTCAAGATGCAACACCCATTGATGACCTGCGCAGCAGCGCCGCCTACCGAAAAGAAATGGTGCGTGTGATTACCCGCCGCAGCTTGAACCAACTGGCAGAAAATAAATCAGCGCTGCGGGTGCCGCCCGCCCCTGTTTTGCTTTGGGGGCAAGAAACATCATTTAATCAACAAAAAACATCTCAACTTATTACCGCCCAAGCTGAAATTAAAACAACCATAAATGGTCAAGCCTTTACTTTTAAAACAGGTCAGCAGAAAACCCTGCTGCATTTATTAAGAGATGAAGGTGGTTTTCTTGGCGCGAAAGAAGGCTGCGCTGAAGGCGAATGCGGGGCTTGTACTGTGTTTTTAGATGGGAAAGCCGTTATGTCTTGCATGGTTCCTGCCCCGCGCGCCCAGCAAGCCGTAATTAAAACCGTTGAAGGATTAAGCTCAGCCGAAAAATTGCACCCAGTTCAGCAAGCATTTATTGATGATGGTGCTGTACAATGTGGATACTGCACACCGGGCTTTTTAATGTCTTCGGCAAAATTGCTAGAAGAAAAGGAATCGCCCAGCCATGCAGAGATAGAACAAGCCCTAACCGGAAACCTTTGCAGGTGCACAGGGTATTATAAAATTATTCAAGCCGTAGAACACGCCAGCAAAATGACTTTAAAGGAGTAACACCATGTCTCGACAAAGTTCAACCTTCCGACCGCCTTCACTAAAACCAATGCAAGAACCGCACGCCATTTGGCGTGGCATTGGTTTAATTCTAGCCATCTTAGTGCCCGTTCTCTCTTGGTTTGGCGCAGAAGAAATGGTAGCCTTGGGGATAGAACAAGGCTGGCCTTTTGTTTTTGCGCTTACTGGCTACGCACAATTACCCAATGAGTTTTATTACATTCCTGTATTGGCAGACCTAGCCCGTTGGCTTAGCAGTATTCCAGACTTAAAAGCAAAACTATTTTTTGCTTTTATCTTAATAATCGTTTTTTCTGGCATCGTCACCGTGCTCTACGCATCCCTTTACCGTATGTTGGTGCCACGCTACACCCCCTTCGATGAACCCGCTCCCCGCGTCATCATTAAAAAACGAAAACTTTAACCTGCCAAACCGTTTAATTAAATAACCGGCAGGCAGACCGAAAGGTCTTGTTTGTCGGTTATTTTTATGAGGTCTTTATGAGTGCTATTTTAGGAAAATCGATTCAGCGTGTTGATGCGGCTGGAAAAGTAACCGGAGAGACCCTCTACCCGGGTGATATTAACCTGCCCAATCAAGCCTACATGAAGATTCTTTTTGCGGGCTACCCCCATGCGATTATCCGTAAAATAGATGTTTCCGCCGCTGAAAAGCTTTCAGGGGTCATTGCCATTTTCACTGCCAAAGATGTTCCCAACAACGAATATGGTTTAATCATGAACGACCAGCCGGTATTATGCGGACCAGGCTCTACCAAACCCCATGCCGAGCGAGTGTTATGGGAAGGCGACCAGATAGCAGTGGTTGTCGCCGAAAGTGAAGCCATTGCCGCCCAAGCCAGAGATTTAATTAAAGTAGAGTATGAAGAACTAACCCCTTTAACAGACATGCTCGCCGCGTTAGATCAGTCCGCGCCTATTCTGCACCCAGACAAAGGCTCGAATGTCCTAGCACATTACCGCATCCGAAAAGGGAATGTCGAAGATGCGTTTAAGAATGCAGCAGTGGTTATAGAAGGCGAATACACCACCCCTGCCCAAGAGCACGCCTATTTACAACCAGAAGCAGGCATCAGCTATATTGACGAAGAAGGCCGTGTGACGGTTCAAGTAGCTGGGCAATGGACGCATGAAGATCGCGAACAAATCGCGCACGCGCTAAATTTACCTGAAGAACAAATCCGTGTGATTTACCCAGCCATTGGAGGGGCTTTTGGCGGACGAGAAGATATGTCTGTTCAAATTGTGCTGGCGTTGGCGGCTTGGCGATTAAGCCAAAAAGGAATTCTTCGCCCCATTAAAATTACTTGGTCACGAGAAGAATCCATCCGCGCGCACCACAAAAGACACCCCTATTTCATTAAAACCAAATGGGCATCCGACCAAACGGGCAAAATTCTGGCTGTTGAATGTGACTTATACGCGGATTCGGGCGGTTATGCTTACACATCCACCAAGGTGTTAGGAAACGCCACTTTAATGTGCACTGGCCCATACGAAATTCCAAACGTGCGGGTTGACGCCCGTGCCATCTACACCAACAATGTTGTCACCGGTGCGTTTCGCGGCTTTGGCGGCCCGCAGGGCTTGTTCGCTGCTGAGCAACAAATGAACAAGCTGGCTGAAGCCTTAAAAATAGACCCAATTGAAATTCGCCGAAGGAATTTAATTAAAGAAGGGTCTATCCTGTCAGTCGGAACACCATTGCCCAAAGGCGTATCCATGGGGCCTGTCGTAGAGAAATGTGTGGAAAAAATGGTAGAAATGCAAGCCGAGTCACCGACAAAAACGGCCAAGCACATTCAGCGCGGATGGGGCTTTGCCTGCGGATTTAAAAATGTCGGTTTTTCGTTTGGCTACCCCGAACAAAGCTGGGCGACTGTGGAATTGCATGGCAGCGAAAAAATAGAGTATGCCGTTGTTCACCACGCCGGAGCGGACTGCGGGCAAGGCGCCCACACCATTTTTGCTCAGTTTGCGGCTGAAACCTTAAACCTGCCCATAAATCAAATTAAATTAGCCGTATCCGATACCGCCACATCCGATAACTCTGGTTCGGCTTCAGCCTCCCGCATGACCTTTATGGCGGGCAATTCAATTAAAGGCGCTTGCGAATTAGCCCTGCAAAAATGGGAAAATGAAGAACGACCAGCTGTGGCAACCTTTCAATACCGCCCACCCGCCACTACCCCCTACGACCCTCAAACCGGAAAAAGCGAACCCAACTTTGCCTATGGCTATGTAGCCCAAGCGGTAGAAGTGGAAGTGGATATTGAAACAGGTCATGTTCAATTAATCAATGTCCTTTGTGCGGATGATGTCGGCAAAGCGGTGAACCCGCAACAAGTGCAGGGTCAAATTGAGGGAGCAGTGGTGCAAGCCGCCGGGTATGCCGTACTCGAGAATTTCATCCAAAAAAATGGCCGTGTGCTGACCGATAAACTCTCAACCTATTTAATCCCTACCATTTTAGATATTCCCCTGCATGTCGAATCGTTAATTTTAGAATATCCTGACCCAATTGGACCGTATGGCGCGCGCGGAATGGGCGAAATGCCCTATCTGCCGCTTACCCCAGCCATTACAGCGGCGGTGCACAACGCCACCGGCGTTTGGTTCGATGAGTTTCCGCTTACCCCTGAGCGCGTCTTGCGCGGGCTGGGAAGACTATAAAGAAAACGCCACCAAAACGGTGGCGTTTTTTATAACGGTAACGTAAAAGTAAAACAACTGCCTTTGCCAAGCCCGCCGCTTTCTGCCCACAAACGCCCGCCATGCGCTTCTACTAAATAATAAGCGATGGTTAACCCAATGCCCGAACCGCCGCCTTTTTGCCGCGAACGAGATTTATCAACCCGATAAAAGCGGTCAAACACATGCGGCAAATCTTTCGCGTCAATCCCTGCCCCATTGTCTTCTACTTTAATGAACATAGCTTTCTCTTGTACTTCTGCTGAAACAACTACCTGCCCGCCTTCGGCTGTGTATTGCAAGGCATTGCCCATCAAATTACTAAGGATCTGAATTAATCGGTCTGAATCCGCGAGAACCGAGGGCAACTCATTGGTTGATTTAATGTCTAATTGAACCCCTTTGGCTTCGTATTGCGGCAAGAGCCTTTTGCTTACACGCATAAAAATATCATCCAAATAAAGCGCTTCTTTTTCTAAATGCACAACCCCCGCCTGCACCCGCGAAAGTTCTTGCAAATCATCCACCAAGCGAGAAAGCCGCTCGGCTTCTTCGTGCACCTGAGAATAGACCTCATCTGTGGCAGGAATCACCCCGTCCATCAAGGCTTCCATGTAGCCCTTAATCGAAGTTAATGGCGTGCGTAACTCATGTGAAACATCACCAATTAATTGGCGGCGCATATTTTCTACTTGCTCCAATTGTTCAGCCATGCGGTTAAAATTACTGCCCAATTCTGCCAATTCCACATCGCCATCCACTTTTACCCGTTCGTCATACTTGCCTTGAGCAATGCGCTGGCTGGCTTGTGAAAGGTTATGAATCGGACCTAAAATTCGGCGGCTTAAAATCATGCTGGCAATTAATGCCATTAACCCAGCCACCAGCCCACCAATCCACAACGCTTCAAAAAAACCTTCTCTAAAGTTTCTAAATAATCGCTCATCCTGCGCAATTTCAGCCTTAATTTGACCGGGCGGCATCCCTGGCCCCGGCTGATTAATGCTTTCCATCATCATCGGTCCCAAGTGGCGGTTAAATGCGTTTCGTAAGGTTAAACCCGAAACCGAAACCAGCACAAACGAACCCACCAAAATGACCCCCAAAAAAGCAAAAAACAAACGCACACTTAATTGCTGAAAAAATGATTTCTTCACAGCGCCTCATCTTCAAAACGGTAACCCACCCCGCGCACGGTTGCAATTAAACTTTCATCGCCCAGCTTTTGGCGCACATGCCCCAAATGCACATCCACCACCCGCATTTCACCAAAATAAGTCGTGCCCCACACCTTTTCTAGCAATTGCGCGCGGGTTAAAACCCGACCACGGTTTTCTGCCAAGGCTTTTAGCAAATCAAATTCTAAGGTGGTTAATTCGATTTCTGAATCAGCAACCGTTACACGGCGGGCTGCCACATCGATTTTCATCCGTTTAAACGAGAGTACATCTGGCTCACCCGCAGCGCCTGCCGTTTTCATGCGGCGGATTGCCGCCTTGATGCGGGCGACCAACTCGCGCGGGCTAAAAGGCTTGGTGACGTAGTCATCTGCTCCAACCGAAAGCCCAATGATCTTATCGGTTTCTTCGGTGCGGGCGGTTAACAAAATCACATAGACATCTGATTCGCGGCGCAAGTAGTTTAACACTTCCAGCCCATCCATGCCGGGCAGCATCACATCCAGCACCAACAGGTCTGGCTTGAAAGCGCGCGCCGACTTCAGCGCGGATGGTCCGTCGGAGGCAATGATGACCTCGTAGCCTTCTGGTTTAAGGTAGGCGGCTACTAGGTTAGTAATACTTTTTTCGTCATCTACAATTAATATTTTTGTCATGGTTAATCTCAATTCGATTATAGCCCGTTTGAATTATTCCCCTCTGCAAAAAGCATAAAGATTTGTTAAAGAATTAAGCGCGTACAGTATAATGAAGCCATGCCTGAAGAACCTATTAAAACAATTCGACACAAAATAGCCATTTTAATTGATGGCGATAATGCTCAAAGTAGCCTGTTACCGCAAATGTTAGTTGAAACCGGTAAGCAAGGACAAGTAACCGTGCGGCGCATTTATGGCGACTGGACGACCCCCAACATGAACTCTTGGAAAGATGTGCTTAATTATCACGCTTTCCAACCCATTCAACAATTTCGCTATACCATTGGCAAAAACGCCACCGACAGCGCCATGATTATTGACGCGATGGATATTTTGCATAACGGCGTGGTAGATGGTTTTTGCATTGTCTCATCAGACAGTGATTACACCCGTTTGGCAACCCGCATTCGAGAAAGCGGCACCTTTGTGATGGGCATTGGCGAGAAGAAAACGCCCAAAGCCTTTGTTAATGCCTGTGATTTGTTTGTGTATACCGAAAATTTAATTCCAGAACACAAAAAAGCAAAACCCGTTAACAAGAGCAAACCCAACAAAACCAATGGCAACGGCTCTGCCAATAAGAAGAAAGAAGAACCCGCGCGAGAAGAACCCATCCGCGAGGAAGCCGAGTTAATGCCCTTGCTCGAGAAAGCCTTCGAAATGTCTGTCCAAGAAGACGGCTGGGCTTTATTGGCTTTGCTGGGCAACTCGCTCTATCAATTAGACCCCGGCTTTGACCCGCGCACCTATGGGCACCGCCAGCTTTCGAAATTAATTAACAGCCTAAAAGAACACTTTGAGATGAAGACGCAGGAATCGGGGGGTTCGACTCTGCTTTTCGTCAAATTAAAAGAGTAAAAAAACTGATTAAAAATTAGAGATTAAAATCATTAACCACGAAGTCCACAAAGGTCACAAAGAAAAAATCCTTAAAGTTGAAACACTTTAAGGATTTTTAATTAATATGCTCGCCGCGGCTGAAAAGTAATTGATGATACACCGCTGTGATTTGGTGGGCAATGTGTTCCCAGGCGTAGGTTTGGGCGTATTTGGCAGCGTTCTCGCCCATTTTATTTTTTAGCGCTTCATCTTTTAATAGGATATTTAATTTTTCGCACAACGCTTCGGGGTCTTGGTCGGGCACATGGAAGCCGGTTTCGCCGTCTTTGACCAAGAAGGCCAGCCCCCCCACTTGCGAGGCGACCACGGGTGTGCCGCAGGCCATGGCTTCTAGCGCGACCATGCCAAAGGACTCGTAATGCGAGGGCATAACCAGCACTTCGGCAGCCGAGTAGTAATACGGCAAGGTGTCTTGCCCGCGCTTGCCCAAGAAGATGATCATTTCACTTTTGCTTAATTCTTGCACCAAATTTTGCAGCCGAGCCATTTCGGCGGTGAGATTTTCTTCATCTCCGTTGGGGTCGCCGCCAATGATGGCTAAAACGGGTCTTTCTTCGATGGGGATGTCTAAGCAGGTCATGGCTTGGATTAAGGTGTCGATGCCCTTGAGCGGCTCGATGCGCCCCACAAACAGGATGACGCGGTCTTGGGTAGGCACACCGGCGTATTGCTTGGCTTCGTCGCGCGGAATGGGATAGAAGTGGCTGGTATC
>CAYOGW010000062.1:0-6610 GCA_964403635.1 uncultured Anaerolineaceae bacterium | reverse complement strand
ATGACATCGTATTGAATATTTTTTTCGATGGCGAACTGCTCTACCCCGCGGATGAATTCGGGGATGTAATCGACCATTTCTTTTTTGCTAAGCGGTCTTTCGGGCCCAGCCGGAACGTGGACGACGCGATTGCCATAGCCCAAGTCGTGCAGCACATGCGGCACATGCTCATCTTGCGAACGGGTGAAGACATCCACATGGATGCCTTGCCGACCCAGCTCGCGGGTTAAATCACGGACATAGACGTTCATGCCGCCGGTGTCTTTGCCGCCCAGGGTGGCCAGCGGGCAGGTGTGATAGGATAGCATGGCAACTTTAATCATGGTTCTATTGTACTCTCGGCGTTTGCGGATTAAGTGAAATTCTTGTATAATCCCGACGCTTTGACCGCCCAAAATATTACAAGGGCATGCCACCTTAGCTTAGTTGGTAGAGCAGACGATTCGTAATCGTCAGGTCGCGGGTTCGATCCTCGCAGGTGGCTCTTTATCAAATAGCGAGTTTTCTTCCACTATACAGAAGAAAACCCGCTATTAATTTAATCAGATAGTGATGTAAATTAACTAAGCGGATTTTTTGCCCTCATGCAATCTATCAATCCGCACAAAACAGAACAAATCTATAAAATAGATTTAATATTTTTAATATGAACAAATAGATTGAAAATTTATTTGTTTTCATAATACGCATACAGAGTAAAATAAATATTATTCAAAACATTTAGAGAGAACATGCCGCAGGATTTCTTACCAAAATGTACTTTTCTTGTTAATCAAGATATAAAAAAACTAACTGATAAGCTTAATGTATTACCTGTTGAGTGGGAAAGATTTTCAATTGGGTATGAATTAAGCAAAATGCTCATTATCAAGGGAGGTAACCGAACAATTATTGTTAATTCCTGGATTACAGACACATTAATAAAAAAACCTTCTGCCCCAGTAATTTGCACAGATATCGACTTACTTTTTGAACCAATGTTTGTGCTTGACCCTTTTTTAATTTTTAAGCAAATTTCTCGGCACACTAAACTAATTATTTTATGGCCAGGAGAATTTAAAGATAATGTATTGTCATACGGCATACCTTTAATCAAACAGTATCGCTTTTGGCGAAACCCACAAAATGTAAATATCATAGGAGTAAACGATGCGCTACAGTGACCTTTTCCAATTTAAACCAATTGAAACCGTGATTCAGCTTAGAGACGCAGATGTACAGGATAATGCGCGTGAACTTGTGAGCTCTTATGTAATTTCTGACCGAATGGCTAAACAGTTGATTGATTTGGTCATACCGCAAATTCAATTCCTGAAACCACACGATAACAAAGGGATTTTAATTGTAGGTAACTACGGCACAGGAAAATCTCATATGCTCTCCGTTATTTCTGCGATTGCGGAATATTCTGATCTTCAAAAACAAATCAATCATGACAAAGTCCAAGAAGAATCCTTGTCAATTGCTGGCAAATTCAAGGTGTTACGTGTTGAGATTGGAGGGGTTACTTCTAGCCTTCGAAATATTCTAATCAAAGAATTAGAAGATGCATTTAAAAAATGGGGAACACCTTATAAATTCCCACCTGCAGACGAAATTACGAATAATAAGAACGCTATTATCGAAGCGATGGCAGGATTTCAAAATAAATATCCTGATCACGGAGTTTTATTAGTAGTCGATGAAATGCTTGATTATTTACGAACACGTGAACAGCGAGCTTTGATATTGGACTTGGGCTTTTTGCGTGAATTAGGAGAAGTCGCAGGAAATACTCGTTTTAGATTCATTGGAGGCATACAAGAAACCTTATTCGACTCACCCCGTTTTACATTTGTCGCTGAACAATTAAGGCGAGTTCGTGATCGCTTCGAGCAGATCCGAATTGCACGCGAAGATATTGCGTATGTTGTTTCTAATCGCTTACTCAGTAAAACGAATAAGCAAATAGCCCAAATTACTGAACATTTACGCCAATTCACACCGCTGTATAAAGATTTAGCAGAAAAGTTGAATGAGTTTGCCCTCCTTTTTCCTATTCATCCGGCTTATATCTCAACATTCGAACAAGTATCAATTGCCGAAAAAAGAGAAGTTCTGAAAACCTTTAGCTTAGCGATGCGGCAATTATTAGATAAAGAAGTGCCTATTGACCAACCCGGATTAGTTTCATATGACGACTACTGGACAGTTATTCGTGATAATGCCAGCCTACGTAGTATGCCAGAAATTGCAGATGTAATTGAAAAAAGCTCCGTCTTGGAAGGTCGCATCAAAAATGCATACACACGAGAGCAACTACGTCCGATTGCTTTACGCATTATTAATGCACTGAGTGTTAATCGCTTAACAACAGGTGATATCTTTACACCTCTCGGTGCTACTGCAGAAGAGTTACGCGACAATCTCTGTTTATTTATACAGACCCCAGAAAATACAGGTGAATTCCTGCTAGATCAAGTTAAGGTTGCTCTTAATGAAATCATGAGGACAGTGCAGGGGCAATTTCTTACCCACAATACTGAAAATGGCCAATATTACCTCGACTTAAAAAAAGTTGTTGACTTTGAAGCAAAAATTAATGAACGTGGCGAATTCATGGAAAAATCTGACCTAAACCGCTATTTCTTTGATGCTTTGCGTCAAACCCTAAATCTGAGTGATACAACCTACGTAACCAATTATGACATCTGGTTCTATGAGTTGCCTTGGCACGAACATAATATCACTCGGCCGGGTTATCTTTTCTTTGGAGCACCTGATGAACGCAGTACTGCTCAACCGCCAAGAGATTTTTACATCTACTGGCTACCACCCTTCTTCGAAAGAAGCTACAATGACGAACACAAACCTGATGAAGTAATCCTTGAATTGACAGGGCTTGACGACGTTTTTGAACAAAAGGTTCGTCTTTATGCTGGATCAAAAGCGCTTGCCAACGACTCGACCGAATATCGCCAAGAATATGCCAACAAAGCCGACGAATATTTACGCGGGCTACTACGCTGGTTACGTGAAAATTTTAGTGAACGACTACAAATTACATATCAAGGCAAGAAAGAAACTGTTAGAGATGTTCTAAAACGCGCAAAGAATACTGCAAGCCAAACAACAGAAGAATTATTACAACTAATTGCCTCAGATTTGCTTTCTCCTGATTTTGAAGAACGGTATCCATCTTACCCGCATTTCAAACGTGCTTCTCAAGTAATTACAGAGAACGCACGTGCCACAAGTGCGATGGATGCGATTTATTATCTTGGCGGCCGCAGTCGTACCAATTTAGCAACGACCGTATTAGAAGGTTTGGAATTAATTGACTCAGACGGTAACATTCGACCCTACGAATCTCGCTACGCAGAAAAATTTCTACAGATACTGACTTCGAAGCCTGAAAATCAGGTGCTAAATCGCGGTGAATTAATTGAAGTCGTTGCAGGCGGAATTACGCCTGTTGAGAAAGATATCTTCTTTCACCTTGAACCTGAATGGGTGGTAGTTATTTTATTAGCATTGGTTTACAACGGTGATATTGTCTTAAATGTAGATGGACGTGAAGAGTTAGATGCAAACACCCTGAATCAGGTTGTGACACGAGCACTTAAAGACTTGATGGATTTTCGTTTTTATAAACGTCCGCGTACCTTACCCATCCCCTTATGGGCAAGTATCTTCGAAGGTTTTGATTTAAAGCCCGGCTTGATTCGCGATGAAAACACACGGGATGAGGCTGTCAAGCAATTGCAAAGCAAGGTTAATGCTCAATTGGAACAAGTGGCCAGACTTGAAAGCCGTGTTCAATTGGGTTTGACCATTTGGAATTCACCCTTGTTCACTGACCGCCTAACATTTGCTGTTGAAAAGGGAACCGTAGTGGGAAGCGATGTAGAGGGCAGTACCCTGAATTCATCTGAGTTAATGGCAGGCTTACGAGGATATAAAAAATTTCTTGAAGAATTAAGTAAATACAATACCGTTGGCAAGCTCCGAAATTTAAAAATTGGCCCGACAGAAATAAAAGACGGAATCAGTGACTATGGCCGCATGAAATTGGCAGCTGAGTTGGTTGAAATCATCTCACAGATTCAGCCATTGACTGCCTATCTCGCGGTAGCAACTGCAAATTTACCAGCTGAGCACCCCTGGACTGAGCGAGCCGAAGTACTACGTAAAACCCTAATAGATGGTTTGCGCCATTTCGCGAAAAATGAAAACCAGTTCAAACCCAATGTATTACTGCGGGAATTGGAAAAATTAAAAACCGACTACATTGAAATTTATGCAGAACTACACCGCCAGTTAACACTGGGGCCAAAAGGCGATGACCAGCGCAGGAAGCTTTATGATGATGAACGCCTGAAATCACTTGAAGCATTGGTGGAAATTGATTTACTCGGAACAGGCGGAGCATCTGAATTGAGTGCGTGGAAACAGGCGATTCAAAGCCTGCCAACTTGTCGTGATTTCCACGAAGGTCTGCTCAAAGATTCGCCCACTTGTCCATCCTGCAGTTTGCGCCCTGTTTTTAAGAGCCCGGGCATCAACGCGGATAAAACTCTTAAATTACTGGATGAGCGGCTTGACAATACTTTGTTGCGCTGGCTACAAGCACTTCGCACCAACTTGGGTAGTGAGACGGTCAAGCAGAGCCTAGACGCAATGTCCCCTATAGAGCGCAACCCGATTGAAGCATTTTTGGCACAGGCAGATGAAGAAATTACGATCCCCGATGGATTTATACGTTCTGCTTCGCAAGCCTTCCACGGAATTGAGTCACTAACCATTGAAGTAGATACACTACTTGAAGCGCTTAAGACTGGCGGATTGCCCACCACCCTAGAAGAGTTGCAAAAGCGGTTTAATGATTACATTCAGAAAACCATGCGCGGGCACGACGCGCGCAACACGCGATTGAATTTAGATAAATAAGCCATGCCAAAAAAAATATCCCAACCCGAACTGATTCGTGAAGAACGCGCCGAATATAAAATAACGCCCGAAGACCAGACCCGCAAAGACGCTTACCGCGCCCGCCTGCGGACCTTCCTCGAGGACCCCGAATCACGCAAGATCGAAGGCTTTCCCATCGGCGAAATTGAAGATATTCTAGCGCTTTCTGACCCGCCCTACTACACCGCCTGCCCGAATCCATTTCTGGCTGAGATTATTGAAGAATGGCAGAAAGAAAGACCCGCGCACAATAGCAAATACCACCGCGAACCATTCGCTACGGACGTTTCCGAAGGTAAGAACGACCCGATTTATAACGCCCATTCGTACCATACCAAAGTGCCACACAAAGCCATTATGCGCTACATTTTGCATTACACCGAACCAGGCGACATTATCTTCGACGGATTCTGCGGCACCGGCATGACCGGCGTGGCCGCGCAATTATGCGGAGATAAAAATACGGTTGAAAGTTTGGGCTACCGCGTGACCAACGACGGCGAAATTTACGAAGGCGAGAAACTCATTTCAAGACTTGGTTCTCGCAAAGTACTCTTAAACGACCTTTCACCTGCGGCTTCTTTTATTGCTTATAACTACAACACACCCGTCGATCTTAGTGTATTCAAGCACGAAGCTAAACATGTTCTGAATGAAATTGAAGAAGAACTTGGTTGGATGTATGAAACAATTCACAAAGATGGAAAAACAAAAGGTCGAATAAACTATACTGTTTGGTCAGATATCTACACTTGCCCATCTTGCGGACACGAAATGACGTTTTGGGATGTTGCGACAAATAGAGACGAAAATCAAATTAGAGATACTTGGCCTTGTCCATCTTGCGACACCCACCTTTCAAAATCACCTACAAAAAATTCAAATGCAACCAAGGCTGAAAGGGCTTGGGAGACTTTCTTTGATCGAAACCTTGGGAAAAATATACAAAGAGCTAAGCAAATACCAGTATTAATTACCTACACTGTGGAAAAGAGTAGGTACGAAAAAACTCCTAACAAGTTCGACTTGAATTTATTGCAAAGAATCGAAACACTTAATATTCCAAATTTTTTTCCAACTGACTTCCTTCCTGATGGATTTAATACTCAGCAGCCTAAAGAAAGTCACGGTCTAACACAAGCACACCAATTTTATACTTATAGAAATTTGTATATTCTTTCTGAAATTAGCACTCGCGCTAGCAAGATCTCAACATCTGTTTCTTTATGGAAATTGTTATTGCAATCAGTTGCGGTGACTCTTTCGTCTAAGCTAGCTCGTTACAATATGGGCAAAAGAGGAAACGGTCCCGTTTCAGGAACTCTTTATATTGCTTCTCAAACTGCCGAAACGAACGTACTTAAAGTTATGGCTGGTAAACTAAAAGACTTCTCTGCTATGAATCTTAATAGACAAAAAAATAACAGCTTGACCCAATGCGGATCAAGCACCGAGATTAAATTAGAATCTGCGTCACTTGATTACATTTTTGTTGATCCTCCATTTGGGGGCAATCTAATGTATTCAGAACTAAATTTTCTGTGGGAGTCTTGGCTGAGGGTATTCACCGACAATACATCAGAAGCCATAGTAAACAATGTCCAAAAAAAGAAGCTGTTTGATTACCAAAAACTTATGCAAGATTGTTTTACTGAGTTTT
>CAYOGW010000061.1:15452-17576 GCA_964403635.1 uncultured Anaerolineaceae bacterium | reverse complement strand
TCTTCTGGTAGAGCGGCGAAATCCCGTTGTGTTTGAATATACCAACCCATGCCTTTTAGTGGATTTTTCCAGCGCGCTCGCATGGCTTCTAAAGCACTTTGGTGGGCTTCATCTCCGTTGGCAACCATTTCTTTTAAATGGGCATCTTGCGCTTTAATTATATCATCTGCCGAATTTCCGTGGAATGGGGTGTCGCAGGCCCCGCCCATTTGTTTGCAAGTCATTGTTTTCATACGGTTCACTTCCTTCTATATTAATTAAATAGAAGGAGATTATAGAACGTAAGTTCTGGTATGTCAATGAGAGATGAATTTTTTACAATGCTATAAATTTAATTTTGATTTGAGTTCTTCGACGGCTTGTTTGGCACTGGCGAGGTCCACATTGTAGATTTCACGGTAGACCTTAATCGCTTCAATCATATTTCCTTGTTTTAATATCTCGGCTACTTTTATTTCTGCTTCGCTTAATTCTTTTACATATTGAATGCCTAAGTGTTTGTATAAAAAATCAATTCTTCTTTCTAGTTCTAAAACACGCGCGTTTAGTTGCATTACATCAGTGTCAGACATACTGGACTCCTTTTATTAAGAAATTGAAATTTAATTAATCATCGATTAATTTGTTATTTTCCTATCAACCATTTTTTTGCTTCATCAATATCTTCAAATATCTTCGCATTTTGCGAGCGGTTTACCGCAACTGTTTCAGCTAATTTAGCGATTGCAATATCTTTTGGTGCAAAAACAACGGCTCGTTTGAATTTATAGGGGCTTGTTTCTACCCGAGACGAAATTTCTGATAATAATTTGGGTAAATTGTATACTTCGAAAGTAGATAAATTAATCACGCTGGCTTCTCGGTAGTCCGCTAAAATGTGAAAACACCCCTTTTCTTTTGCTAAAAGCATTCCATGTGAGACGATTTCTTTAAATTCATCAAGATTTACAGTTCCTTCAACCTTTATTTCAATAATATTGATAGCTGTGTTGAAATGGACGGAGTAAGACATAATATTTCCCTTGCATGAATTGCCAAAAGATGGATTAAGAAATTGATTTTTTACTTAAAAAATAAACGCAACAAATTCATTATACAAAAATAACCTCGGTTTATATTAATTTGTAATCAAATATTCGGATTAATAAACTACCTCCTTTCTGCGCAATTTGTACAAAAAGGGTAAAATCGAGCCATGTTCAACATTCTCATTACAGACGGGCTGGATGCCAGCGCCCTCGACTTCCTTCGTCCGCACGCCCAGGTGGATGACAAAACCGGCATTTCTGCTGCCGACCTGCTGACCATTTTGCCAAATTATCACGCCCTCATTGTTCGTGGGCGCACCAAAGTCACGGCCGAGCTGCTCGCCGCTGGAACACAGCTTAAGGTTGTTGGGCGCGCCGGTGTGGGCGTAGATAATATTGATTTAACGGCGGCCAAAGCCCGTGGTGTGGCCGTTGTCAACACGCCCGTCGCCACCAGCATCTCGGTTGCCGAGCTCACCTTTGGGCTGCTGCTCGCTACGTGTCGCGAAATCTCACGAGCAGATGCGGGTATGAAAAATGGGCAATGGCTCAAAAAAGAGTTAGAAGGCGTTGAGCTCTACGGTAAAAATTTAGGTGTTATTGGCTATGGCCGCATTGGTGCAGAGTTGGGCCAGCGCGCCGCCGCCTTTGGGATGAATGTGCTAGGCTATGACCCTTATTTACCCGCTGAAGAAATTACCCGCCGCGGCGCGCAGCCTGTTTCGCTGGCTCAGCTCTATGCGTCTTCCGATTTCATCAGTTTACACATCCCCCTGACAGATGACACCCATCACCTTTTAAATGAAGCCGCTTTTAACAGTATGAAAGCGGGTGTGCGGGTGGTGTGCGCGGCGCGCGGCGGTGTGATTGATGAAAACGCCTTGCTGGCTGCTTTAAACAGCGGGCAGGTTGCCGCCGCTGGCTTAGATGTATTTGAAACCGAACCGCCCGGGGCTACTGATTTAATTAATCATCCACGTGTGATTGCTACCCCGCATGTTGGCGCTCAAACCGTCGAGGCCCAACAACGCGCCGGTGATGATATTGCCGCTGAAGTGCTGGCGGCTTTGCAAGGCAAACCTTTACGTTGGCAAGT
>CAYOGW010000061.1:12778-15352 GCA_964403635.1 uncultured Anaerolineaceae bacterium | reverse complement strand
GAAGTGGCCGATATTAATCAGGCAGCCGCCTTAATTGGCTGGGACCAGCAAACCTACATGCCTGAAGGCGCCGCCGAAACGCGCGGTCAACAAGGTGCTACGCTTGGCAAAATATCCCATCAAATGTTTACATCTAACGAAGTGGGTAAATTGCTCGAAGAGTTATCCCCTTGGGCTGCCGAGCAAGACCCAGATGGCGAGGAGAACCGTTTAATTAAAGTTACCCAACGAGATTTTGATAAAGCAACGTTGGTGCCATCTGCATTTATTGTGAAACAAAATCAGGTTATTGCGGTTGCTAACCAAGCGTGGGCAGAAGCCCGCGGCAACAATGATTTTTCACATTTTCTGCCGCATCTCGAAAAAATTATAGACCTTGTTCGAGAATACACCTCTTTTTTTCCACCAACAGAGCACCCCTACGATACCCTGCTAGGAGATTACGAGCCCGGCATGAAAACTGCCGAAGTACAAGCCATATTTAATGCCGTACGCCCCCAACAGGTGGAATTAATTCACGCCATTGCCAAACAGCCGCAAGTGGATGATTCGTTTCTGTTTTTAGACTACCCCGAACAAGCCCAACTAGATTTTTCTTTAAAGGTTGCCAAAGATTTTGGCTATGACCTTAAGCGTGGTCGCCAAGACCTTGCGCCTCATCCATTTTGCAGTTCTTTTGGTATGGATGATGTTCGTATTACCACCCGTGTAAATACCAAATTTTTAAGTAGTTGTTTATTTGGCACCATGCATGAAACCGGACATGCCTTGTACGAACAGGGCGTGGGTCATACTTGGGCGCGCACACCGCTCGCCAGCGGCGCTTCTTCTGCCATTCATGAAAGCCAAAGCCGCCTATGGGAAAACTTAGTAGGGCGATCGCTGCCATTTTGGGAACGGTATTTCCCCGAACTGCAAAAGACTTTCCCGAGCCAATTAAGCAATGTAAAAGTAGAGCAGTTTTATAAAGCCATTAACAAGGTGCAGCCATCACTTATCCGCGTAGAAGCTGATGAAGCCACCTATAACTTGCATATAATGCTGCGCCTCGAATTAGAAATAGCCATGTTAGAAGGCAGCGTTGCATTAAAAGACCTGCCGCAAATTTGGAACAGCAAAATGCAAGAATATTTAGGGGTAACCCCGCCGAACGATGCTAAAGGCGTATTGCAAGATATACATTGGTCTTGGGGCTTGTATGGCTACTTTCCAACTTACGCGTTGGGTAATTTAATTTCTGCTCAGTTATGGGAAAAATTTAAAACCACTAATCCCGACCTTGATGACCAAATCCGCAATGGTGATTTTTCATCCTTGCTTTCTTGGCTGCGGGTAAAAATCCATCAATATGGCCGTAAGTACGAACCACAAGAGTTGGTTGAACGCGTGGTAAAAACAAAAATTGATTCCGCGCCGTATGTCCGCTACCTTCAAAATAAATTTGGCAACATCTACGGACTATAATAAACATAACCTCCCGCAGTCTTCTGCGGGAGGAAAATTATTATGAAGAAAATTAAACAAGTCTTTCTTTCTCTCTTTTTGATACTGAGTGTGGGTTTTCTCTCTTCTTGTGATTTAATCCCTCCGGCTGACTCCCCCCAGCCTCTTTCAGTAACCGAAGAAGTTTCTCCAACCGCTGAGAGCGTGGTTGAAACCCCTCAGGTTACACCAACCGATTGGATTCAGGTGGTGGTTATCCCTGCGGACGCCACAGGGGTTAATCCAACCTTGGCTCCAACTTTAGTGGTATTCCCAACCGCGACGGCCACCCCAGGGTTAAACGCGAGTTCCAATATATTAATTCGTTTTGTTGCGCCTGGCCCTATGTCTAAAGTGGTGTCGCCAATTAAATTAATTTTTTATTTGCACCCTAATTACACCGGCTCAACACGCATTGAATTAATTGGCGAATCTGGCAGAGAGCTTTTCCGTAAGGTGTATAAGACCTCCTCGCCCGAAGGCAACTACTTGCGCATTACAGAGGAGATACCCTTTGAAATTCCGGGCGCGGCAGAGTTGGCGCGTTTACAAATTAGCACCCTAGATAAAAACGGGCGTTTGCAAGCATTTCATTCTGTACGTTTGTTGTTATTAACTGTCGGTGAAAATCAATTAACACAAGCCTATCCCGAACAAGAGCGCTTGTTATTGCGAACGCCTAAGCGTGATGCTGAAATTAGCGGTGGTGAATTTGAAGTCTCTGGTGAGTTTAATCCCTTAACCAATAGCCCCCTTATATTTGAGTTGTTAGATGATAACGGGACTATTTTAGGCTCTCGTATTGTCTTGTTTGAAGCGCCAACAGGAGATTATCAAGCTTTTACAGCCAGCATTCCATACAATTCATTTGGCAAAACGCCGGTTCGATTAATCGCCCGCCAAGCCGACGACCGAATTGCGGGCACGGCTTATTTATTTAGCATCGAATTAACAGTCAGTCCTTGACGCGGCTTTGTCCCTGCGGTATACTTCAGTTTCTGACGCGGGGTAGAGCAGTGGCAGCTCGTCGGGCTCATAACCCGGAGGTCGCAGGTTCGAGTCCTGTCCCCGCAACTTAAAAGACACAACGCA
>CAYOGW010000061.1:0-12678 GCA_964403635.1 uncultured Anaerolineaceae bacterium | reverse complement strand
AAGGGTGAATTTTTAGGGATTGTTGGAAAATCTGGCGCGGGCAAAACTACCTTATTAAATATGCTCACCGGAGTAGATAATCTCTCTGGTGGGCAAGTGTTTTATCACCAAGATCGCGCAGATATTGATGTTCACGCGATGAGTGAAAATGAGCGCGCGTTGTGGCGAGGCCAAACCATGGGGGTTGTTTACCAATCTTTTCAACTTTTGCCCATGCTCTCTCTGTTAGAAAATGTTCTAATTCCAATGGACTTGTGTGGTTTGTATCGTGTGGGTGAAAGCCGTGCGCGGGCTTTAGAATTATTGCGTTTGGTAGAAATTGAAGAACACGCTCATAAATTACCCGCTTTTATTTCAGGCGGCCAGCAGCAACGGGTTGCTATTGCCCGCGCATTAGCCAATGATCCCGATATCATTGTGGCAGATGAACCAACCGGCAGCCTCGATTCGGTCACGGCTGACCATATTTTTGATATGTTTGAAAAACTGGTTCAGCGCGGCAAAACCATCATCATGGTTACGCATGACAACAGCCTCGCGCCTCGCTTTACAAGACACCTAACCATTTTAGATGGTGAGTTAGTCAATGAGGAGAATCAATGAGCCGCCTGACTCAGCCAAGCCTTTCTTCCGTTTCATCAGATATTATGATTGATGTGCAAGGTGTGGTTAAAGTATTTAAAAACGCCGCTGGTGAATTTACCGTGCTCAAAGGGCTTGATTTAACCCTCAAGCGTGGTGAATTTGTAGCCATTGTGGGCAAATCTGGCAGCGGTAAATCGACATTGCTTAATATGATGACCGGCATTGATCATCCTACAGCGGGGAAAGTAATTATTGCTGATACTGATTTGTACGCGATGACCGAAAGTCAGCGTTCTTTGTGGCGTGGAAAAAACATGGGCATCGTCTTTCAGTTCTTTCAGTTGCTGCCCATGTTAACTTTGGTAGAAAATGTAATGCTGCCCATGGATTATGTGAATATGCTGGCATTTGATGAAAGACCTGCCCGCGCAATGGAATTGTTAAAAATGGTTGGTTTAGAAAAACAAGCCCATAAGCTGCCATCCGCCGTATCTACTGGGCAGCAACAATTAACTGCCATTGCTCGTGCTTTGGCAACCGACCCTTCGGTTTTGGTAGCAGATGAACCCACGGGTAATTTGGATACTCGTTCTGCTGATCAAATCATTGAATTATTTCAAGGTTTAGTGGCACAAGGAAAAACGGTGGTGATGGTAACGCATGACCCATCTTTAACAGAGAAGGCTTCTCGCACCATCATTATTTCAGATGGGGAATTGGTGGATGAAACAGTAGCTTTGGCTTTGCCATTATTAAGTCATCGAAAAATGCTTGAAGTAGCCAAAGCAACCAAACCTCAGGTTTTTCAGGCTGGTGAAGCAATCATTCGCCAAGCAGAAACTGTGAACGATTTTTTTATGATATCCAGCGGCGTAGTCGAAATTGTCATGCGCGCTGAAAAATCAAAAAAAGCTGAAATTTCGAGCTTATCGCGCGGTGAATTTTTTGGGGAGATAGAGTTGTTACGCGGCGGCAAAGCCATTGCCAGCGTGCGAGCTTCCTCCGCTGGGCCAGTAGAAGTTTTAGCCTTGCCCAGAGCGGAATTTTTGGCTTTATTAAATGAATCCCCGTTAACGGAAGCGGCGATTGGTCAAATGGTTCAAAACCGTTTGGGGAAAAACCGCTCTGTTGACTCGCGAAAATTAATCTCAACTCGTTCAAAGAAGAGTAAATAATGTTAAGACCACGTTGGCGAAAAGTATTTTCAGACCTTGTAGATAGTAAACTGCGTACCGCTTTGGTCGTTTTTTCTATTGCGGTTGGTGTGTTTTCAATTGGGGTTATCTCTGGTGCTTATGCCATTATCTCAAATGATATGAGCATAAGTTATGCGGCTAACTTGCCAGCTAATATGGAGATGCGCACAGAGAATTTTGACCAGGGCTTTTTAGAGACTCTCAGAAATTTCAAAGGGATTAAATCGGCTGAAGCGCGCAGGATATTTAATGTACGCCTAAGACCCGCCGGTGCTACCCAATGGACCTCGGTTGATATTGTTGCCTTTGATGATTTTGAAAAAAATGAAGTTAATTTACTAACGGTCTTATCTGGAGATGGCTCACCCAAAAAAGGTGAAATTGCGATTTCAAAAGAAGTTCAAGATGAAATTATTATTGCCACTGGCGGAGAACTTGAAATTCAACTGCCCGACGGTAGTGTTACTGTTTTGCCAGTGGTTGGGGTTGTGCAAGATGTTGCCACTGGCGCGGGTGATTTTTTAGCTCCGCCTTACGCTTATATAAGCACTGAAACCTTGCAAACCCTGCGCCAGCCAGAGCTATTTAATCGGTTGTTTATTACAGTAGTAGATAACAATAATAATCTCGAATTAATTCGCACATTTGGAACGGCTGTAAAAGACAAAATTGAAAAAGCGGGTTATACCGTTTATCGCACCCGTTTTGCAATGACCAATGAGCATCCGCTGGCTTCTACAGTTAATGCCGTTTTAGGGATATTAATGGCATTGGGTATTTTAATTGTTTTGCTTTCGAGCTCATTAATTGCCAATACCTTAAGTGCCTTATTAAATCAGCATTTGCGCCATATTGGTGTGATGAAGTTGGTTGGCGCGCGGGACCGCCAAATCTTTGTGATGTACTTGGCATTAATTTTATCCTTTGGGGTGTTGGCTTTGTTAATTGCAGTTCCCTTAGGTGGGCAAGGAGCGTATGGTCTGGCTTGGTTTATTTCAGACCAATTAAGTTTTACTTTGCTCGGCTACCGCATTGTGCCAATGGCTTTTGTAATTCAAATTGCAGTCGGCATATTAGTGCCTTTGGCGGCTGGTTTTATTCCAGTGGTTAATGGCTCTCGGGTAACGGTGCTGAAAGCCATCAGCGGAGATTTAGCCCGCGAAGCAGGAGAAAAGCCGCTCGGGAGCCAGCAAGGCGAATCCCGTTGGGAGAGGCTTCAACTGCGCGTAACCAACTGGCTTAATCGGCGGGGAATCCATCTGCCTCGACCTTTATTAATTTCATTAAGAAATACCTTTCGGCGGCGCGGACGATTAATTTTAACTTTGTTTACATTAACCATGGGCGGCGCGATATTTATCGCTGTGTTTAATGTGCGCGAAACATTAAATGAATATACCAATACCATTGGTCAATACTTTTTAGCTGATGTAACCCTTGATTTTGATAACCCATACCGATTAAGAGAAGTAAAACAATTGGCAATGCAGGTTCCGGGGGTAACGGATGCCGAAGGTTGGTTATTTGTTGGTGCTGAATTGCTCTACCCAGATGGCACCACGGCAGAAAATTTGAACATTATGGGTCCGCCTTCCGATACGCAATTAATTAATCCATTATTGACGGAGGGTCGTTGGATTGAAGCTGGAGATGTGCGGCAGTTAGCCATTAGCGAATCGGTCATTTCAGTTTTGCCGGGTTTAAAGACTGGCGATTTTATTACCCTTAAAGTAGATGGCCGAAAAGAACAATGGCAAGTGGTTGGCATATTTAAATTTGTGGGACGAGAAGGTATTTTGGCTTACACGCCATATGAATACCTAGGTCGCGACCAAAACCTTGTTAACCGGGCCTATTCCTATCGAATAACCAGCCAAACCCACACCCGAGAATTTCAGGAGCAGTTAGCCGAGCAGTTAGATACTGTCTTTAGGGACAAAGGTTTTAAAGTACGCGATTCTCGCCCAGGCTTGGCTACTTTAGACACAGTTTCTGAAAGTTTAAGCATTTTGGTTACATTTTTATTAATTATGGCTTTATTAACCGCTACAGTGGGGGCGATGGGGTTAACCGGCACAATGGGTATGAATGTGTTGGAACGCACCCGCGAAATCGGTATCATGCGTGCCATTGGTGCGGTAGATAGCGAAATTATTCGCATGGTTATTGTCGAAGGCATGGTCATTGGCGGCATCTCGTGGGTTTTGGGGTCATTGCTTTCTATACCATTTACTTACTTGCTTGCAACCATTGTTAGCATTGCTATTTTTGAAACACCCATTGCCATTTTATTTACCTTCACTGGTTACGCCATCTGGATGGCATTGGTCATTATCCTTTCAGTTTTAGCCAGTGTTTTACCGGCACGCAACGCGGCTCGATTAACCATCCGTGAAGTGCTGGCTTACGAATAAAAGAAAGAGGAACTATGAAACCGTTTAAAGTTGGATTATTTATTTTGATTTTGAGCTTGTTGTTAGCTGGATGTGCAACCGGCGAGCAGGCTACCCCTGTAGCTTCTTCGGCAGAAACCATAGAACTGGTTCTAGCTGAAGGGCACATCGTCCCCGCGCGAGATGTGAAGTTATCGTTTGCCACTCGCGGTTCGGTAGAAGAAATTCTCGTTAAAGAAGGGCAGACCGTTAAACAAGGTGACATCTTAATTAAATTGGCAGACCAAGAACAAGCCCAAGCTGCCTTAGCCGCTGCCAACCTAGAATTAACCGCTGCTCAACAAGCCTACGACGTGTTTCAGCGCTCGCTTGGTTTAAACAATGCTCAGGCATGGCAAGCTTATTTAGACGCCCAAGTTGCTCGCGCCGCTGCCGAAAGAGCATGGGAAGCGCTTGATTTGGACCGCATCGATGATGAAATTGATGATGCCCAAGCGGATGTAGAAGACCGCATAGAGTTATTAGACGACGCGCAAACTGAATTTAACAAATATAAAGATTTAAATAAAGACAATGCAACCCGTAAATCTGCTGAAGATGATTTAATCAAAGCGCAAGATGATTACAACGAAGCGCTTCGCGTTTTACAAGCCAAGCAAAGAGAAAAAGACTCCTTGCGTGCTCAGTTAGATGCAGCCTTAGGCGTTGAAGCAGAAGCCAAACGAAAATTTGACCAAACCAGCGCTGGTGCCGATGCCGATGCCTTGGCTGTGCTTGAAGCGCGATTAAACAATGCCACAGCTCAGCTGGCTGCGGCGCAAAATGCCTTAGACAATTACACCTTGGTGGCTGCTTTTAATGGCGTTGTTACGGATGTCAATGTAAAAATCGGTCAATTTGTTGGCCCGGAGTTATGGGCGGTTCAAATGGCAGATTTTAGCAATTGGTATGTTGAAACCAATGATTTAACAGAGCTTGAAGTGGTTAATGTAAGCGAGGGTCAAAAAGTTGAAATTTCACCCGACGCGCTAGAAGGCGTTGTGTTAATGGGTACAGTTGAAAGCATAGGGCAGTCGTTTAAATCGCAAGGGGGGGATGTGATCTACACAGTGAAAATTAAATTGGATGAGAAAGATTCTGCTCTGCGCTGGGGTATGACCGTTGAAGTTGCTTTCTTACCTGAATAGTAAATAAAGCAAAAGGAGCGCGTAAGCGCTCCTTTTGTTGACATCTCTGTGAGTACAATGTAAACTGAATTAAAACCAACTGGAGGAAGAGCATGGCAACTGCGAAAGACCTTCTAAAGCAAAGCGAACATACCGAAATTTTATATACAAAACCGGGTGAAACCATACTTTCTGCTTTAAAAATGTTGGAAAAAAGCAACATCGGTGCTTTGCTGGTAATGGAAGAAAATAAAGTCGTTGGAATATTATCCGAACGAGATATTGTTCGAAAAGTGGATTTAAAAGGTAAAACATCTGCTACTACATTGGTAAAAGAAGTGATGACAGCCAGAGTTTTGTATGTGAAGCCAGAGCAGTCTTTAGAAGAATGTATGGCATTAATGACAGAAAAGAATATTCGACATTTGCCGATTATTGACGATGATAAACTGTTGGGTTTAATTTCTATTCGAGATGTCTTACGAGAAATTATTCATGAGCAAAAATTTATGATCTCTCAATTAGAACATTACATCCGCGGAAGTTGAAGTGAACTTAATTGAGAATTAAAAATAGCCTGCGATTAATCGCTGGCTATTTTTATTAGTAGAAAAGGTTAATTAATGTGAAATGCCATCCATCGCGGCAGCCAAGCGAGAAACAATTTCATCCACTTCGTTTTCATTAATTGAAAGAGGCGGAGAAAAAGCCAAGACATTGCCGAGCGGGCGGGTGCGCAATCCCAAAGCCTGCGCCGCTTTAAATATTCGCGCTGTCATGATTGGGTCTGCTTGCTTGCTCTCTTTATTGGAGACAATTTCTACCCCGCAGACCAAGCCCAAACCGCGGACATCGCCAACAAAGGGGAAATCTTCTAGGCTTTTTAATCCGTTTAATAAACGCATACCTAAGGTTTTTGCGCGGGTTGGGTAGTCTTCTTTTTCCATAATTTCTAGGTTTTTTAAGCCAACCGCGCACGCCATCGCATGTCCAGAGTAGGTGTAACCATGCATCCACGGTTCGTTTTCGGGGGCGCTTTCCATGCTTTCGCGTATTTCATCTGAAATTTGGATGCCGCCGAGCTGCGCATAACCACTAGTGATGGCTTTGGCAAATGAGACAATATCTGGTTGAATATTCCAGTGACTAAGCGCAAACCATTCGCCGGTGCGGCCAAAGCCGGTAATTACTTCATCAGCAATTAATAGAACTTCATATTTATCACAGATCTGCCGAATGAGCGGAAAATAATCATCGGGTGGAACCATCACGCCGCCAACGCCCATCACCGGTTCGGCAATGAAAGCGGCTACCGAATCGGGTCCGGCCTGCAGGATGGCTTCTTCTAAAGCGCGGGCGGCTGCTTGACCAACTGTCTCTCCAGCCTTTTGGTCCCCTTCAAAGCGGTAGGTGTTGGGGGCTGGGATGTGAATGAAGCCTTCCATCGCCGGGCCGAACATGGTTTGATATTTTTCTAAACCCGTTGCAAATGTGGTTGCTAGGGTAATCCCATGATAAGCGCCTTTACGAGCGATGACTTTATATTTGCCGGGCTTGCCTTTGCGCTTCCAATAATAGCGCGCAGTTTTAAACGCTGAGTCGTTGGCTTCTGAACCGCCGGATGTGAAAAAGGTTGTGTTTAGGTTTTTGTAGCCAAAGCCTGCTAATTTTTCAGCCAACTGAATAGAAGGCAGGTTGGTCATGCCAGCAAAATTGGATGTAAAAGCCATTTTTTTCATTTGTTCGTAGGCGGCTTTAGCCAATTCTTCACGCCCATAGCCCACGCTGACATTCCATAAGCCTGCCATGCCGTCTAAAATTTTTTTACCATCAACGGTGTAAAGCCACACGCCTTCTCCGCGTTCAATGACAAGCGGTTCGGCGTGGCTTTTGGGGTGGTAGGTAGGGTGTAACTGATGGTAGTCTTTTTCCACCCAGGTTTTGTAGTCTGTCATCGCATCTCCAATTTAAAGTTGAAAGGTTTCTTTAATTCGTTCCATAAATTTTTGTGGTTCTAAATAAGGGTTTGCCACACGAATTAAGCCAGTTTGAATTAATTTAATAGCTCGAATATCTATTTTTGTGCCAGTTTGTGTTTGAGAAATATCGTCCGCGGCACGGCCTGAGCCTTCGGCGACTAAAACAGGTCTATTTTCGCTTATGCTGGCTTCGGCATCTTGCCATGTAATTTGACCACCATTAAATAGCAAGGTGAGTGATTTTTGTTGACCGGCAATAATAGTAGCGGTGCGGCTGAGCAGCGGAACTTCGTCGCCCCAATCTTTTCCGGGGGCTAATAATAAATGAGAGTGATTTTGTTGCACTAAAGAGGGGTCGTTTTTAATTAACTCCTCTACTGCCACACCAACCAATGGAAATTGAGCTTTGTGCTCTGCTCGGGCGAGGCCCATGGCTTTCATTATGCCCGAATCGGTGCCGCCATCTACCACGACCAAATTATTTTGGATGACGAAAGGGGCTATCCAATCTGCAAAAAAGCGATTGGTTTGTGCCAATTGCTCTTCAGACATGCCGCCCGCTCCGCCAACTAAGACCAATGTCGCTTGGTTGATAGGCAAGCCTAAGGTATTAATTACGCTTGGAATTTCCAAGATAGAAGGCAAAATAGCCGTTTGTACTTTACCGTATTGGGTTATGGTCATACAATGAATTATAGTACAGCAAGCCAAAATGATAATTACAAAACCGCACAAATTGTTGACTAGACAAGTTAATTAAAGTACAATCGCTCCGTTTTCTTAAAGGAAAAGGATGAATATTTATCGCATTGTGGTTCGGTTTAAACATTCAGACCCTCGTTCTGCGGGATGTCTTGGCGATGCACAAGCGCTGGGGTTTTCTAATTTAAAAAGAGTGAGTTGCCAAGATTTATATTTTATTGAGGGCCAATTGTCTGCACAAAATTTGCAACAATTGGCCCTCAAACTTTTAAGTGATGCGGTTACGCAAGCGTTTGCTTGTGACGAAATTAAACAAGAAACGGTTACGCATAGACCTGATTTGATAGAAGTAGCCTATCGTCCAGGTGTAACAGATCCGGTCGCTGAACAAATTGTCCGCGCGGCACACGAGTTGGGATTTACAGGAGTAGAGCGGGCCGCAACCGGGCTGCGATACGAACTTGAAGGGTTAACTGTGGCTGAAACAGAGTTGCTGGCCAAACAATTGCTAGCGAATGATGTTATTCAACATTGGACCGCTGGAGAAATTTTCCCAACATTTCCAGCACAAATTGAATCCAGCAATGCGATAGAAGAGATAGCGCTGCAAGCGCTTTCTGATGAACAATTATTAACGCTTTCAACGCAGCGCAGAGCCGCTTTAGATTTGGCGGAAATGCGAGCCATTCAGGCTTATTGCAAAAAAATTAATCGAGAATTAAGTGATATTGAATTTGAAACCATTGCTCAAACGTGGAGTGAGCATTGTGTACATAAAACGTTTAAAGCGTTGGTTACTGTTGAAGAAAATCATCAAACCAATACCATTAACAGTTTAATTAAAACGTATTTAAAAGCTGCAACTGACAAAATTAACGCGCCTTGGGTAATCTCTGCCTTTGTGGATAACGCAGGGATTATTGATTTTGATGATCAATTTGAAGTTTCGTTTAAAGCAGAAACGCATAACCACCCCTCAGCGATTGAGCCGTTTGGCGGCGCGAACACAGGCGTGGGGGGAGTGATTCGGGATGTGCTGGGGGTGTCGGCCAAACCCATCGCCAATACTGATATTCTTTGTTTTGGTCCACAAAATTTAAATCCAAAAGAATTACCAGCAGGGGTTTTACACCCGCGCCGAATTCAAAGTGGTGTGGTGGCTGGGGTGCAAGACTATGGCAATAAAATTGGCATTCCAACAGTGAACGGGGCTATTTTATTTAATGCCGGTTATACCGCTAATCCCTTGGTTTTTTGTGGTTGTGTGGGTATCGCGCCAAAAGGTCTCCATAAGAAAAATCCCCAAGCCGGAGATTATGTGGTAGTGCTTGGCGGCAGAACCGGGCGAGATGGCTTGCGCGGCGCAACGTTTTCATCGATGACGATGGATGCTCAAACGGGCGAGGTTTCAGGCGCTTCGGTTCAAATTGGTGACCCGATTATTGAAAAAGGATTAATTGAAGTAATTACCCGCGCCAGAGATTTAAAGTTATATAACGATATTACAGACTGCGGCGCTGGCGGTTTGTCCTCGGCGGTAGGAGAGATGGCTTCGACAATTGGCGCTGAAGTTGAATTGCAAAACGTGAAATTAAAATACCCAGGCTTGGCCCCTTGGGAAATTTGGCTTTCTGAAGCACAAGAGCGCATGGTGTTGGCTGTTTCTCCGGACCATATTGATGAATTGAATCGCTTATGCGAAATGTTCGACACAGAATTAACCTGTATTGGCGTATTTACGGGCAATGGTCGCTTGGTGGTGAATTATGGTGGCAAAACCGTTTTGGATTTGGAAAACGAATTTTTACACGATGGCTTGCCACAAAAACAATTAACCGCCGTTATCCAAAACTCAACGGCTTATTCGATTCAAAAAACACCCAAAGTAGAACCCAATCAAATGTTGCTTAATCTACTGGCACACCCGAACATTGCCAGCAAGGCGGCTGTGATTCGAATTTATGACCATGAAGTGCAAGGCGGAACAGTGGTGAAACCATTGACTGGCGTTCAAAATGATGGTCCATCTGATGCGGCGGTAATTAAGCCAGCTGGCACACAGGGTAAAAAAGGGATTGTACTTTCCAATGGCATTAATCCTGAATACGGTCAGCAAGATGCGTATGCCATGGCGTTGGCTGTGATAGACGAAGCCATTCGTAACGCGGTGGCTGTGGGAGCAAACCCCAACCGAATTGCCATTTTAGATAATTTCTGCTGGGGAGACCCCAAACGCCCAGAAACCATGGGCAGCCTTGTTCAAGCCATCCGCGGCTGCCATGATGGGGCGCTTTTATTTCAGGTCCCCTTTATCAGCGGTAAAGATTCGCTTAACAATGAATATCTCGGTGCAGATGGGCAGCGGCATGCGATTCCGCCAACGCTTTTAATTTCTGCCCTCGGCGTGATTGAAGATGTAGAAAAAACCATCACCATGGATTTAAAACAAGCTGGAAATGAAATTTTTCTTATTGGGCACTTTGAGCCAGTTTTTGGCGGTTCTCATTTTGATCTAATTTGTCAAGAGTCATCCGGCGAACCGACTCCGAAACTCAATTCAAAAATGCCGCAGGTGTATGAAACCCTTTACCAAGCCATTCAACAGGGATTAATTAAATCAGCACACGACCTTTCTGAAGGCGGGTTGGCGGTTGCCGCCGCCGAAATGTGTATCGCGGGCAGGCTTGGCATGCAGCTTGAATCAAACTTGTGGGATGATGAAATCCGCATTTTATTTGGCGAAACTACCGGCACGCTTTTGGTGGAAGTAGCTCCAAACCACAAAGAGCAATTTTTGGCATTAATGAAAGACCAGCCGCTTTATTGGCTGGGAACAGTAACCGAAAAGCAAAACTTAAATTTTTTAGTGCACGGATTTAAAGTATTAGATTTATCCGTTCATCAACTGTTGCAAGCTTGGCAAACTCCGCTTTAATGATAAAGATTGGGAACCCATGAAACCAAAAGCCTTAATTTTGCAAGCCCAAGGGACAAACCGAGATGGTGATGTCGCCCAAGCCTTAAGCCTGGCTGGCGCAAAACCGGTTGGTATTCCATTAAATGAACTTCGCTCTGGTTCCCAGCGTTTCTCAGACTTTCAAATGTTGGTTTTGGCGGGCGGCTTTTCTTATGCCGATGCGCTTGGCGCTGGCAAACTACTGGCATTAGATTTAAATACTTATTTTGAAGAACAGTTAAACGCTTTTATTTCTGCCGGAAAACCCGTCATCGGCATTTGTAACGGCTTTCAGGCTTTGGTTAAATCGGGTGTGTTACCCGGCAAAAAAGAAGAAAACAACCCAATCACTTTAACTTTTAATCAGCAAGGGCATTTTGAATGCCGCTGGGTCAACATGGTGCCGGTTTCTCAAACCTGCGTCTGGACCAAAGGATTAACCGACCTGATTTATTGCCCGATCGCGCATGGGGAAGGCAACTTGCAAGCGGCAAATCCAACTCGTATCAACCAATTAATGAGCCAAGACCAAATTGCGCTCATGTATGCCCAACCCAACGGCTCGCCCGCCCGCGGAGAATACCCGCTAAACCCGAATGGCTCCTTTCAAGATGTGGCAGGCTTGTGTAATGCGGAAGGAAATGTCTTGGGTTTAATGCCGCATCCCGAAAATCATATCTATGCTTATCAGCACCCCCAGCGCACCCGCGGCATAAGCGGCCAGAACGGGTTGGCTCTCTTTCAAAACGGCGTTCACTATGCCGCGGGGCTTTAATTAATGATTTCAGAAAAAGAAATATTTAGCCAACTTGCTCAGGCTTTTAATGAAAGCCATTTACCCTTGCGCAATAAAGCGGCTGGAAAAGTGCGCGAGTGGTATCCCCTCACCGAAAATCAACGATTAATCATCACTACAGACCGCCTTTCGGCATTTGACCGAATTTTGGCAAGTGTGCCATACAAAGGGCAAGTGCTTAATCAACTTTCGGCTTGGTGGTTTAATCAGCTGAGCGATATTCTCCCCCATCATTTAATTAACTTGCCGGACCCCAACGCCGCCGTTGTCCGTAATGCCCAGCCGCTGCCCATCGAAGTCATTGTGCGCGGCTACATTAGCGGAGTCACCAGCACCGCTTTGTGGCGCCGGTATGAACTCGGCGAAAGAGAAATATATGGTTACCGTTTTGCAGATGGGCTGAAAAAGAATCAGCCGCTGCCCCAAGCGATTATTACTCCCACCACCAAAGGTGGCCCCAGCGGGCATGACGAACGGCTGACTCCCGAGCAGGTGGTTTCGCAAAAACGATTAACCGCCTCCCGCTGGGAAGAAGTGCAAAACGCCGCCTTAGCCATTTTCGCACGCGGGCAAGCGATTGCGCTGCAAGCCGGTTTAATTTTGGTCGATACCAAATATGAATTTGGAATTTCTGAAGACAACCAATTAATTTTAATTGATGAAGTGCATACTCCTGATTCATCTCGTTTTTGGAAAGCGGATAGTTATGAGAGCCGTTTTTTACATGGCAAAGAACCAGAAAACTTTGACAAGGAATTTGTACGCATGGCTTATGCCGAACAGGGTTATCGGGGCGAGGGGGAGCCTCCTGCCATGCCAAATTCGCTTTGGGTAGCGGCCAGCCAGCGCTATATCAGCATTTACGAAATGCTTACCGGGCAGCCCTTTGTGGCGGGTGAGTATCC
>CAYOGW010000060.1:0-17580 GCA_964403635.1 uncultured Anaerolineaceae bacterium | reverse complement strand
ATCCACGACAGGTTGAGTTCCGTGTTAAAAAACGATTGCACCGCTCCAAAATCACCCATCAATTCAACAATATCGTAGATGAATGTTCTTTCAACCAAAATAATTTCACCTTGTTCCACAACACCCTCAAAACCCCCGCAAGTGCCAAGGTTGATAATTAATTTGGGCTGCCACTGATGAATGACATATTGCATCGCGGCGGCTGAAGCAATTTTCCCCCAGCCGCTATGAAAAAAGAGCAGCGGTTGTTGATGAATGGAATAAGAAAAATACTGTCCGTAAGGGCTATTTTGGTATTTAATTTCAGGAATTAATTTTTGAAGGGCTTGCCACTCTGCAATGGCAGAAATCATAATTAATTGAGTCATGGTTGGTTAGTGATCGTATTATGCAAATAGTCATATATCATTTGAAGGGCAGCCTCTGCCGAAGCAATTTTATTTTGCTCTCTGTCACCGCTCCATACAAAGCGACGAGCCCAATCTCCATTCGCGGCTGAAAAACCAACCCAAGTGGTGCCAACGGGCTTTCCGGGTAAACCGCCTGTTGGTCCTGCTATCCCGCTGACTGAAACAGCCAAATCAGCCTTAAAGGCTATGCGAGCGCCGCGCGCCATTTCAATCACCGTTTCTTGGCTAACTGCGCCAAACTCTTGCAAGGTATCCCAACTTACATTTAAAAAAGCAACTTTGGCTTCATAAGAATACGCCACAACACCACCCAAAAAATAAGCAGAAGAACCAGCCACATTGGTTAATCGGTGAGAAACCAACCCGCCAGTACAAGATTCGGCTGTTGTGAGGCTTAACCCTTTAGAGTTTAACAAATTGCCAATTTGCTGTTCAAGCGGTTGGTGATTGGGCTTCATGCGTTAATAAGTATTCTACTGTTTTATCAAAATCTTCATGCAAAAGACTGGCGGCTTTATCAAGTTCTTCTACAGAAATTTGCCATTCCTTTAAAAAGGCTTGTGTTTCGCGTTCGTTTTCACTGTCCCACGCTGGGTTTTTGCGAGCGAAACAAATTAATTTTAATGCTTCAGCTTTGTTCCCTTGGGCGTGATACAAAAGCGCAAAGTAAACAATTGCCCACAACATAACCGGTATGGTTCCCATTTTTTTGCCTAATGCCAAGCCTTCTCTTAAATTACTCGCAGCTTCATCTAATTGATTAAGCCGAATTTTTGCCAGCCCGATATTAATTAAGTGCAAGGCGGTAGATTGTAAAGCACCGGTTTCGTTCGACACTTCTAATGCGCGAACATAGTAATTAAGTGCGCTTTCCCAGTCATTTTTTTCACCGGCTAAAGCACCCAAATTATTTAATGCCACGCCCGCGCGCTCTCGGTTGCCAACTTCCATCGCTAACCGAAGGGCTTGTTCGTAGTGCTCGCGCTCTTCATCAACATGACCCAACGCTCCTTCAACAGAACCCAAACGAGTTAAGGCAATTAACATAATTTGGTTGTCATGCAATTTTTGAGCCAACTCTAAGGCTTCAGAGCAATAGGTATAAGCTATATCTAAATTTCCTAAGCGCCATTCAACCGCACCGAGGGCGGCTACAATTCTCGCCAGTGAAGGCTGTAAAGATTCATCTTTTCGGGCAAGGTATAAAGCACCGGTTAAATAAGAGCGTGAATCATGATTATTACCCAACAGGGAAGTTAATTCCCCCAACTGGCACAATGATTCAGCGACTAAATCGTCCATTTCTAAATCTCCAGCCATCGAATGGGCGGTTTCGGCATGCTTCTGGGCTTGTTTAAAATCTCCTAATTGGATGCAGGTCTGGGCAAGCCCGATTTCCATTTCGATAATTAAACGGAGCGGTTGGTCGGGGCGGTCTAATAAGGCTAAGGCTCGCTCAAAAAAATCGCGCGCTTCGTTTAAAGCAGAGAGTTGTAAGGCGCGTTCTGCCGCTTGAGAATAAATGGCAGAAGCGCGGGCGTGAGCGCCGCCCCGCTCAAAATGGCTGGCTATGGGGGCTAAATATTCTCCGCGCCGCTCGCCGCTAATATCGTGCAGCCAGTCGGCGATAATTAAATGGTAAGAAGAGCGAAACCGCTTAAGCAAGGTTTCGTAAGTCACTTCGTGAAGAAGTGAATGTTTAAAAATAAATTCTCTGGTTTGATGAAAAGAAGACGGACGCCGCTCGTAAATTAATTCTTTTTTCTTTAATTTTTCAATTACTTGAGTCATTTGCTCAAAAGAGAAATCTTCATTACTCAACGCAGCAACCGCTGTATCCCAAAAAATTCTTCCTACTGCCGAAGCGCGCTGTAAAATGGTTCGCTCAGGAGCAGAGAGGCTGTCTAAACGGGCTTGTAACACTTCACTTAAGGTTGGCGGGACATTTACCGTTGCCAACTTAGAAGAATTAACTTGCCAAATTTCTTCGGCGGGTTGAATCACTTTTTCATCAATTAACATTTTAATAAATTCTTCTAAATAAAATGGGTTGCCTTCGGCGCCGCCTACCACCAGCTCACGAATTGCGGCGGGCAGGTCTGGCACTTTTTTCAAAATTTCATCTACCAAACGGCGGCTATTTTCTTTTGAAAGCGCATCTAACACCAACCGGTTTTCTGGCTGAACTTCTTGTTCCCAGCGTGGATATTGTTCATATAAAGTAGCGCGAGTAGACACAACCGCCATTAAAAATGTGCTGGCAGGTAAATTGGTAAAAAGATAGGTTAATGCATCTAAAGAGCCTGTATCTGCCCATTGCAAGTCATCAATCATCATTAACACGGGTGATTTTTCGCTGATGGCATCAAAAAATTGAGTTAAATAGAATAAAGCCTGTTGGCGAAGCTGCCGAGGGTCATGTTGTAAGGCTTGCAAGTATTGGCTGTGTGAAAAATTTAAACCGATTAAATGGCCAACAATATGCGCTTTTTCTATAGCGGCGGCATCGTTGGGGAGCATTTTTTGAAACCCTTGCTCCAATTTTTGATGAGCTATATTTAATGGGTCACTGTCGCTAATTTCAAATCGAAAAGCAAAAATATCGCGCAGTAAACCATAAGGAGCATTTAACATCGATGGGCTGGCGCGCCCTTTAAAATTCCACCAGCGAATTTTTTGCACTTCAGCCCACACATTAAATTCATAGAGCAAACGGCTTTTGCCAATGCCCGCGTCACCTTGTATGGTAACCACTTGCAAACTGCCAGACATAGCACTCACAAAAGATTTTTTTAAGAACTCAAACTGCTCATCGCGGCCCACCATCCGCGTCTCAACCCCTTCAATGCCGCGGGTAGACATTCGAAAAGCGCGCGGCTTAATATCATAAACAAGGTAGGTTAACACCGGCTCGCTTTTCCCTTTTACTTCCAAGGGCGCTTGGGTTTCTACATCAAACACGCCACGCACATGGCGGTAGGTATCATGCGAAATTAATATACCGCTAGCCGGGCAAGCTTGTTCTAGGCGGGCCGCCAAATTAACCGTATCCCCAATAGCGGTCATCTCCCCACGTGAACCAATCGAACCCAACAAGACAGGTCCGGTATTAATGCCAAGCCTAATTTGTAAACGGTCTTTCATTAAAATAGCGGGGTCAAATACCAATAACTCGGCTTGCATGGCTAAAGCCGCTTTAATCGCCATTTCTGGGTCATCTTCACGAATTTCATCCGCGCCCCACAAGGCCATAACCCCATCGCCCATATGCTTATCAATTTTGCCGCCATGATTCAAAATAATCGAATCTAGTTTTTGCCATAGTTCGTTCATCGTATCGCGCACATCTTCGGCATCCGCTTGTTCAGACAATGCGGTAAAACCACTAATATCTGCAAAAAGAACAGTTACAATGCGGCGTTGTTGAACCTCCGCCGTGGCAATCGGCGCAGATTCTGGAACACGAAGCGTAGCCAATTTTTCAAGCAAAGGGCCAATTGCCGCATCAACAACCTCGTCCCCCAACAAAAGACGCTGACCTTCTAACGCGGCTACGGCTTGTTCTAATTTATCTACTTCAAGCATAATTTAATTGTACAGTTTAATAAGAAAGTTTACAAAAAGTTAACTAGCTTGTAAGGAATTGCTGAATAACAGCCGAGAAAGAAAGTTTGCGCCCCTCTTCCATTTGACTAGCTACCAAAGCAGAATCCAGCTGCCAACCCGCCAGCATTTGTTCCATTAACCGTTGGTGATCCACGCTGAAAGCTGGGTGCGCAGCACACAAACCTAACAATTGAAGCGCAAACTCAAAATTGCCTAACGCGGCTTCTAAACGGGCAAAAAACAAAACGGCTGTTAAAGTCCATGGTACGGCGCCAATATGATGCGCCAATGCCATTCCTTCGATTAAATGTTCGCGCCCTTGCCCTAGTTGATTTAATCGAATTTCGCTATGGGCTAAGTTAATTAAATATAAAGAAAGCGGCTGCTGGGTATGAATTTCTCGCGCCAAATAAATGGCTTTTAAATAGTACGACTGCGCTTTTTGCAAATCCCCTTTTTCATCTGCCAATGCGCCCAAATTATTCAAGGCGAGGCCCGCTCTTTCACGATTACCGTAAGAAACGGCTAAATCGTACACTTGTTGATACATTTTTTCTTCGGTTTCAGAATCACCCAACAAACCACTCAACACCCCCAAACGATTAATTGCCAGCAAAAGCGTGTTGGTTTCACCATGTTTCTCGGCCAGTTCTCGGCTTTCTGAACAATAAGCATGGGCGCTTTCTAGTTTTCCTAAGCGCCAATGCACATTCCCAAGGCCAAACAAAACCCGCGCCAAAATACCTTCATGGGCTGGCCCTAACCCGCGAGAAATAGGTAAAGCCTGCATAAAAAGCTTTTCTGCCAGCACATAATCTCCCATTTCTGCATAGACCTGCCCTACCTGATACATGGAAATAGCGTGTAAACTGCTTCCAGTTAATTCTCGGGAAGTAATGTGAGCATTTTCGGAATATTTTAGCGCGTCATTTAATTCGCCAGAGCGCAGAAACACTTCTCCAATTTTTAATTGAATGTAAGCAATATCTCTGCGCTGCTCAGGCAAAATATAGGTTTGAGCTTGTCTAAGAAATCGAAAGGCGTCATTAAACGCACAAACACCAAGGGCTTGTTCGCCCGCTTCAATTAATGTCTTCGCCGCTTGGTCATGCAGACCTGCTTTTTCATAGTGGTCTGCAATAATCGGTAAATATTCATTTCTTCGTTCGCCGCTGACTGTGTTCAACCAATCTGCCACACGGGCGTGATAATCTATCCGCTGGCGCTTAAGCAAAGTTTCGTAGGTTACATCTCGCAATAAGGCATGTTTAAACATATATTCTTGTGTACCAGAAAAAGTAGAATCTGGATTGGAATAAATTAATTCTTTTCGCCTTAATACTGCTAAAGATTGTTCTAAACGCTCTCGTTCGCTGTCTTTGGGAGTTCCAAGCGCTTGCACAGCATCATCCCAAAATATACGACCAACCACCGAGGCTCGCTGCAAAGAAGCGCGCTCAATTCCATCCAGCGCATCTAAACGAGCTTGCAAAACCCCTGCTAACGTAGGCGGAATGGAAACTGTATCTAAGCGGTCCATGTTTACAGTCCACTCTACAGCCCCGGGCAAAATAACCTTGCCGTCAATTAACATCTTAACGAGTTCTTCTAAATAAAACGGATTTCCCTCTGCCCCGCCGACAATTAATTCTCTTAAGACAGACGGAATATGATTAACCCGATACAAAATCTCTTGTACCAGCATGCGGCTTTCTTCTTTAGAAAGCGGCTTTAAATCTAAGCGGATATTTGGTTTAAGCGATTCGTCCCAATCTGCAAATCGTTCATAAATTGAAGGGCGGGTTAGAAAAACAGCCAATATCGGTGTATTTTTTGATACTTGATTAAAAACATGCTGCAAGGCTTCAATTGAACCAGAATCTGCCCATTGAATATCATCTAAAAACAATACAATGGGATAAATTTTAGCAGCCGCCTGAAACAGACGCACCAAATAAGAAAAGCCTAAATTTCTTATTTGCATCGGGTCACCGAGCAAACCCTTTAAATAAGGACTACTGGAAAAGTCGTACCCCAACAATTGACCCACAATATGCGCCTTTTCTTGCGGTTGTGGGTCTTCGGGCATAAATTGAGCAAACCCTCGTTCCATTTTGGCATGCACATCCGCAAGGGTGTCATTGTCCTGAATTTCAAAACGAAACGCGAATATCTCTCGCAAAAATGCATAGGGAGAACCTGTCATGGAGGGAGAGGAAGCACCCTGAAACAACCACCAATCTTCCGCGCGCGGGTCTGACCAAGCTAAAAATTCTTGAATTAATCGGCTTTTGCCAAGCCCTGTATCACCAACAATGGTAATGGATTGAGGGGTTTGATGTTCAAACAACTGCAAAAATGATTTTTGAAGCAGGTTTAATTCAGCATTACGGCCAATTAAACTGGTTTCAACCCCTTCTACCCCGCGTGATGAAAAGTGGAATACTCTTGGTTTTGCATTTTGAACCGCGTAGGATAATACAGCTTCTGCTTTTCCTTTTAATTGCAGCGCGGGTTGTGGAATTAAATCAAAAACACCCCGCACCTGACGATAACAATCGTACGATATGAGAATTTCACCCGCCTTGGCCGCCTGATTTAATCGCGCGGCTAAATTAACCGTGTCACCCATGGCAGTAAATTCACTAGTAGTGCCTACCAAACCAACAATAGCGGTACCCGCATTCAGCCCCGCCCGCAACTGAATGACATCCAGCCGTTTTGGCAATTTATCATTAAATTCATCCACCGCTTGTTTCATAGCCAGCGCGGCGCGAATGGCCTGCTCGGCATCATCTTCCCCTACCACATCGGCCCCCCACAAAGCCATTACCCCATGACCCATATGTTTATCAATACGCCCACCGTGCTCCACAATAATTTGGTCTAAGGTTCGCCAAAGGTCGGTTAGCAGGGCTTGCAAGTCTTCATCATCCATGCTTTCTTGCAAGCCAGCCATTAAAGGCATATCAGCAAATAAGATGGTTAATATTTTTCGCTGCTGGGTTTCTTCAGCGATTAATTGGGGAGTTCCTTCTTCGCTTAATGCTTGCAATTTCTCTTGTAGCGGGCCTATAGCAGTATCAACCACAGAATCGCCTAAAATAGCTCGTTGCGATTCAAGTGCGGCAATGGTTTGTCGAAGTTTTTCAATTTCTGACGGCATGATAAATGGATTTTACATGATTCTTGAAACGAAAGACAGAGGCGCCTCATGTATAATGACCGCCATGAACACATGGAGCGGGAAAACTGTAGGAAAAGTGCTAATTGAAAACTTAATTGCACGAGGCGGCATGGCTGAAGTCTATAAAGGCTTACACAGCACCTTAGATCGCCCCGTAGCCATTAAAGTGATGCGGAATTTACTAGAAGAAGACCCCAGCTTAAAAAGCCGTTTTGAAAGAGAAGCGCGGGTAGTAGCGGGGCTGCGCCACCCCAACATTGTACAAGTTTTTGACTTTGACATTGCCGATGAACAACCCTACATTATTATGGAATATATTAACGGGCCTAGTTTATCGGCTTATTTACGCGGTAAAAACAACAGTTTCACTTTACCCTTTATTGGTCGCTTGCTGTTTATGTTGGGTTCAGCGTTAGATTATGCCCACCAGCAAGGCGTCATTCATCGAGACATTAAACCAGCCAATGTTTTACTGCAAGCCCGCTCTAAAACTATTAATATTGCCGAAAACCTGCCAGATGACTTTGAAGCCATCTTAAGCGATTTTGGCTTACTGCATATCACTCATAGTAGCACCCAAACCGCATCTGGCTTTGTGGCAGGTACCCCCGCCTACATGAGCCCCGAACAAGCGCGCGGAGAAAAAGTAGATGCTCGTTCAGATTTATATTCACTGGGCGTCATGCTTTACGAAATGCTTTCGGGTCGTGTGCCTTTTGAAGCCGATACGACCATGGGCGTGCTACTTAAACACATTCAAGAACCACCGCCGCCAATTTTAGATATACCCGTCAGCTTACAAACAGTATTATTACGCGCATTGGCCAAGAAACCCAGCGATCGATACCAAAGCGGACGCGAACTCACCCAAGCCTTTCTTCAGGCCAGCAACTTAACCCTAGCGGACGTTTCTAACGACTACGCCAGTTCATCGGCTGCCACCATACCAGGCGAATTAAATAACCGTGAAACCTTGCTGCCTGCTACCCAACAAACCATCAACGCTCAACCTGCAACCCAAAAATGGAAAATCGCCGCATTAATCAGCATGGCAATTGTGATTGTTGGATTAATTTTCTTCTCATTCAATACACAGAATAATCAGACCGCATTGGCTCTAACCCAAACCAGCCAAATCATTGCCGCCACAGAAACAGCCCATCACACCGACCCCATGAGTTTAACAGTTAGCGGCAACGCAGAAACGATTGGTTTATTGCGCTTTTATGATGTGGCTGCGTTTTTAGACGAGGTTATTTTGGTGACCGAATCTTTACCTGCTGCCCCTGCAGGCATGCAATATGAAGCTTGGTTGCTGGGAACAGAAGCCCGTTTAAGTTTGGGTGTTTTAAACCCAGACCCAACCGGCAGGGCTGAAATCACTTATTTGGATAACGGAGGCAGCAACCTGCTGGCCCGCTACCATCGGCTTGAAATTACCTTAGAACCAGTACCCGATTCGAATCCGAATTCTTCTGGCAATGTTGTTTATTCATCCGGTATACCCGATTCTCCGTTGGAGCACATGCGCCATTTATTTGTTTCTTTTGCAGATACGCCCAACCAAACCGGTTTAATTATTGGGTTAAGCCGAGATATTCAACAATTAAATGAATTGACACAAAGCATGGTGGAATCCTATCAAGCAGGAGATGCAAAGGCTGTCAGCGAACAAGCTGAAACCTTGCATAACTTAATTGTTGGCTCTAACGGGCAAGGCTATGGTGATTTAAATGGAGATGGCAGCATTGCAGACCAAAGTGATGGCTATGGCTTATTATTTAATGGCGATCATTTAGGTTATATCGAAGGAACCATTTCGCACACGCAATACTCTATGACGATGGGCGGCGCTTCTCAAAACATTAATGTGCATGGGGTGCATGTGATTGATTCTGCAAAAAATATTGAAGGCTGGGTAACAGAATTAAGAGAATTGTTACCGCAAATCATTGCCAACCCGATTAGTGAAGAAAGCAACGCATTAATCCGCAAAGCCGCTGCGCTGGCAGACCGTATTCAACGGGGAAGAGATTTAAACGGCAACGAAATGATTGAACCGATTAATGGAGAAGGCGGTTTAAAAACCCTGCTGGACCATGCCGCCTATATGATTGATATGCCCATTTTGGCTGGCATTAACCAAGTGCCGCCTACGGTGCCAGCCAATGCTACGCCCGCTTCTTCAGATGATTATTATTACTACACCCCTGTGCCTTAAGCTGAAGAACCCATTAACAAAATTAGCACATAAACCACCAATACCAATAACCCCATAGAAGAGATGCCTATACCCGCTTTTGCCAAAGCGGGGTTGTCCGCGCGCATGCCCAATACCCCAAAAATAATACCCAAAATGGCAAGCGGCCCACCGCAAATGGGAATTATAGCGGCGCATAAACTAATTACCCCCAGCGCCACTGAAAACATGGCATACCATTTGTTCATTCGTTCTTCGGGGTCTAGGCTGGCGGGGTCAGTTTCCATAAATTTATCCTTAAATCGAAGTATAGCATTGCCAATCGGTTAAAATCAAAGCATGGAAATCTCAGAACACTTGCAAGGCATCTTAAGCACTTTACCAACCAAACCCGGCTGTTATTTAATGAAAAACAGCGAGGACAAAATTATTTATGTTGGCAAAGCGATTAACTTGCGCAACCGAGTGCGCTCTTACTTTCATTCCGATTCTGGACATGATGCCAAAACCCGCCGCCTTGTAAAAAATATTCACACACTAGAATGGATTGTGGTCGGCTCGGAGCTAGAAGCCTTAATTTTAGAGATGAATTTAATTAAGCGCCACCGGCCAAAATATAACATCCGCTTAAAAGACGACAAACGCTACCCTTACATAAAAGTCCATTGGCACGAAGCCTTCCCCAAGGTGACGGTTACCCGCCAAATGATAGAAGACGGCTCGCGCTACTTCGGTCCATATACTTCAGCTTGGGCGGTTTACCAAACCTTAGATGTGCTTCGTAAGGTCTTCCCTTATTTAACGTGTGACCGAGAAATTACCGGTCAAGACAAACGCGCTTGCTTGTATTACGACATTAAGCTGTGTATTGCCCCTTGTATTGGGGTTGTTTCGCAAGAAGGCTACCGCCAAATGATTAGTGATTTAATGGCTTTTCTCGAAGGTCATTCAGAAGAAGTGATTAATCGTTTAGAAAATGAAATGGAAAAAGCAGCCGAAGCACTCCGATTTGAAAAAGCGGCTGCATTAAGAGACCAATTAAAAGCCCTACATAGCATTGTTGAGCGGCAAAAAGTGGTCTTTTCAAGCGATTATTTAGACTCGGATGTGGTGGCGATGGCTCGCGCCGATGGCGAAGCCTGTGTACAAATTTTCTTCATTCGCGGCGGAAAATTAATTGGGCGAGAATATTTTATTTTGGAAGGCACCGAAGATGCCGCCGACAGCGAAGTGATCAGCCAATTTTTACAACAGTTTTATACCGAAGCCGCCAATGTACCGGAGCAGGTTTTCTTACCAGAAGAAATTGAAGAAACCCGCATCATCAGCCAGTGGCTGCGCTCGAAACGCGGCGGCAAAAAAGTGGAGATTTTTGTACCTAGCGAAGGTCAGCCGCGCGAACTGGTTCAGATGGCAACCGAAAACGCAACCGACACATTAAACGCCTTAAGAACCCAATGGCAAGCCGACAGCCACAAACAAGAAATGGCACTCGCTGAATTACAGTCGGCATTAAACTTACCCAGTCCGCCCAACAAAATCGAGTGTTATGATGTTTCTACGATTCAAGGTGTGGCAACAGTAGGTGCGATGATTGTGTTTGAACAAGGCGTGCCAGCCAAACGGTTGTACCGAAAATTTAATATTGATAGCACTTCGATTGGCGCGCCAGACGATTTTGCCAGCATGGAAGAAATGCTTACCCGCCGCTTTCGCAGGTGGCTTTCGGCTCAAGAAACGGCACAAGCACCCGGGGCGAAGCCGGATGAATCTTTTTCCATATTGCCAGATTTAATTATTATTGACGGCGGTAAGGGTCAATTAGGCCGCGCAGTCAAAGTATTAGAAGAAGCGGGCTTGGCGGGGCAGGTTCCAGTGGTTGGCTTGGCAAAAAGGGAAGAGGAAATCTTTTTCCCCAATAAATCTGACAGTTTGTTATTGGCAAGACACTCACAAGGGTTATATTTAGTACAGCGCATTCGAGACGAAGCCCACCGCTTCGGCATCACGGCACACCGCAAGCGCCGCTCAAAAATTGGGTTGGCGAGCCAACTAGACACCATCCCCGGAGTAGGACCAGAGCGCCGTAAAGCACTCTTGAAACATTTTGGAGATGTGGATAAGATTAGAAACGCGACTCAGGAAGAGTTACTGCAAGTAAAAGGGATTACTGAGGCAGTGGCGCATTCGATACGGACACATTTAGAATGAAAAAAGTTTGGATTGTAGACGATGACGAAGAAATGGCACGCGCCGTCACCTTAATGCTCAAGTTACTTGATGCTGAAGCAAAACATTTTTTGCACCCGCGCATTGCTGCCCGCGAATTTTTAAATGGCAATCGTCCCGACCTGCTGGTTTTAGATATTAATATGCCCGAAGTCACCGGCATAATGATGCTAGAATTTGTACGCCGCCGACCCGAATTACAAGACCTGCCTGTCATTATGCTCTCTTCGGAGGCAACCGATATTCAAATAGACGAAGCGCTCAATTTAGGCGCGGATGCCTATGTTACTAAACCAGTTAGCATAGAAGAGTTAGAACAAGCAATGCAAACCGCTTTTCAAAAACATGCGGCTGAGTAAATATAAGGAACTAACCATGGCTCGAAAATCAAAAACCAATAACCAAAAACCAGAACGTGTAAACCCAGATGCCCGCCGTTTACAAATTTACCGTGTCATTTTTGTAGTTATTTCTGTAATTCTCGTTCTCTCAATGGTGCTCTCTAGCTTAACCAACATTTAAAGAGCGCAGTGGTATACTATTCAGACGCGGCGCAGTATGCCGCGTCTTTTTGTGGATATTTGTAACCCAATTGAAGGATTTTTAACAATGCTCGAAAAACTTGCAGGAATTGAACAACGCTTTGAAGACCTAACCCAACAATTAATGGAAGTCGGCAACGACTACCAGCGCGCAGCCGAAATTAACAAAGAACGCAGCGATTTAGAAGCCCTGGTTGAAAAATCTCGGCTTTACCGCCAAACGCTTAAGAGAATTGAAGAAGCGGAAGCCCTGCTTGCCACTGAAAAAGATGAAGAGATGCGCGGGCTGGCCGAGCTGGAAATTGCCGAACTCACTGAGAAGGTTCCCACCCTAGAAAAAGAATTAAAAAACATGCTGGTTCCCAAAGACCCGCGTGATAATAAAAACGTCATTGTTGAAATTCGCGCTGGCACCGGCGGAGATGAAGCCGCCTTATTTGCAGCCGATTTGTTCCGCATGTACATCCGCTACGCCGAACGACAAGGCTGGAAGTCTGAAATGATGTCTGCCAACGAAATTGGCATTGGCGGTTTTAAAGAAGTCACTTTTGAAATTAAAGGGCAAGGCGCATATTCGCGATTAAAGTACGAATCAGGCGTGCACCGTGTTCAACGCGTGCCTGCTACCGAAGCGCAAGGACGCATTCACACCTCCACCGCCACCATTGTGGTAATGGCTGAAGTAGATGAAGTTGAAATCCATGTGCCTGAATCAGATGTCGAAATGGAAGTATATAAATCAGCCGGAGCGGGCGGGCAAAGCGTGCAAAAAAACTCTACCGCTGTTCGCCTTATCCACAAGCCTACCGGCATGGTCGTGACCTGCCAAGACGAACGCTCTCAATTGCAAAATAAACTACGCGCCATGAGCATTTTACGCGCGCGTCTCTACGAAATTGAGCTGGAAAAACGCCAAAGTGAACTCGAACAAGACCGCCGTTCTCAGGTAGGTACAGGCGAACGTTCCGAAAAAATACGCACTTACAACTACCCCCAAAGCCGAGTCACTGACCACCGTATTGGTGTTTCTTCTTACAACTTACCCGTTGTCATGGACGGCGATATTGACCTGTTTATTGACGAACTCTCTACCCGAGACGAAGCCGACCGGCTCTCTGGTTCGGATGATGACGATTAAAAACAGTTTATGCTACTATTAAGAGCGCAATTCACTGCGCTCTTTTTATTTAATTAATCGGAGAAACCATGAACGAAAACCCCGCCTTCGGAGACGGCTTGCAGCCTTTTATGGGCATCCCCAGCTTTATGCGCCAACCCGTCAGCCGAGATTTAACCAATGTCGATGTTGCCATTTTAGGAGTCCCCTACGACAGCGCCACATCTCACCGCAGCGGAACACGTTTTGGGCCAAGGAAAATCCGCGAAATGTCGCTCCTACTCTGGGGCTATAACAGCACGCTTAACATCCGCCCTTTAGACCATTTAAATATAGTTGATTATGGTGATGTCAGCGTAATACCGACTTCGATTTTGCACACTATGGAAGCCATCACCAACACCGCCAGCCACATTATTGAAAGCGGCACAACTTTAATCACCCTAGGTGGTGACCATTCGATTGCGTTGCCTTTGCTGCGCGCACATGCCAAAAAATTTGGACCGCTTAACGTGCTTCACATTGACGCCCACATAGACACATGGGAAGCCGAATTTGATTCGGTTCCTTATAGTCATGGCACACCTTTCCGCTATGCTTTACAAGAAGGTTTAATTAACAAAAATGGCTACATTCAAGTGGGCATTCGCGGCCCCGTCAGCGGAGAAAATGACTATGCCGATGCGATTAATCTCGGCGCGCGCATGATTACCATTCACGAAGTCATGCAAAAAGGCATTCAACCTGTCTTGGATGAAATTCACCAACGCATTAAAGGTCCGCTCTATATTTCACTCGACATCGATTCAGCCGACCCAGCCTACGCCCCCGGCACCGGCACTCCCGAAGTAGGCGGTTTAACCAGCTATCAGCTTTTACAACTCCTACGCGGTTTAAACGGCTTAGACATTATCGGCGCGGATGTGGTCGAAGTCTCACCGCCCTATGACCACGGCGACATTACTTCTATTTTGGCATCTAACCTTGTCTTTGAATATTTATCGTTATTAGCCCTCAAAAAAAACCAAAAATGAATAAAACGCTCCGCCTTTTCTTAAAAATAATTCTTGTTCTCGCTGCCGTTATACTCGGCTGGAACGCCCGCAACCACGCTGTTCAAACCCTGCCGGTCGATTATGACGAAGATGACTACATCCGCGCCGCACAAGAATATACAGGCGTTTTTCGTTCTGGCAATTTAATTAACTTAACCGAATACAACTACCGCCCAGAACATCCGCCGCTAGCAAAAATAATCTTTGGGGCCAGCCTGCTCACCGCACCCGAAAAACCACTCACCCCAGATAGAGCAACAACATCCTCCCCTGACTCCTATCTTTCGCGAGACTTGCTCATTCCGGCCCGAACCATCAGCGCTTTAGAAGGCACCTTAACGGTGTTCTTTTTAGCCTTAATTAATCCGCTGGCAGGGGTTTTACTAGCTTCACATACCTTCACCATTAAATACACATCCCAAGTGATGCTAGAAGCCCTGCCTTCGCTTACCAGCTTCTTAACTATTTTGGCTTACTTGCGATTTAAGAAAACTACCCGAAAATACTGGTTGATTCTTTCAGCGCTTTTTCTAGGGTTAACTGCCGCTTCGAAATATATCTATTGTTTGGTAGGGTTTGCAATTCTGATCGATTGGTTTTTAGACGCTTACAAAAAAAACCAGCTTAAAAAATCCTTTTTCAATGCTTTTGGTTGGGGCTTAATTTCTATCATTTTCTTCTTTGTAGCCAACCCCTACTTATGGGTTGACCCCTTAAGCCGCCTGTATGAATCCATCTTTTTTCACGCCGCTTACTCCACCACTGCCAGCGAAGTTCAAAGCGCGGGTTTTCCCATTTGGCAGCCATTCATCTGGTTAAGCATGTCTCCAAAAGAATGGCACCCCATGGTTTTTCGCTTCGCGCCTGATGTCTACATTAGTATCTTGGCTGTTTTGGGGTTTCCGCGTTTATGGAAAAAAGAAAGACTTTATATCCTTTGGTTGATTGTTGCAATTTTGTTTTTATTAGCTTGGCCCACCAAATGGCCGCAATATATATTAGTGTTGACCGTTCCGCTCTCGCTGGCCGCCGCCGAAGGCTTATATACTGTTTTCGCTCAACCTTTTCAACGCTGGTGGAAAAACCGTTCAACAAACCAAACAACAGATATCCCGCCCAAAAATGAGATTAATCGCGCCGCCAAGTGGTTAATCCCGGGTTTAATCGCTTTCACCCTTTTAACCATCTTCCCTTTAATTTTTCAATTTGCCGTCTCACTCACTGATTTTAGCGCCGCCTCCATTCGTGATGGTTTTACAGGCGGCATCTGGCGAGAAGTGCTTGGCGGCTTAACCGGTCAAATTAAACCTGCCAGCTTTGATTTGGATACCCGCTCTAATTTTGTTCGCTTTGTTGGGTTAAGTTCTTTCGAACCCGTATTTAATTACGTCGCCAGTCAGGGCATCTTATTTTTCAATGTCATGTGGATGATTCTCTCGGTTTTACTACAAACCCTGCTCGGGGTAGTCTGCGCCTTGCTGCTCTGGCAAAAAGACCTACGGCTGGGAAAGTTCTGGCAAGCCATCTTCATTCTGCCTTGGGCTATCCCAGAAATGATTGGCGCTTATTTTTGGCTCAACATTTTCCAACCTGCAAATGGTTGGTTAGCGCTGGCCGTTACCCAATACGGCGCAAACATTCCCTTTGGATTTTTAAACGGCTGGCAAGAAACCGCCAATTTATGGCTGCTGATTTATTTGATTGCAGCGCTATGGTATGGGTTTCCATTTATGATGCTAGCCGCCAGCGCGGGCTTAAAAATGATTTCCCCCGAGGTACTGGAAGCGGCCAAAATAGATGGTGCTAACCGCTGGCAAACCTTTCAATTTATTCTTTGGCCTTTGCTACAACCTTTATTGCTGCCTGCCATTATTATTCGAGCAATCTTTTCTTTTAATCAATTTTATTTATTTCAAGTGTTTTACTTCCCCAACAGTACTTTGGCGACCTTCTCTTACAATGTTTTTAATCCGAGCGGCTTTATGCGCAACGGTGGTTCTTTTGCCCTTTCCGCTGTCATTAATATCATCGCGGTAATCATGTTAGCGGGCTTAGTCACCGTTTTCAACCGGTACAGCCAAGCGGGGCGAGGCCTTCACAATGTTTAATTTTTCTTTAATTAAACAAATCCTTAGCCAAATTGCGTTAAGCATCATCGGCTTATTTGTCTTAATCCCAATTTGGGGCATTGCCCGCCTCGCCTTTGATAGTGCCCTCACCAGCCGCCCAACCGAGTTTCGCTTCTTTCCGAAAGAGTTTTCTTTCGACGCCTTTTTAAAAGTACTCGACCGCCCCTACCAATCGGTAGAATTTAGCACCTTACTCAGCAACAGCTTAATCGTCTCTTTGGGCGCTGCTGCATTGGCTTTATTTTTCGGGTTAAGCCTCGCCTATGCCTTTGCGCGCTTTCGTTTCTATGGGCGGCAAACGGGCTTATTCATCCTGTTGCTCACCGCTTTATTGCCTCCGGTTGCTTTTATGACACCGCTTTATATTCTCTTAAGCATCTTGCAAATTCGCACTACCCTGTTCGCCTTAGTGATTGTCTATGCAGTTTTCGCAATGCCCTTCAGTATTTGGAATATGCGCGCCGCCTTTCAAGCCATCCCCAAAGAAGTAGAAGAAGCCGCCTACTTAGACGGCGCGAGCGACTTTACAACTTTTTGGCACATCAGCCTGCCGCTTGCCTTGCCAAGCATAGCCGTTTCTGGTTTAATCGCCTTCCTTATGGGCTACTCCGAGTTTGCCATTGGCTGGCTATTTGTAGAGCGAGCAGACACGGTAACCCTCGCCATGTCCATCTATGCCATGCTTACCAACCAATTTCTCGGAAACTCCCAACCCTGGAGCTACATCGGTTCACTTTCGTTAATTATGTCTATCCCGGTGGTTATCATTTTTATTCTTTTTCAAAACATCATTTTCGAAAGCCTAAATTTTGGAAACACCAACCATTAAAGAAACCCTACAAGCCCTTACCGCCAGCCTGCAACCATTTGAAGCACAGATGCTTTTGGCGCACATTTTGCAAAAAAATAAAGCGTGGTTAATCGCTCATGCAGAAGAAAAACTGAACCCAGAGCAAGAACATTTAATTAACCGCGCCATCCAATTTTTAGCCAACGACATGCCCCTACCCTACGTTGTAGGGTCTTGGGAATTTTACGGATTAAAGTTTGAGATTACGCCGGATGTATTAATCCCTCGCCCTGAGACAGAATTAATTGTCGAAAC
>CAYOGW010000059.1:10617-17856 GCA_964403635.1 uncultured Anaerolineaceae bacterium | reverse complement strand
TTACGCTAGTATCTAATAAAATGCTTCGAGAAATGCGTCCGCCAAACCCATTGCCAGAAGAATCTGCGCTGCGGCCGCTTAAAGAAGCAATGACATTTAATAAATCGGTCTGCCGCATAACAAAAAGCGAAACACCAAAATAGCCAAAAAGTAAAACGGCTATAAAAGGTAATACTTCACTAAATGGTGGGGGTAACAAAGAAAGCGGAAAGGTTAATAGCGCTGCGATGATTAATCCAGTAACCATGCCGGATAACCCAGCCAAAAGTGATTCGGCGGAGATTTGGCTGAACACTTGGCGAATCCAACGGACAGGCCGAGTTGTAAAAAATGGGGTTGCAATTAAACCAAACAATGTGCCGACCAAGCCCCAGCCAAGTGTATAGGTGGCAATTGCTTGTTCGTAAGCAGAACCAAAAGAAAACCCTAAGTAGCCCCCAAAAAAAGTAAACACGAACATTCCGACAATGCGGACGATAAAATCAGAACTCATAATAATTGCTCCTTAATAAAAAAATAATAATTGAGAATAAATTCACAACGATAATCTATGATAGCATGCAGGATAGACAACGTCAATTACAAGATAGTTTGTAATCCACTTATTTATTTTCATCTCATCTTGAGAATGTATAATGAGATAACTTATTGGTAAAGTTCAGGAAAAACCCTTATGGCAATCGACAGATTTGGAAGAAATATTCATTATTTACGTATCAGTTTAACCGACCACTGCAATTTACGCTGTATTTATTGCATGCCCGAAGACCAAACATTTCGGCCAAATGCCGATTTGATGCAAGATGATGAAGTGTTATTGTTGGCACGCCTTTTTGCAGATTTGGGATTTGACAAGTTTCGTCTCACCGGCGGCGAACCTACCGTACGAGCGAACATTGTAGAAATCGTGCGCGGCATCGCATCCATCCCCGAAGTGCGTTCGCTTTCCATGACAACCAACGGAATTTTGCTCTCGCGCCTTGCCGAACCCCTCAAAAAAGCTGGCTTACAACGGGTCAATATTTCAATTGATACGCTCGACCCCGAAAAATTTAATCGCCTTACCCGCTGGGGCAAAATAGACCAAGTTTGGGATGGCATTTTGGCAGCCGAAGCGGCGGGTTTAACCCCTGTTAAATTAAATGCTGTGGTTGTCAAAGGTTACAACGAAGAAGATGTGATTGACCTCGCCGCCTTAACCATAGACCGCCCTTGGCAAATGCGTTACATCGAAATGATGCCCTTTGCAGGCGTAACTGATGTGCAAACCCAGCAAATCGTCACCGCCGCCCAAATTCAAGAAAAAATAGAAAGCGAGTTTGGTCCGCTTGAAGCCAGCGGCGAATATGACGGCGAAGCCCGCATCTTTAAAATTCGCGGCGGGCAGGGTGAAATCGGCTTCATTTCCTCCGTAACCGTTCCATTTTGCTCCGCCTGCACCCGTGCCCGTCTTACCGCAGATGGCGTTTTACGCATGTGCCTGCTCCGTGAAAAAGAAATTAATCTGCTTAAGCCACTCCGTGACGGCGCCAGCCTAGAAGACCTAAGACAAATGGTATTAGACGCCGTTTGGCACAAACCTTGGGGGCATGGGTTAAGCCAAGGTGTTATCCCACTTAATCGCGCCATGAACGAAATTGGCGGTTAATGAAAAAAGAGAGCTATGTTAAAACAGAAACAAATTAAAGCCATATTGTTCGACCTAGACGGCACCCTGCGTTTCAGCCGTCCGACCGGCACAGCAACTTTTGCCAATCGGGCGGCTGAAATCGGTTTATCCATCTCACACGCCAACCGATTAAACGCGGCGCGTTGGGAGCATACTTACTGGGCACAGTCCACAGACTTGCTGCAAGATGCAGAAAAATTTGACGAAAAAGAAGATGCTTTCTGGCTTAATTACAGCTACCGGCAACTGCTTGCTTTAGGTCTTTCAGATGAAAACGCCGCCACGTACGCCCCCCAACTGCATACCTTTATGAAAGACCACTACAAACCTGAAGATTGGATTCCGCCAAATACCCACCAAGTTTTACCCCAATTAATTAATTTGGGTTATACACTGGCTGTCGTTTCAAACCGAACCCAACCCTACGACGACTATTTGGCAGAAAAAGGGATTCAACACTATTTTCGCTTTTCGCTGGCGGCTGGCACAATTGGCATCTGGAAGCCCGATGTAGGCATTTTTGAACACGCCATTCAAAAATTAAATCATGCCCCGCAACAAGTGTTATATGTAGGAGATAACTACTATGCCGATGTCGTTGGCGCGCGGGCCGCTGGTTTACAGCCCATGCTGATTGACCCAGACGGCTTATTTGAAAACCCCGATTGTCCGGTTATCTCTTCGATAGAAGAAATTGTCACTTGGCTTGAAACCAGTTAAAACAAAAAGCGGACTTCTCCTTAGAGAAGTCCGCTTTTTGTTTACTTATAATTAATTACTTCTTCGCGGAATAATAATCCTAAACGGGTAATTCCCTCGCGGATGGTTTCAGGGTCTGAATAAGAGAAATTAATCCGCAACGTGTTTTGGTTGCCGCCATTTGGGTGAAACGGCCCGCCCGGCACAAACGCCACTTTCTTTTCAACCGCTTTAATTAACAATTGAGCGGCATCCATCTCTTTTGGCAGTTTGCTCCACAAGAACATGCCGCCTTCTGGTTTGTGATATTTAACTTCTTGCGGCCAAATTTCATCCATCGTGTCGAGCATGACATCTCGCCGTTCTTTGTAGGTTGCTCTAATTAATTTAACATGTTCATCTAAAAAGCCGCCTTTGGCTACTTCATAAGCAATGTGTTGGTTTAATGTAGATGTGTGTAAATCGGCGGCTTGTTTAATCATCACCATACGTTTAATTACAGCCGGTGGCGCGACCACCCAGCCGAGCCGTAAACCAGGTGCTAACAGTTTCGAGTAGGTGCTGGTGTAAATGACATTGCCATCATACCGTCCGCTTTGCTCACTGCGATAGTCACTGTCTAACTTAATTACTGAAGGAATGTCTGTACCTTCATAACGAAGTTGACCATAGGGGTCATCTTCCACAATCGGCACGCCATATTGGTCGGCTAATTTAATTAATTGCTCGCGCCTTTCTAACGAAAGGGTCGCACCGCTTGGGTTTTGAAAGTTGGGCAAAATGTAAATAAATTTGGGTCCAACCCGCAACGCTTTTTCTAACTCATCCACAATCATGCCGTGTTCGTCGGTTGGCACGGTAATATATTGCGCCCCGTACACATTCCAAGCCATTAATGCGCCCAAATAAGTTGGTGATTCTACGACCACATAATCGCCTCGGTTAAGCATCAGCCTGCCGATAAAGTCTAAGGCTTGCTGTGAACCAGACGTAATTAAAATATTTTCGATGGTTGTTTTTAAACCACTGCGAGCCGTATGGCGAGAAATCATCTCGCGCAGCGGAATATAGCCTTCGGTGGTGCCATACTGTAAGGCTTGCGCGGCGTCATTTTGTAAAATGGTGTTACAGGCTTCCTGAAATTTCTCAATTGGGAATACAGCTGGGGCGGGTAAGCCGCCAGAAAAAGAAATAATATCGGGTTGTTCGGTTAATTTAAGCAATTCACGAATAACAGAACTGCCGACTTTGGTGGTTCTATGGGCAAAGCGATTTTCCCAAAGGGTTTGCATACTTTCTCCTTTTTAATTTAATTAATCTAAACGTTGTACAGATATAAAAAGCCTGACAGGTAAGTTTTACCCGACAGGCTTTTTTGCCAGTTACAGAATAGTGTAGTTTGTTTGGTTAGGTTCATTACATAGCTTATCTTACTTGTTTTTGGTAATCGGTGCAACCAACATTTTGTTAATTAAGTTGAAACATTTGACCATGAGAGTAACTTTTAATATGCTCTGCCAGATGAAGGGTTACCTGCCCGCCGCCTAAAACAAGCCACTGGTTCTCTTCTTTTTGAGAAAGCATTCCGGTTTGTTCATCAATGCCGATTAAAGTGATGTTTGGCATTTTTTGTTTAATTTGCCGCGCCCAGTGTTTGCCAAAGTCGTTGTAATGCGGCAAGACCAAACTATTGTTAATTAAATTTAATCCCTGCTCTATCTTGCCGGTAGATGGGTCAAAATAGTATTCGCACAGCACCATCGCACCCGCGCTGCTGCCCGCCAAAACTGCCCCCTGATTAAACGCTTTTAAGCAGGCTTGCCAAGCCAAACTGTTAATTAATGTTTGAGCCAAATAATGGGTAAAACCGCCCAACAAGTAGATTAATTTGGCTGACTCTAGGCTTTTAATAGAACTGGCATTGTTCGCGCTGGCAGAATCGATTACCGAAACAGACTGCACGCTTTTCGCCCCCAGAGCGGTAAACCATTGAATGGCGTTGGAACCGGCTCGAGCGTGGTTCGCATCTGGCGCGGCGGCGGTGGGCAGGATGACGATGGGGGCCTCGAACCCGCCTGCCAGCGCAATGGCTTGCAGGTCAGAATCGCGCATTCTCCCTCCAAATTCTGCGCCGCCTTGTAAGAGAAGGTGTTTCATTTAATTAAGCTTTAAACTCGGTGATGCGGTCTAGCCGAAAACTGCGCTCGTCATTACGCAGGTGGCAGTGGGCGCGCAGGTAAATATAGTCTGCCAGCCCAGTGACTTGCAGCGGGGTGATGTCTCGTTCGGTGGTTTCGCCCTCGCGGTCTACATAGGTGATGTGAATTTTTTGTTGGGCTTTCACGGCTTCGGCCAGGCGGGTGGGCAGTTCGAAAGCCTCGCGCGGCCATGCCGGAGAGTTGTAAATGCCGATGAAGTCGTTGAGGTCTTTCATGCCGCGCAGACCTTCCATTAAAGCGAAGAAGACATTTTTGGCCGTCAGCGCATCGCCTTGGGCGCGGTGAGCCTCGGGGTTTTGAATACCAAAATCGCTGGCGACATTGCTTAGGCTATAGGATGGCAGTTCGTAATGGCTTTTGGCTATTAGCAGGGTATCGATGATATTGGGGAAAACGATTTCGTGACCCAAGCGCCGAAATTCGTTGTCTAAAAATTGCAAGTCAAACGGCGCGTTATGGCAAACAATAACCGAATCATCGAGTAGGCTTTTAATTTTATTTTCGAGTTCGCTAAACAAAGGGGCGTTTTGCAGGTCGGCATCTTTTAAGCCGTTTACACTGGCTGCCCCAGGCGAGAGCAACCGTTGTGGATTAATTAAGGTTTGGTAGGTTTCACGGATGCGTTTGCCCTCGGTAAGCACAATGGCAATTTCGCAAATGCGGTCACCAAACCAAGGGGAAAGACCCGTGGTTTCTACATCTAAAAAGGCAAAGCGGCAGTTAGAAATATCAAAGGTCATAGGAAATAAAGTGTTTAGATTGGATGGAATATAATACCAAACATCAATTTTTTGGGTAGGATTTTATGAAATTAATTAAAAACAAAGCGGTTCTTGTTGGGGTCTTTATTTTGGCGCTGGTTGTTTTGGGTTTCAGCGGAGTTTTAAAAAGCATCTATAAAAGCGGTCTAGAGCAAACCCGCCGCTGGCAAGCCCAGATGGCTTCTTTTAATGTTGGTGTTTTAGCCCCGCAGCCGATTGATTTTCGAATTTCGGAAATTGATGCGATGCCGCAGGTTTTTGTACCGGCTGGCGAATTTATCATGGGGGCTAATGATGCCGAAATGCAGGTTAGTTTTCCGGCTCATACCGTTTATCTCGACGCTTATTGGATAGATCAAATGGAAGTGAGCAATGCTCAATATAACATTTGTGTGGCGGCGGGTGTTTGCAAAAAACCAGCCTATGGCGGGCAATACGCTTATTATGCCCAAGCGGTTTATGACAATTATCCGGTTGTGTTTATTACTTGGGATGAAGCCAAAAAATATTGTGAGTGGGCGGGTAGGCGCTTGCCAACCGAAGCCGAATGGGAGAAAGCCGCGCGTGGAACCGATGGGCGCAGCTATCCGTGGGGAGAAGCCGCCCCCGATATGAATTTAATTAATTTCAATAACAATATTGGTGAACCCATGCCGGTTGACCGATACCCAGCCGGAGCCAGCCCATACGGCGCGTTCAATATGAATGGCAACGTGCGCGAGTGGGTAGCCGATTGGTTTAGCCAAGGGTATTACAAAAACGAGTTGGCCAGAACCAACCCGCAAGGTCCAGAAGGGCCCGATTCGCAAAGTAAAAAATCGCTACGGGGGGGCGGGTTTGCCGACGATGCCCGTGAAAGCCGTATTTTCACCCGCTTTGCGCATGTGCCGTGGTCGGCGGGCTGGGTGCGCGGCTTTCGCTGTGTCAGTTCTCGTTAATTAATTAAATTCGCCGCCACCAAACGCCGGTGCATTCGGGCATGCGCGTGTCTTCTAATTTCGAAATCATCTCTTCGCCAAAAAAGAATTTAATTAACCTTTGGGCTTCTTCTTCATCTTTAAATTGATAATCGGTGCGGATGGCTTTTTGTTGAAAGCCTTTTTGCTCTAACCACGCGTAGTATTCTTTTAAGTGCTCTACTTGAATGGGCGATTTATTTCCGGTGCCGAGCGTTTCCAGCAAAATAATTAATCCGTTGGGGCGAAGGATACGGGCTAACTCCCCCCAGCCTGCCTCTAGCGCTTCGAGATTTCCCCAGACCCACAGGTAAGCAAAACTCCAGCCAGAAACCACCAAATCCGCGCTGGCGGTTTCGGCGGGGGTAGCGCGATGATCGGCCACAGCTGTTTCCCAGTTGGCTAACCCCATCTTCTTTAATCGTTGGCTGGTAATTTCGAGCATGTGAGCGGAGGCATCGTAGGCGCGCATGCTGTTGACATGCGGAGCAAGCAGGCAAGCCAAGCGGCCAGTGCCAGCGCCTAAGTCAATCACATCTAACCCGTTTAAAGAAGTAATTTCTTGAATGGTTTTAAGAATATTTCCTTCAAAATCTTCTCGGCTAATTAATTGTTCGTAAGAATCAGCATGCTGGTCATACACTTCTTTTTCGGTTGGCATCTTTAATTATTCATTCTCGTCATCAAAAAAATCTTCTGTGCCAGCTCCCACATGGCGGCTGGCCAATTCAACGGCATCGGCTAGGGTAGCGGCCAGGCTTACCCCGGGGATTTTCTTCCAGCCGCTGCTATCGCCAAAATCAGGCGAATGTTCTCTAAAAAACTGATGAAATTCAACCTGAAAACTGCCATCTGCGCGTGGGGAGATGACAGCTTTTAGAGAACCATCGGGAGAGTAAATTTCTTGAGCCATAAAGGTGAGTATACTTAGAAAA
>CAYOGW010000059.1:4445-10517 GCA_964403635.1 uncultured Anaerolineaceae bacterium | reverse complement strand
CGTTTGGCGCATGAAGCCACTGAATATGCCCGTACCAAAGGGTTGTTGAATCCTTTTCATAAAGCCGTTTTTCGCTTGGTGTATGGCGAAGGGCAAGACATCAGCCAGTGGGCTGTGCTGCGAGCAGCCGCGCTAGAAGTGGGTTTAGACGCGGCTGAAATGCAGGAATTTGTTGAAGCGGGTATGTTCACTTTAGAAGTTTCCAATCAGGTTCAGCAGGCGTATCAGGTGGGGATAACAGGTGTGCCAACCTATGTGATTAATCAAAAATATGCATTGGTGGGTGCTCAGCCGTATGAAGTGTTCGAGCGGGCGTTGAAGCAGATATTTAGCGAACAAGCTTAATTAAATAAAACGCCCACAGAAATGTGGGCGTTTTATTTATAGGCAATCTTAATTAAGGCATCACTGGCATAGCCAAAACGATTAAGCTATTGCCAGATTGATTTGCCACATATACATTCCCCGCAGCATCAAAGGCGATTCCGGTAGGGCGTTGAAAGAGACCCTTGCCGTCTTGGTCAACGGTCCATTCCCATAAGGATGTGCCATTGGAATCAAATACTTGTATGCGTGCCAATTGATAATCGCTGACATAAATTCGGCCATCGACATCAATTGCCAACGCTTCTGGGATTCCTTGCACGCCAATGGCGTTGGAAATTTCCCACTTCATTAAGAAATTGCCATCTTTATCAAACTTCTGAATGTTTTTCTTTTCATAGTCAGAAACATAAATGTTGCCGTTTCTATCAATGGTAATGCCGGTGGCATGTAAAAACTTGCCGTCTGCATCACCTGCGCCGCCAAAGCGAAATATGAATTGACCGTTGTTGTCGAATTTTTGAACATACGGTGAGCCGTCGTCGGTCGTATATACATTGTCTTGCGCGTCAATGGCAATCCCAATCACGCGGCGGAATAACCCTTCGCCCGAACCGTTACTGCCAAATTCAGTGACAAAGTTTCCATCCTTATCGAACTTTTGGATTCTAAAATTGCCATTATCTACAACAAAAACATTGTCTTGGCTGTCAATGGCAATACCGCCAAAGCCGAGAGAGTCAAACTCACCATTCCCTTTGCCTTTGGCTTCCCATGCGGAAAGTAATGCTCCAGCCGAATCAAAAACCAACACACGGCTGTTTCCCGCATCATTGACATAGATATTGCCGAGTGAATTAATGGCCACACCATAGGGATCCTTGAATTTAACATCTGGCTTGGTGAGCTTAATTACAACGTGAGCAATTGGTCCGCTGGCTTTGGTAGGCTCTGGGCTGGCTGGGATTGGGGTTTCTGTGGACACGGCTGGCTCCTCAGGTGCGGCGGGGCTTGCTGGTTGGCTGGTACAGGCATTTAAGGTTAATAAAAAAATCATACACAAAAGATACTTTTTCATAAATCTCCTTATAGGGGTGGGTTTGGTGTATCTGTAAAAGACGAAAAATAGTTAGTTTTGTTCCATTGAGATTGAGAAAAAAATATGCTTCGGTTGGTACTCAATTGATAGAAATGTTGGAATGAACAGATAGTGAATTAAGGATTTAGGGAATAATAACTATAAATTATATATATTTTAGGAGAGTGGAAATATCCTGTTTTGGGATATTTCCACTCTCCTTGTACCATTCATTAAGTTTTTAAATCATTATGCCAAAAACAACCCATACCCAAGAATATAAAGAATTCCTAAAAAGACTTAGTCAAGCCCGAAAAGATAAGGGTTTAACTCAAGTTGAAGTTGCAAGCTTATTAGGACAACATCAATCATATATTGCAAAGTGCGAAAATGGTGAGAGAAGAGTTGATGTAATTGAATTATCTAAGTTTGCTGAATTGTATGAAAAACCATTAGATTATTTTATGGGGGAATAATGAGTGAAAAGAAATTAAGTGGTGCTAAAAAGATTATTTTGGAATTACTTTGGTCGATGGAATGGGTTCAAGGCTCTGAAGTTTTTAAAGCTGTTCAACAGACTTATTATGATAGACGAATTAGAGAACTCCGTGAGAGTGGCTGGCAAATTGAAACATCAGGTAATAAATATCGACTAATTTCACAAGAAAAACTACCTGGAAATGAACGTAAATATCCATCAGCCGAACAAAAACGAGAAATTTTTAAAAGAGACAAAGGCACTTGTCAAATTTGTGGAGAGACAGACTCACGATTATTGCAATATGACCACAAAATTCCGCAAGATAGGTTTGGTAAAACAGACACTGAAAATTTACAACTTCTATGTAGTACGTGTAACGTAATTAAACGGGGTGCATGTAAGCGTTGTAAGTTAACCAGTTGTAATGGTTGTCCTTATGCATATCCAGAAAATTTAGGCGGACGATTAGTCTTACTACTGGATAAGAATTTGATGGAAGCAATTAAAGCGGAATCTATTGAGTTTGGTTTACCGGAATCTGTCTTGATTGCTAAATATTTAAAAAAACATTATGGTTTATAAAAACCAATAACATATTCTTCATGCATTCTTTGTTCAATTTGCGAAGATGCATTTATATTAGTTCCTGTAGGTAGCATTCTTCGATTTCTATCTATTTGTCTAATGCCAACTTTTGGAATATCGAAGCCAATCATTTTTCCAATGTGAATCAATGATTGGCTGATTTGTATGTCTTCTCCAGCCATTATGGAATTTCCTACAACCAAGATTGCTGGTTTTTCATTTCTTAATACTCGATACATTTCTTGTAAAACCAAAGTCATTTCCAAATAGTAACGTTTTAGCGCATTACCTTTTGAATTATTTTTAGTTTTTATTAGGTTGATAATGTCTTCTACTTCTGTCGGTAATTTAATCGTAGGTAAATCAATATTTCCTTCGCTGCCAATATAGGATTTGCGCTTTTTTGTAAGTGTATCAATTGAGTATCCGAACCAGACCAATGAGAATTTGTGTGCTCTCATGTAGTCTATGGCATTTGAAGCATACGGAGGTGATGTAACAATTAAATCAACACTATTTGCCGGTAATGTAAGAGCTTGTGCATTTGCCAAATTAATTACTGGGTATATTTTAGATGAAGGTAAAGTATGTAGGTAATCTAAACTTTTATTTATTTTTTTTTCGAATTCATCAAATGGGGAACGCAAAGTCTTAATTAAATATTTTCTTGTTTCATTTTTATCCCCAAACAATAACTTACCGTTTTTATATACTGCTTTTGCTTTGTGTGGGCGTGTATGTGCTAAGTCAAGAGCAAGCGAAACACCACCCGTTTTTGTAATAATTATAGAAGAAAAGAGTAATTCAAAAAAATTTTTATAATAAATATCTTCAATTTTTTCTATTTCGATTATTAATGCGATTAATTCTTGTTGAGTTTCTAGCGCGAACCAATAATCAATAAATTCAATTGTTTTTGTGTCAAATCTTTTTTCTTTTTCAACTTTCCACAAATCTTGACTTGATGTTTGTTTAGCTCGATTTAGTAATTCTATTCCGATGCTGTGTAATATATTTTTGTTTATGTTTTTTAGTTTGACTTGAGAGATTAAAATTGCTAAAGGGTCAATATCTAATCCAATGGCTTGTCTGTTTTGAAAAAAAGCTTCTAATAGAGTTGTCCCAGACCCCATCATTGGATCTAAAACCACATCATTTGGGTCAGTTAATTCTAGAATAAATTTACGTGGCAAGTGTGGAGGAAATTTAGCCGGAAATGAATGCAATTTATGTGCTAAATGAATATCATCTAAAGTATCTGTGAAATCTAAATCACTAGATAGTGCATTAATTAAGTTATCAAGAGAATTACCTGTAAGACGAATGGGTAATTCTTCATTAATCATATTTTCATTGTGTAGAGATAAATCTAATTGAATAGCCATAATCTAAATTTTACCTTAGATAATTTTTGCTTTAATTAAAATAAAAACCAGTCTAAAAAGACTGGTTTTTATTTTAATTATTCTTATAACTTCGCAAACCGGCTGACCACGCGCGCTTCGCCGGGTACCAAGCTTTTATCTCCGAGCTTAAGTTCGGCGGGAGCGGTACCAGCTTTATCGGGCGCGCTTTGGAAGATAAATATGGGTGTACCTTCTTCAGCGGATTTAATTTCAATAAACGCCTGGCCGGTTAAAAAGCCTTGGCTGTCTAATGAGCAGGATGTAACCCAGCCAATCACTTTGCCGCGCTTATCCATTACGGGGTCGCCGCCATGCGCCATGCGCATGCCTTGTTCCACAAAGGTAAAACGGGCTACCACACCCTTGCGGGCTTTCTCGCGGGCAAGGAAGGCCTCACGCCCAATGAAAAACGGCTTATACGGTTTTACATACGAACCAAAACCGCCTTCGGCGACGCCTAAATCTCGTTCGCCAAACTTACCAGAGCCAGCGCCCATCTCATGCCCATAGAGTGGCAAACCGGCTTCGGTTCTTAAGCTGTCTCGCGCGGCCAACCCAACGGGTTTAACCCCAAAGGCTTCGCCTACTTTCAAAACGGTGTTCCAAAATGCTACCGATTTTTCAGGGTGAACAAACAACTCAAAGGCCATTTTTTCGCCGGTATAGCCGGTGCGTGAAACAATTAAATCAAAGCCGCCCACAACGGCGCGGCATAATTCGGTTCGTTTTAATTTTAGTATTCGGGCTTTGGTTTCGGCATCCACGCCCATGGCCAGCAAAATATCACGGCTCTTGGGGCCTTGCAAAGCAATATCCACGCGCATATCGTTGCCCGCTTTGGGGTCGCGTAAGTTGCGAATCACCGCTTCGTAGCCATAGGCGCGCGCGCCTGTAAACTGGTTATCAATGCGAACTTTGCCATCGCGCACGCTTTCTAGCCAAGTGCGGTCTTTGTCATCGTTCGAGGCGTTGACCACCACCAAAAATTCATTTAATCCCAAGCGGTAGACAATTGTGTCATCTAACACATCGGCATCGGGTGTTAAAAAGTGTGTGTACAAGCTTTCGCCGGGCATTAAACTGCCTACATCGTTGCCGCAAACTGTGTCTAAAAACGAGGCGGCGTCTGGGCCGGTGACATCATAGGTGCCCATATGGCTCACATCAAACAGGCCAGCCGCTTGGCGAGTAGCCATGTGTTCTTCTTTGACACCGGTATATTGCACGGGCATTTCCCAGCCTGCAAATGGAACAAGCCGCCCGCCTAAGGCTTTGTGAGTGTCGAACAAAGCGGTACGTTTTAATGCGCCTTCGGCGGGTTCTTCCCAATTAAAGGGCGGCAAGGGCGGGCTACCCCCTTCCTTTTTGCCAATAAACCAAACTTTTTCTACGCTAGAGGCTTCGACTGATTTTAACGAAGCACTGCTTGAATCCGCTACCACAACCGGCCCAGGCATGCGCCGTTGCACGTCATCGCCGAAAGCCACATAGCCGTCCGAAAGGTCTCGCAGCCAAGTGCCAACCAGACCAGCGTCTTTGGCATCCACGCTGATTTGATAGCTGTTGCCATCTAGGTTGCCAATGCTGGCAGAGAAATCACCTTGGGGGGTAGAAATAGTTGTTTTAACGGCGGAGCCGGCTTTGAGCGCGGAAAGGTCGGCGCTGACAGCGTAATCTAAAAATTGGCGGGCGCGCATCCCTGCCAGCGTGAACACGCCCGTGGCGGAGACATCATCAATATAGAAAAAGTGCGGGTAGCCGCTTTTTTGGTATTCGTAATCAATGCCGCTGGTTTCGGCTAGTTTTCTAATTTTTAATCTTGCGTCGTTAAGCGCTTCAAAACTTAACTTGGCACGGCGGATGATTCCTTGGCGCGGCGTATCCATGGCATGACCTTCGCAAGCCAGCAGCACATCGGCAATGATGTTGGCCAGCTCGCGGCTCTTGGCTTCGTCAAAACCGCGTTGGGTAATCCAAGGGGTACCTAAGCGAATGCCGCTGGGGTCTTTGGCGCTTTTATCACCTGGGATGGTGTTGCGATTAATCACTACACCGGCCAAGTCGAGAATGCGCGAGGCCATATCGCCAGAAAGCGAGGTGCCGTCCGCGCCTTTGATGGGGGTGCAGTCCACATTAATTAAATGGGTGTCGGTGCCGCCAAAGGGAACGCTTAAACCGCGTTTGACGAATTGGTCTGC
>CAYOGW010000059.1:0-4345 GCA_964403635.1 uncultured Anaerolineaceae bacterium | reverse complement strand
CCGACTTCGTTGGCAATTTCTCTAAACTTCTTCCAGTCTGGCACCCAAGGGTAGGATGAAAAACCAGCGATTAACAGTTTGGGTTTATGCTCCAGCGCTAATTCGCGCACTTGGTCATAATCAATTTTTTGGGTGTCGGGGTGAATGGTGTAATGCACCGATTTGTAATATTTTCCGCTGCGATTGACGGACGAGCCGTGGCTGAGATGCCCGCCATAGAGCAGGTTCATGCCCATGACGGTGTCGCCGATATTAATTAAGGCGTGATAAACGGCGTTGTTGGCTGGTCCACCCGAAAGCCCCTGCACGTTGACAAAAATTTGATCCGCGCTGAAGCCATTGGCAGCAAACACTTCGGCGGCGCGGCGGCGGGCTAAGGATTCGATGCTGTCGGCGTATTCGACCCCTTTGTAATAGCGCGGGTCTGAGTTGCGGCGATACTCCGCTAAGCGGGCGGGATGATCTAAAATTTCTGCTTCGCTCATCCAGCGGGTTTCTTCGTCGGGGTAGCCTTCGGCGTAGATGTTTTGAAAAGCGGAAGAAAGGGTTTCACGGATCGCCAGCGGCGCGGTGCTTTCAGACGCGATCATGATTAGTTTGCGCGCCTGCCGTTCGGCTTCCAGTTGATTCAGTTTGTGTACTTCGGGGTCAAGGTCGGCTAAACTGCCGCGGAAAAGAAAATCGGACATATGCACTCCAGTTTTGGGGGATGGGTGGTTTGTATAGATATCTTTTTACAAGTTTCTATTCTCTCATATTTACACTGCTATTGTAGAACGTTTTTTTGTTTTCTTGCTTAAATAAATCGCATTGCCACAGATTTTACGAATAAACCATTTTATTTAGTGAAATTTGAGTGATTCGTGGCTAAATTAATTAAACGAAAACCCCCACCAAAAAAAGTAGGGATAGTAGGTGTTGAGCGGACTCGATATCATCCCCTGTGGGGATATCATCCCCGATAGGGGAACACCCGACCGGTGTAAATGAAAAACCCTACCAAAAAGGTAGGGTTTTGTGGGCGCTGAGGGACTCGAACCCCCGACCCCCTCGGTGTAAACGAGGTGCTCTAACCAACTGAGCTAAGCGCCCTTTTCTAAAGGGTGAAGCGCCCGTGCAGTTACGGGTGAAGCGCCAAACAGGTTGGCATTATACCTTAATCGGTCTAAATATTTAAGATGAATATTGTTAATTAACAAATCTAAAACAATTAACCACAAAGTCCACTAAGGGGCACCAAGAAAATCGATTTTTAAAAATAGAATTCCTTCGTGGACCTTAGTGGTTGAAGGTTGAGGTTAAAGATTGTATTTAACTCTTTTTATTTTAATTAAGGTACACTCACCCAAACACCAAAACCGAGGAACTCATGCAAATTATTCGATACCAAATAGAAAAAGAAACCCCGCGCTATGGCTGGATATTAGAAGACAAGGTCGGCGAAATAGAAGGCGATTTGTTCGGCGAATACCGCCGATTAAAAGCAGAAACCCCGCTTGATTCGGTTAAACTGCTGGCGCCCGCCTTGCCCAGCAAAATCATCTGTGTGGGGCGTAACTATGCCGACCATGCCAAAGAGCTCGGTAACGACATCCCCAAAGTGCCGCTGCTTTTCTTTAAACCGCCGTCATCGATCATTAACCCGGGTGAAACAATACTTCTGCCGCCGCAATCTCAACAAGTGGAGCACGAAGCCGAGCTGGTAGCCGTGATTGGTAAACGTGGCCGCAACATCACCGCCGAAGAAGCGCGCAGCTACATTTTGGGATACACCGTTGGCAACGACGTGACCGCTCGCGACCTGCAAAAAACAGACGGTCAGTGGGCGCGCGCCAAAGGCTTCGACACCTTTTGTCCGTTTGGTCCAATCATCGACACCGATTTCGACCCCGCCGACGCGCTCGTTACCTGCCGTGTCAGCGACCAGCCGCGCCAAATGGGCTCTACCCGCGACATGCTCTTTAGCGTTCCTACTTTAATTGCATACATCTCCTCCATTATGACCCTCGAACCCGGCGATTTAATTTTCACCGGCACACCGGCTGGGGTCAGCCCGCTGGTGGATGGGGATGAAGTGGTGGTTGAAGTAGAAGGTCTGGGCGTGTTAATTAATCCCGTTAAAAAAGGATAACTTGCTATGCAAGCCTTCGAGCTAAAAGACATTTTGGCAGCCCAAGCCCAAAGCGCTTCGCCGTACCTTGAGTTTTTGCGTGTTCCCAGTTTAAGCGTTGGACTCTATCACCTTGCGGCGGGCAGTGAAGATCAACAAAACCCGCACAGTGAAGACGAAGCCTATTATGTAACGGCTGGCAAAGCCAAAATTAATGTGGATGGGGAAATTCAACCCGTGCAAGCGGGTTCGTTAATTTTTGTGCCTGCGCAGGTAAAACATCAGTTTATTGAAATCGAAGAGAGTTTGTCTGTATTGGTCTTTTTTGCTCCCGCCGAGTATTCGCTGGCGAAGTAAGATTAACCCACTTCCGTCACAATGAAATAGTGGCTTGCAATACCGCCTAATAGACGTATAATATAAGTCATATAACTTACATTATACGTCTATTAGGTTAAGGAATTTAATATGCTAGAAGCACTTTTGGGTTCAAAAAATGCCGAGCGGGTTTTAATCTATCTCTTTGCGCGTGAGCAAGGCTATGCGCGCGAAATTGCCCAGTTTTTTGAAACAGATTTAAGACCTATTCAAAACCAACTTGAAAAATTTGAAGCAGCTGGGGTTTTGGTCAGCCAAACGGTTGGGCGTACCCGTCCGTATATGTTTAATCCGCGTTATTACTTTTTGCCCGAATTAAAGAGCTTGCTCGAAAAAGCATTACAAGCCTACCCAACGGACTTTCAGGATAATTTACGCTTAAACCGCCGCAGACCCAGAGCGCGAGGCAAAGATTTATGAAACCACTGGCAGAGATGAATTTGGCTGAGTTAGCCGCTTATGTACAAACCTTTTTAAGAAAAGCAGGAATTCAGGCTGTGCTTTCTGGGGGTGGGGCGGTTTCTTTTTATAGTAGTTACCAGTATGTGTCAAATGATATTGATTTAATTAACGATGGCTTAATGAGTCAAAATCAGATTAAGAAAGTAATGTTGCAACTTGGTTTTGAAAGACAGACTCGCTATTTTAAGCATTCCGAAAGTGAAATTCTAGTAGAATTTCCGGCTGGACCGTTATCTGTAGGGGATGAATTAGTAAGAGATATTCAGCAATATTCTTTAGAAACAGGTATCTTGTCGGTACTTTCTGCTACAGATTGTGTAAAAGATAGGTTGTGCGCTTTTTATTACTGGAAGGATTATCAAGGCTTAACTCAGGCGGTGCTAGTGGCAAGAGCTCAAAAAGTAGACTTAAGTGAAATTAAACGATGGTCTATCGCTGAAGGAAAGCTTAGCCAGTTTGAAGAATTTGAAAAAATGCTTAATTAACCCACTTCCGTCACAATGACATGCTTGGCATTGGCACTCATTAACGCTTCGGCAATAGCTGGGGCGTTTTGCTTTTCAGCCAGTGCAATCATGTTGCCGCCGCGCCCGCCGCCGCTTAATTTGGCGCCCAAGGCTCCGGCGCTTTTGGCGGCGTTAATTAAACGCTCTAGTTCTGGGCTGGAGACGGTGAGTTGTTGCAGCAATAGTTGATTAGAGTCCATTAGCGGGCCAAGCAGATGGGGCTGACCGTTTTCGATGGCTTGTTTGGCTTGTTGGGTGATTTCGCCAATTTGGTCAAAAACTGCTTCTGCCGCGGCGGGTTCGGCTTGCCAAAGTGCTCTCACATCCGCGACCGATTCTTTGGTGGGAGCCGAGATGCCGGTGTTGCCAATGACGATGGTAAAGGGTTTGGCGATGTTAAACGTTTGAATGGCTTTATTTTTAACAAAATAAACCGGCTGGGCGTAGGTGATGACGGTGTTATCAATGCCAGAGGGGCTGCCGTGTAACAATTTTTCACTTTCAAAGGCTAGTTGATTAATTAAGTTGTTGTTGATTAAGCAATTGTAATAATCTGCCAAGGCGCGGATTAACGCGACACTGACGGCCGCGCCTGAACCTAGCCCAGAAGCAACCGGAATGCTGGAATGAATGTTAATTTGAAGGTTTTTTAACGGGTGAATTTGCAGGGCAGCAAACGTATTTTCAATGGTGGCACGCAGGGGGTGAGCCTGCGGGAGAGAATTAATTTCGGCGTTTAAGTTAACGCTTGGGGAGTGAATCCAGATGCCAGCGCGGGAGCCATCTTTAATTTCTACATCTACTTGCACTTGTTTAACCGGCACTGCCAAGGCGGGGCGGCCATAGACCACGGCGTGTTCGCCGAATAAGATAATTTTGCCGGAAGCGC
>CAYOGW010000058.1:12918-17864 GCA_964403635.1 uncultured Anaerolineaceae bacterium | reverse complement strand
CACTCCCTAAGGTATATTGTTATAACATTATAACATTTGAAAAAGTGAAGAATCAATGACTTTTGAAAAACCGATTTTAATTATTGGAGCCGGGCCGGTGGGCCTTTCGTTGGCGCTGGCCTTGGGGCGGGCGGGCATCGCCGCGCAGGTTTTTGAAGCCGATGAAGAATTAAATACTCAAATTCGGGCGAGCACCTTTCACCCGCCAACGCTAGAGCTATTTAATCAGTGGGGTGTGGCGGACGATTTAATTAAGCACGGCTACACGGTTGACCGCTTGCAATATTGGGAGCGTGAGCCGCGCCGTATTTTGGCCGATTTTGATTATGCCGTGATTGCAAAAGACACGCCTTACCCTTACCGTTTGCAATGCCCCCAGCATATTGCCACGCGCGTATTGCTCCCCGCAGTTGAAGCCACAGGCTGTGTGCAAGTGCATATGGGTCACAAGTTAATTAATTTTACAGAACAAGGCGGGCAGGTCACGGCTCGTTTTGAAACCAAGGGCGGAATCGTTGAAGCAACTGGCACGTATCTGTGCGGCGCAGATGGCACACACAGCACCGTCCGTAAGCAGTTGGAGATTGGTTTTCAGGGCAAGACCTATGAAGACCGTTTTTTACTGATTGGTTCGGATTTAAATACGAGCGATTTATTGCCCGGCGCGGCGCAGGTTTGCTATATTTTTGACCCGCAAGAGTGGGTGATTATTTTGAACTTGCCCGACATTGTGCGGATTGTCTTTCGCATGCGCGAAGAAGAAGATGAAGCCATAGCCATGCGTGAAGAGAACCTACGCTCGCGCGTGCATGCCTTTTTTGGCAGCCAAGTGCCGTTTAATATCAAGACCACCCAGCTGTATCGGGTGCATCAACGGGTGGCAGATACATTTCGCGTGGGGCGGGTTTTAATCCTTGGTGACGCGGCGCATAATAACAACCCTTCGGGCGGCATGGGCATGAACAGCGGCATCCATGATGCGGCTAACTTGGCCGAGAAGTTTGTAAAGCTGCAAGCCGGTGGCAGCGAAACCTTGTTGGATGTCTATGCTCAAGAACGGCGCGACTATGCGCGCGAGTCGGTGCAAGTTTTTACCGACCAGCAATATACCAATATGGTCATGACCAGCGAGCAAGCCCGCTTAAGCCGCAACCAAAAATTAAGTGAAGCCGCGACAGACCCAGCCAAGGCGCGGGCTTATTTGCTGCAGGCTTCTATGCTGGAAGACAGAATTTAATTTTTTATTAACCACTAAGAGCACAAAGAAACACAACGTTTTAATTAAAGATAAAAGATAGGTAGGCATGATGAGCAAAACATACGGACATTTTATTGGCGGAAAAGAAGTTCCTGCTTCGGGCGGGCTAAGCTTTGAGTCTTTTGCACCGTTAAACGGAGCCTTAATCGGGCTGGCGGCGCGCGGCACCGCCGAAGATGTAGAGATGGCCGTTGCTTCTGCCCGTCAAGGTTTTGAGCATTGGTCCGCATTGCCGCCCGCCGAACGTGAGCGGATACTGCTCCGTTGTGCCGACGCGGTCGATGCCAATTACGAGCGATTATTAAATTTATTAATCGATGAAAGTGGTTCTACCTTAATTAAAGCCAAATATGAAGTCATTTATAGTGCTTCGGTTTTAAGAGCCGCCGCCGGAGAAGTCCGCCGTTTGTACGCTGACAGCTTGCCCAATGAAAAACCACATCGCTTGTCCTTTGTGATTCGAGAACCATTGGGCGTTGTTTTGGCAATTTCCCCGTTTAATGCGCCGCTGGTCTTGTTAGCCAAAATGGTTGTTTTCCCTTTGGCGGGCGGCAACGCAGTGATTGCCAAACCGTCTGAAGAGACTCCCTTAATCGCGGTGGAGTTTGCCAAAGTGCTGCACGAAGCCGGTTTGCCGGACGGCGTATTTAATGTGGTGACTGGTTACGGCGCGGAATGTGGCGAGCCCTTGGCCAAACATGCTGGTATTAATGGCATTGCGTTAACTGGTTCAACCGCCACAGGCGTTAAAATCGGTCAAATTGCGGCACAAAGCATGAAGCGTGTGCAACTGGAATTGGGTGGCAAGAATCCACTGCTGGTCTTAAAAGATGCCAATATTCAAGAGTCAGCCGAAATTGCAGCGGTTGGCGCGTTCACGCATGCCGGACAAATTTGCATGTCGAGTTCGCGAATCTTGGTAGAAGCTCCGCATGGGCGGGCATTTGCAGAAGCCTTAGCCAAAAAAGCCGCCAGACTGCACTTGGGAGATTTGAGGGACGAAAAAACTGCCTACGGACCGTTAATTAATCAGCGGGCGGTAGAGAAAGTTCAAAGCCATGTGCAAGCGGCGGTTGCTGGCGGCGGTGAAGTGTTAACCGGCGGTCAGGTTCACAGCGGATTGGTCTTTCAGCCAACCGTGATTTGGAACCCGCCCCAGAGCGGACCCAGCTGGTGTGACGAGACCTTTGGTCCGGTAGCCAGCGTGACAGAAGTCAATTCATTTGAAGAGATGGTAGCGATTGCCAACGAAAGTGATTATGGCTTAAGCGCTGGAGTGTTGACCAATGATTTGGTGCGCGGCATGCAAGCGGCGCGTAGGATTAAAGCGGGTTCGGTGCATGTGGGGGCGCATTCGTTCCAGTCTGACCCAATGGCGCCAATTGGCGGCTATGGCATGTCGGGTATTGGTCGCAGTGGCGGCAAATATTCGGTAGAGCATTTTACAGAATTAAAGTGGGTTTCTTTAGAGTTAGGTGAAACTCCCAGACCGTTTTAAAGGTTGGTGGTTTTTAATTAATTAAACGAATAACGACAACAAGGAGAATCACATGGCTGAAGAAACAGCGCATAAAAAGTTTGGCATGGTTCGGCTGGTGCCCGGGGTAACGGTAGGTAACATGTTCACTTATTATTTTGCAACAGTGACTTCGTTGTTACTATTCACCTTTTTGCCACAATTTCACCCTTACTTTTTGTCTGAAATGCTCAACATCCCCGAAGCGCAGCAAGGGGTGATTAGTGGTAATTTAACCTTCTTTGGCGAAATTATGATTCTCTTAACCATTGGGTTGTGGGGAACTGTTTCAGACAAACTTGGCCGTAAGATGGTTTTCTCCACTGGTTTTGTTTTAATGGCTGCCGCACTCTATTTATATCCATCGGCTACCACCTTGCCCGTTTTATTCGCCTTTCGTGGTTTGTTCGCGCTGGGTTCTTCAGCAGTGACCACCATGATATCCACCGTCATAGCCGATTATGCGATTGATGCTGACCGCGGCAAAGCTTCGGGTTTACAAGGGATTGGTAATGGTTTGGGCGCGATGATTACTGTTTTTGTGGTTTTACAACTGCCAAAATTATTCATTGCCGACGGATTAAATCCACTTGAAGCAGGCCAACGCACTTATTGGATTTTGGCAACCGTGGCGATTATTTCGGCTGTCCTATTAATCATTGGTTTGCAGAACCGCACCTCGCTGCAAAAGGAACAAAGTAAAAGTGTTTGGCAAATTGCCAAAGAAGGCATCGCCGCTGCCAAAGACCCAGGTGTGGCTTTGGCTTATATGGCCGCTTTTGTCTCACGCGGTGATTTAGCAATTGTTGGAACCTTCTTTACTCTCTGGGTGGTAACACACGGCACAGCCAAACTTGGCCTATCCACCGCGGATGCGCTTTCCCAAGCTGGTTTGGTGATTGGTATCTCTCAAATGGTCGCGTTAATTTTCGCCCCTATTTTTGGCATCCTTGCCGACCGCATGAACCGCGTTAACGCCACCATTTTTGCTGTGGCGCTGGCATCGGTTGGTTATGGCTCTACTATTTTTGTCTCAGAGCCAACCGGCCCGGGCATTTTTATTGTGGCGGTTTTAATCGGTATGGGTGAAATCAGCGGTGTCATCGCCAGCGGTGTTTTAATCGCGCAACAAGCCCCCAGCCAAATTCGCGGCTCGGTGATTGGCATTTTTAGCCTGTGCGGCACTTTTGGCATTATGGCGGCGACCGGTATTGGCGGTCAACTGTTTGACCACTGGCTGCCGCAAGGCCCGTTTATTTTGTTTAGCGTATTGGGTTGGGTTGTGGTTGTCATTGGTTTAATCATTCGTAAAAATATTGTGCCACGTAACGAAAACGTCAATTTCTCTGCTGGGCATTAGGAGATTAATGAAATGAAAATATTAATTTTAGGTATGGGTTTTGTCGGCAGTGAAGTTGCCAAGCAATTAAAGCAAAACGGTCACCATGTCACCGGTACCACCACCACGCCTGCCAAAGTGGATGATTTAAAGAAGGTAGCCGATGATGTTTTGGTTTTAAGAAGTGATGAAGCGGAAAAAATCCGGCAGGCCGCTACCCAAGCCGATTTAGTGGTCGTCAGCGTTGGGCCTAACCTGCAGCGGGCTTCTAATCCCGCTACCCGAGAAGAAGAGTACCGCCAGACTCTAGCCGTCACTTGTCAAAATGCAGCCGCTGCGCATGCCCGCTGTATATTTTCTTCGTCGCTTTCGGTTTATGGCGATGGCGGCGCGGGTACAGCTGATATTAATGAATCAACTGCTTTAACCGAAGCCAAAGATGTTTCGCCGCGCTTTTATCAACAAGCCGAAGCTAGTATTTTAGCCAGCAGGCAAGGGGCAGTTTTGCGCCTGCCAGATGTGTACGGCTCGCAGAAGGATTTAAGTTATGTCGAGCGGGTTAAGCTGGGGCATAGTTTAATGGGCGGCAAGGTGCCGTTTGGGCCAGATGCCTTGTTGTATCGCATCCATTACAAAGATGCCGCCCGCGCGATTGTGCACGCGGTGGAGCATAATTTAACGGGTGTGTATAACGTGGTGGAGGACAGCCAGTTGCCGCCCACGAATAAAACTTTATTTGACCAGTTGGCAGCCCAAGCTGGGGTCGCCCCGCTGACCTTTTTAGGGTTTATCAAGCTGCCAGCCCGCCGCATCTCCAGCGAAAAACTGCGCGC
>CAYOGW010000058.1:4370-12818 GCA_964403635.1 uncultured Anaerolineaceae bacterium | reverse complement strand
AAAAATGACCGAATTAATCAACCAAAAACCCCCGCAAGTGAGCGGACGTGCCAAACTGGCATTAAATTTTATGTCCTTTTTGCTGCGCCGCGGCTGGATGGGCGCGGCGGGAGATACCTTAATGGTGATTACGACCACTGGCCGCAAAACCGGCAAGCAGTACAGCATCCCGATTGGTTACAAAAGAGATGGCAAAGATATTATTACCTTGAGCAGTATTAACCCTTCTAATTGGTTTCGGAATGTGCTGGCGAACGGCCAAGCCACCTTAGAGATTAAAGGCGAGACGATTAATGTGCAGGGTAGCTTAATTAAAGATGAAGCTGAACGCCAGCGGATTTTTAAGATTTACCAGCAAGATGAAAAATACTTTAAAGCCAATTTTGGCATTCAACCAAACGCGCCAGAAGAAGAACTTCAGGCGGCGTTGGCCAAGCGGCAGTTTATACGGTTTAAGATAAATTAATTAAAAATCCCTGAACAATTGTTTAGGGATTTTTGTCTAACGTCTAATAGCTAACGTCTCTTTAATCACTCACAATGGGGGCTTTGTGCAGCCACTTTTTCTCGATTAATTCTTTTAAAACAAAATCTGCCCCATCCGCGCGTGAGATGGTGGAACTGGAATCTTTGCCAACATACCCCACGCGATACTTGCCGGTGTGCGGACCATCCATTAGGCGTGGGAAGCGGATAATGGTCCAATCTAAACCCGAGGCTTGGATTACTTTTACGTTTTCAGCTGAATCGAGCACAACATCTTTGGCCAAGAGATTAAGCAAGGCGCCAATAAAATGATCGATAAACTTGGGCTGGTCTTCGGGCTGACGAACGCCCGCGCCAGTAGTCGAGACAATGCGTTTAACGCCATGTTGCTGCATGCCAGCAATAATATTTTTTGCTGCGTTTTCCATCATATGCGGCACGGGCGGGCGGGTAGGGCCCAAGGTGCTAATGACCGCTTCTTGACCTTTAATCGCTGCGGCGACGGCTTGAGCGTCGGTCGCATCCCCTTTAATTAAGTTTAAGTTGGCGTGTTCTAAGCTGAATTTTTCTGGGCTGCGAACAAAGGCGCTGACCGAGTGACCGGCTTGCAAGGCTTGCTCGACCACATGATAGCCCACTCCGCGGGATGCGCCAAAAACAACAATTTTCATTTAATTCTCCTGTAATTAAGATAAAAGCGTTTTAATTTGTCTTGCGACCACACGCAACGGTTCGGAATCATGTTCCGTTCGGCTAAGAATAATGCCGCCTTCAATTGCGGCTACTATAAAGGTAGCCATTGCTTGGGCATGTTCTGCTGACATGTGATTGCTTATAAATTTTTCGATAAATGCGTTTTGTAGCAAGTCGTAGGCTTCTTTACAAGCGGCATTGATTCGTTCGGATTTGGTGGCTGTTTCCATTGCCACCGCCGTCAGCGGGCTTCCGGCGGCAAATTGCGAAAGTTCTACATGAGTGGCAATGTTTTCAATAAACGAGCTGACCGCCAGCGCGGAGTTTTCGTGTTTGCTTAATTCGGTTCGAATGCGTTCGGCGGTTTGGCGACCCGATTGCAAGACCGCTTCGGCGGTGATTTGATCTTTTCCCTCGGGAAAATAATGGTAGAGCGAACCTTTTGGTGAGCCGCTTTCTTTTACGATTTCGTTTAATCCGGTACCGTGATAGCCCTGCTTTTCCAGCAGGGTGCAAGTCGTTTGTAAAATAAGTTCGCGCGCGTTAGACATGACACCTGCTTTCTGCACTTGAATAAAAAATATTATAACGACTGGTCTATATATAGTCAAGACAGTTAATTCGCTAAAAAAAGAAAGCCCTGCCTAAAGCAGGGCTTTCTTAATTAAATTAAGGAATTATTTTTATTTCCACCGTCCCGCGGCTTCTTGCATTTGCACACGGCCCATACGGTTTTCTACCATTTTTTCTACTTCGCCTTCGCCAAAAATATTAGCGGCCAGCTTATTCATCGGGTCTAGTTTGTAGCCTAACTCGCGTACTTTAAAGTCAAAGGCTTGCAGGGCGGCGCGTTCGTTCATGGGTACGGGTTCGGCTTCATCTAAATAGCTAAACCAGCGATTAACGAAAACTTTGACATATTCTTCCAGTGTATCGAATACGCCTTCATTCATGTCGGCGGTCATGCTTATCGCCACCGGCGAGAGCATCGAGCGCATATAACTGCCGTGGCTAACACTCCAAGTAAAGCGATCATCTCCGCGCAGCTTTAAAAAGTCCGCGTTGGCAGGTTCGTAATATTTCTTTAAATAGGATTCATCCACTCGGATGTCTGCCCGAGGGCAGTAATCGGCATAAAAGAAAACTTTGGGAATGGTGCCAAACACCAAAATAAGATGTGGCACACGGGTTTGCTGGCCCAGAAACACAGTCGCGTTCATATCCAAAATGCTGTTTTGACGAGAGCCCAGCCAGGAGTTAACCAGCCAGTCTACATCCGGGCCGGTAAAGGTATTCATCGAGCCTTCCCAGCCGCCATTTTGAGATGTGTAATATTCACGGCCGATGCTGGAAGCGTGTCTGTCAACCGGGAAGCGGGCCGCCACCTGTTCTTTAACACCGCTCAAGATGCCCCAGCAGCGCTCCCAAGCCGCGCTGACATCTACATTGGGGGCTTCGGCTAAAAACTCGTGAATGGTTTTGGTATCGTTTGCCATTTAATTAAAACTCCCTGAACAATCGGCCTACGCCGTGAATTTTTTCATTAATGCCATTGTCACGCAGCGCCATCCAGTAGGTAGCGGCGTTAATCGCAATGACCGGTTTGCCCAGCCAGCGTTCGGCTTCATCGGCTAAGCCAACCATGCTTAAGTTGGTGCCAACCTGCACCAGTGCGTCGCAATCCCGATTAACTTCGATTAAGGATTTTCTTAATTCATCTTCAGAAACGTGTGCAATCGCAATAGCAGTCGGGCAGCGTAAGCCTTTAATGGCGGTTACTTCTACGCCCAAGTCGTTAAAGAAACGCACCACGTTTTTATCTCCAACCGGCTGGTAGGGGGTTACCACACCTATTTTTTTAACATTGAACAACTTCAAAGCGCGTTCACAGGCTTCGGCGCCGGTAGCAACCTTTAGCCCGCCCGCCCAGTCCGAAATCTGCTTGGTGAACTTGCGGTTGCCTTCCACGCCATCCCAAAAAGTTTCGGCGCTCATGCCCATTACCATGTAATCAGGTTCTGCGGTCATCACCCGTTGCACGGCGTACTCAATTTCTAGCCGAATTTGCTCGAGTAGGTTTTCAAAGGCGGCGTCACTGCTTAGGTTTTGGTCACGGATGTGAATGCGCGACATGTGCGGCGTAACCCCGGGCACACTCATGCGGTAGAAATCGGGTTCTACAATGGTGTTGGTGCTGGGGATGATGACCCCGAATTTTTTTCGCCAGCCGAGTGCGTCTGTCATAATTAATCTCCTTAATAAGGGTTCTCTTGACGAGAGCCTGTAAATGTTATAACATTATAACATTCAGGAGATTCATGTCAAATATTTTAAAAGGCTACATCAACACCCCCAATGGGCAAATTCACTACCGTAAGGTTGGCATGGAGACTGCCCCGCCTTTGGTATTGCTGCATCAAACCGCCAGTTCTGGCATGATGTTTGAAGGGTTAATGGGCTTATTGTTGGAAGATTACTGGCTGATAGCCCCCGATACGCCTGGCTTTGGCGCTTCCTTTTCGCCCCCTAGCCGTTTTTCCGTTAAATATTTAGCTGATTCACTCCACACCGCTTTAATGAAAATGGGTGTGGAGTCTTGTTTTATGTTTGGGCATCATACCGGCGCGGCTTTGGCCGTTCAAATGGCTTTTGATTTTCCCCATTTTATTAAAAAATTAATTTTATCGGGTCCGCCTTTGTTAAACGAAGCGCAGGTGACCGGATTAAAAGCCAGCTTACGCCCGTTTGAATTGGCAGAAGATGGCTCGCATCTCTCTCAGGTGTGGGAACGCATTCGTAAACGGGATGCCGCTCTCCCGTTGGAGGTCGTTCAGCGGGAGGTGTTGTTGACCCAAGCCGCGCGGGATTCTGCTCAGGATGCTTATCAAGCTGTATTTAATCAACCATTTGCAGAGCAATTGGCTGGGTTAGAAATGCCAATTTTAGTCATTGCTGGTGAGAATGACACGTTGCGGGCTAGTTTAGAACCGGCTTATCAGTTAATTAAAAACGGTGAAATGCAGGTTTTGGCTGGGGCTGGCCCTTATGTCGTAGACCAAAATCCGCAGGTTTTAGCCAAGTTGTTTAATTCGTTTTATTTGGGAGATTAATCATGACCGAAAATCGAACACAAGTAGAAATAAAACGAAAGCTGCGTATGCAATTAGCAGACCGTTTGGTAGGTTGGTTTACCTTGGTTTGTTATTTTTTCCCTTTAATTGGGCGATATTTAAACGCACAAGGGCTTACTCAGTTTGATGAAAGCCTGATGTTTGGAATGGGTAATTTATTTTGGATATTTATTTTTTTGCATTCGATTGCCGCCATTTACATGTATGGAATTCCAAAATATAAAAATAACCTGCGAATTATGAATATGTATTTGGGTGTCCTGATGTTTTTAATTATTTTTGTTAATCGCTCACTTTCCGCTTTTCCGGCTTTAGAACAAGTATTTGCCTTTGTTTTAATGATTCCGGCAACACTGCATTCGCTGATTGGGGTACGGCTGTTTTTACAGCGTTTGCTTAAAAAAGAGTGGGATGCTCCTATGCCGTTTTATACGGGCGGGAACATCACGCGCGATATTTAGGGTTTTCGCCCGACTTGGGCTTACCAAAAATTTAATTAAAGGAGAATTACCGTATGAACAAACAATCATTGGCTCGTTATAACCGTTGGCTTGGTTGGCTGCTGGTGCCCGCCATTTTGCTGTCTGTTGTGGTGGCTTACCCGCGCGGCAACCCGCTTTGGGATGTTGGCACTGGCAGCACCTACTGGACCATTCAGGGCTTGGTAATGGTGTTGCCGCTTTTGCATTTTATTGCTACGCTTTACTTGTTTGGCATGCCGCGTTTTAGTAATGGGTTGCGCGCTTGGCATGTGTATATTGGTTATTTAACCTTTTTAGCTATCTTTATCAGCCAGTCTTTAATTGGGGCAGATGGCCCAATTCAGCCATGGTTTGATATTGGCAACGCGGTAATGTATCTTTTAATTGTTGTGCATGTTGTTCTTGGTTTCCGTTCTTGGATGGACCGCCGAAAGAGCAGCACCGATTCGATGGCTTCTATTCATCGCGGCGCATAATTATTCAATTAACTGTCATTGCGAGGGTGAAGGATAGCCCTCGCAATGACTTAATTAATCAAGGAGAAACCTAATGCAAAATTTTATTTTCATGCTGGTGGGTCTTGTTCACTTGGCGATTGGAATATATGGTTTAAGAAAAATTGAACAAAGAAATTGGTATGCCATTTTGGTTTTCATTATTATTTTTGGTCTAGCCTACGACAATGTTGTGATTGCATTGGGTATTTATTTAGGGGAAGGTTCGTTAAACCAAACATTAAATATGTTTCGTTATTGGATTCATGCCTTCTTTACCCCAACCATGATGATTGCCAGTTTTGGCGCGTTGCGATTGATGGGCATTCCATTTGCTCAAAGTAAAACGTGGCATGTGGTTATTTGTGTTTTGGCAACCGCGATGATTGGGCTGGGCAGCTATGTGGATGTGTTTAATTTGCACTTAGTGCCGCAATTAAATTCTGGTGTTCTTCGCTATGTGAATGATTTTGAGTTCTTAAAAGGTCCGCCGATTCCTGCTGTATTAACCATTCTTGTTGTGCTTATTTTTGGCGGAATTTTGTGGAAGAAGGTTGGTTTTAAACCCTTGGCGATTGGTTCTTTAATGATGTTTTTGGCTGCCGGGCAGCTTTCTATGCCGATTGTTCAAAATATTGGAGAAGTGGCTTTCGCGGTTGGGTTAATCCTTACTCAAATTCGTGCTGCGAAAGGTTAATAAAATGGAATATACCGTTTCTCTCGCTGTGGTCGATTTTTTGCCCGTAATTTTTACAGCCATTGGCATGTTTTATTTGGTGCGCATGGTAGCTCATATTAATCAAACACAGGGGCGGGTGGCTGCTTTGGGCGCGGTGTTGGTTGTTACAGGCGGTTTAATTAAAGCCATTTGGAAACTACTAATCGCAACCTCCGGCACAGATATCCGCTGGATGGATGACGGCATGTTCGCTTGGATGTCTACGGGCTATAGTTTGCTGGCATGGAGTGTCTGGCAATCGGTGCGAACCGTTCAGCAAAAAAAGACCTTTCACGCTTGGTTAATTCCGGCGGGGGTGATTCTTTTAACTTTAGCGAGCTCCTATTATTTAACCATTGCCAAGCCCGAAGCCACCACTTGGAAGGTGGTATTGCTGGCGGTAATGGTATTGGCAACCGTAATTACCAGTGTTTTGTTAATTATTTTCTCTTTCCGGCAGCAATTAACCCTGGCCGGTTGGCTCTTTGTGATTAATTTAATCATTGTATTTGTGATGAGCGGATTGGCGCGCATCCCTGAGCAGACCATTGCTTTACAATGGATAGAAGAGTCAATTAACACGGTTTCTTGGTTGTGTTTTGCAATTGGTACCTATAAGATATTTAATTACACCCGCAATACGTTTGGGGTTAATTAACTGGTTTAGAAAGGAAGCCCCATGCTTACAAATTTTTGGTATGGCATTGAATTTAGTAAAGAGATAACCAGCAAGCCAAAACAGTTACGGGTATTAAATCAAAAATTAATTGCCTATCGCACGTCTGAGGGCGCACCGGTTTTAATGCAGGATTTATGCCCGCGTTGCGGCTCGGCGCTTTCGCTGGGAACGATTGCTAACAATGCGGTTGTTTGTAAGCATGATGGGTTAACTGTCAGCCCCGATGGCATGGTTAAGGACAACCCAAATTTGTTTGTCGATTCGTATCCGGCAGAAGACAGGTATGGTTGGCTGTTTGCGTTTATGGGAGACCTGCCCGAAGAAGAACGCATGGCAATTCCAGAACTGCCTTATTTGCATGACCATCAAACCTACAAACATATTTATGGCAATTTTGAATGGAATGCCTTTTATGCCCGCGTATTAGAAAACGGAGTGGATGCCGCGCATACTCCCTTTGTGCATGGCGGCGCGTTTGGCAACCCTGACGAGCCAGAAATTGAAGAATATGAAGTAGAGCACCCAGTAGCCAATAGCACTCGTGCCACCATCCATTTAACCCCTCAGCCTTCTAAGGGATTGTGGCGCTTTTTGTACAAAGCGGAGAAAAAACCAGTTCGCACCGTAGTCCAATGGTGGCTGCCCAACATCTCATTGCTCGAAGTTCATATTCCACTCGGAGATTTAATTATCTATAACGCGCATGTGCCCATTACCGATTCGATAACGGTCAGCAAATACATCGCCTTGCGAACCTTCTTCCCCGGGAATTGGGCAGACGGGGATGCTCACAAGCGGGTGTTAAACATCTTTAATCAGGATAAAGCTGTGGTTGAAGCCCAGCGTCCTGAACTTCTTCCCTATGATATCGGCGCGGAGCTGCATGTCAAATCAGATGCCATTCAAATAGAATTTCGCCGCGCCCGCCAACCTTATATTGATAAGGGCTGGGGGCTTTACCCGCCCAATGCTTATTTGCCAGAACTGCAAAAAGAGCCGGTGATTCCTTCTCCGGTGCGGCGGAAATTTCAGGCGGCATGATTCAAGGGGTTTACCAATATTGGTTGAATGGTGTGCTGGCAGATGTGCGTGAAACGTTTCGAATCGAACTCAGCGCAGGCTTGCCTACCGTTATAACGGCTGAACGCAATTCCCCAACTTTTTCTTCTTATATTGCGGTTAATGCCCGTTACAAGCAGGGAAAATTAAATTACTTTGATGTGGCTTGGCAAAATGAGAGCCAAAACGCGGTGCGGGTGGCTGTGGCAACCTATCACTTTCAGCAAAACCATGTTTCCGTTACACGGCGGCTTGATGTGGTTTCCTTTCAAGAAGAAATCCCCTTGCCAAAGGAGTATTCGGTGTTGCCTTTATTGCGGGTGTTTGCTGGCAAAGCCATTCGAGATACGGTTAATCGGTCGCTGCCAGTTTTTGTGCCGAACATTCAGAACCCAGCCGATAAGCAAAATTTGCTGCAACTAGAACCCGACATCCGCTTGGCAAGCCATTTGTCGGAAGAAAATTATTTATTAAACGGGGTCGAACATCCTGTTTCTAAATATCACTTTATGAGCAATCAGTACGATCAAAGCGCTATTTTCTGGGTTGGCAACTACGATTTACTGTTCAAATACGAGTGGCGGCAAACGCAAGACGCGTTTTGGCAAGTGCAATTAATTAAATTAGAAGAAAATTTGGAATGAAAAATGAGTAATTCTTTAGAAGATAATTACAAAGGCGTTTTTGACGGGCGCTTGGGCTTTGG
>CAYOGW010000058.1:1627-4270 GCA_964403635.1 uncultured Anaerolineaceae bacterium | reverse complement strand
GTGCCTGAATTAACTCCGCTTGAAAGCGACATTGTTGTGATTAAACAGTACGCCAGCGCTTTTTTTGGCACATCACTGGCGGCTACTTTAACCAGCTTGGGCGTGGATACGCTTATCTTAACCGGCTGCAGCACATCGGGCTGTGTGCGCGCCTCAGCGGTGGATGGCATGCAGTACGGTTTTCGCGTCATCGTTCCGCGCGAGTGTGTCGGTGACCGGCATGCTGGTCCGCATGAAGCCAACTTGTTTGATATTAATAGTAAATATGGCGATGTCGTTCAAAAAATAGAAGTAATGGAGTATTTAAAGAATTTATGAAAGCCTTAGAAGGAATCCGCGTTTTAGATTTAACCCACATGCTCTCTGGTCCGTATAGCGCCATGATGCTGGCTGATTTAGGCGCGGAGACGATTAAAGTAGAACCGCCCGTTACTGGCGAAGGCACGCGCCGCTTACTGGAGCGTGACCCAGCCAACAGCTTAAATGGTTTTGGCGCTTATTTTATGACCTTAAATCGCAACAAAAAAAGCGTTACATTAGACTTAAAGTCTGAAAAAGGATTGGAATTATTTTACGAGTTGGTTAAAACCGCCGACGTTGTGATTAGCAACTTTAGCGCCGGTGTCACCGAACGATTAAAAGTAGACTACGCCCGATTAAGCGAAATAAATCCGCGCATTATTACTTGTACAGTAACCGGCTTCGGAGAGACCGGCCCAGGCAAGAACCGCACCGCTTTTGACATGGTGGCGCAAGCCATGGGCGGCGGCATGAGCATCACCGGTCAGCCAGGTGACTCACCAACCCGTAGCGGCATCCCAATTGGGGATTTGGGCGGCGGGCTAATGGCTACCATTGGCGTGCTTTCGGCTTTGCAAGCGCGGCACAGCACCGGGCGCGGCCAGCATGTCGATATCTCTATGCTGGATGCTCAAATTAGTTTGCTGAATTACATGGCAACCATGCACTTTTTATCCGGCATCATCCCAGATAAATTGGGCAACGGTCACTTTGTGCATGTGCCCTATGATTCGTTTCAATGCGCGGATGGGTTTATTATCATTGCCATTATTGCCGATAATTTTTGGGAAGCGCTGTTAACCGTTATCCCAGCGGATGATTTAAATACCGAAGAACACCGCTACCAGCCCGGCCGATTAAAAAATAAAGCCTTAATTAATCGCCGATTAAATGAAATTTTTAGTGCGGGCTCACAAGAGTTTTGGCTGCAAAAACTACAAGCGGTGCGCATCCCTTGCGCGCCAGTCTATAACCTGCAGCAAGCCTTAAACGACCCGCAAGTGCTGGCGCGCAACATGGTCGTCGAAGTAGCGCATCCGCTGGGGGGCAGCACCAAGATGCCTGGCAACCCGATTAAACTGTCAGATACGTTTGAAGATACTTACTCGCCTCCGCCCACCCTTGGGCAGCATACGCAAGAAGTATTAAAAAACTTGTTGGGCAAAACTGATGAAGAACTTAAGAACTATCAAACCGAAGGAGTTATTTAATGGCTACAGCCAAAGAAGTAATTTTAGATTTATTGAAAACCTATAAAGAAGGTATTGATTATGTGCTTAAAGATTTACCAGCAGGCGCTTGGGCCTATCAACCCGACCCAGAAGCCAATCATATTGCGGTGACCATTTGGCATTTGGCGCGCATTATGGATTTAGCAGTCGTAATGCGCATTGACAACCAGCCGATTGAAGAAGAACTGTGGTTTAAAAACGGCTGGATGGAAAAAACAGGCTACGACCCTCGCGGAATAGGCTCTCGGGGGTTGGGAATTTTAATTGGCTATAGTGTTGAAGAAATGATGGCAGTACCGGTCTTGCCGCAAGCCGAAATGATGCAATATTTTGATGAAACCATGGATGCGTTGGTGGCAGTATTTGCTGGCTTAGGAGACCATCAACTAGACGAATTAGCCCCGGGCGGCGACCCGCAACGCTCGTATTATGAATGGTTTAAGATTTGTTTAAGTGATGGCTACCGCCACACTGGCGAGATGTTGGCGATTAAAGCCAGTTACGAACGCGCCCACAAGGAATAAATGAGCATTACATTTCGGCAAGTTAATCCGCAGGGTAGCCGCGTGTTTATGGGCACCTTAACCGAAAATGCAGATGTACACGCTTCGTTAATTAAGCTGGCTGAGCAAAATAATATTCAAACTGCCAGTTTTGAAATGCTGGGCGGATTAAGAGAAGTGGAATTCCGTGCTTTCGATTTTGATAGCCAGCAACGTAAAGCGCCGCTTAGCTTTAATCGTCCGCTTGAAATTGTGGCTGGGCATGGCACAATTGCATTGCTAGACAACAAACCACATGTGCATATTCACTTGGCGGTTGCCTATCAAGATCCATCGGCTCCGCAAGGGATTGTGGTGCTAGCGGGGCATGCCGCCAAAGCGATTGCCTTTGCGATTGAGTTCACCTTAACCGCCTACGACGGCGCGCCAGTTCAACGAAAATTAGATAAAAGTACCGGTTTAATGCTCTGGGATTTGCCGAAAGTACAGGATTAAATGTTAATTCAACCCAACTTAACCAAACAAAAATTAAAGCAAAACTTGCCAGTCTATGGCGTCATTGCGACGTCTGATGACCCGCAATTTGCCGAGTTATGCGGCATGGCTGG
>CAYOGW010000058.1:0-1527 GCA_964403635.1 uncultured Anaerolineaceae bacterium | reverse complement strand
CCAACGAGCAAAGCATGGTTATAACTCAATTTGAAGATGAAGCGCTGCTGCCAAATTTTGAAGCGTTGTGTCGTGTGGCCGGGGTAGACGTTTGTTTAATTGGGCCGCGAGATTTATCTTTAAACATGGGCTTTGCCGACGGACCCAATCACCCCGAAGTGCAGGCCGTGATTGACCAAGCCATTGCGGTGATGAAGAAAGCCAATATCTCAGCGGGCATTACCGCCGTTAACCGAGAAGATGCCGCCAAACAGGTGGCGCGCGGCGCCAACATGATTTTGGCTCCGGCACAGAACTTGGTGCTTTCGGCTGCCAAAGCCTTTTTGCCAGAAAAATTATTTTAATTAAGGGGTTCTATGACTAAAATACGCGTTTCAGCCGTTCAATTCGCGGTGACATCTGACATGCAAGAAAACTTAAACACCTGTTTAAGGATGATTGATGCCGCCGCCGCGCATAAGCCCCACATTATTGTTACACCTGAATTTATTAATCATATTATGTGGTTTCGAGACACCGACCATTGCTACGAGCAGTCTGTTGATTTAGATGGCGATTTCTTACAAACCATTGCTCAAAAAGCCAAGCAACATCAGTGTTACATCAAAATTAATGTTACTTTGCGGCGACCTGAAAAAAAAGTAACTGGCAGCAATATTTTAATTAATCCCAACGGAGAAATTGAAACGGTTACAGACAAACAAATTTTAATGGGTAATGAAAACAATTTTTTAACCCCCGCCACCGAGCCAGCCCATTTAATTAAGACCCCTTTTGGCACGCTCGGCATGTATTGCTGTATGGATGGCGTTATCCCTGAACCAGCGCGCGCTTTGGCGGTGGGTGGCGCGCACATTTTGCTCAACAGTTTAAACTCTTTCGCGCATGACGAAGCCTCTTTGCACATCCCTGTGCGGGCAGGCGAGAACAAAGTTTTTGTGGTGGCGGCCAACAAGGTCGGCGGGTTGGTTCCGCCAGAGATGGCGGATGTGGTGGCCGAACGATTAAAAATCCCAGCCGAGGCCATTCATGGCGCGGGCGAAAGCCAAATTGTGGCACCCGATGGCACTGTTTTAGCCAAAGCGCCCAAAACAGGTGAAGCGGTCATTTTTGCGGATATTGATGTGGCGGATGCTGAGACAAAGAGTCGCCCAGATGGAACGGATGTGTTTGCCAGCCGCCGCCCCGAGCTGTACACGCCCATAGCTGCCTCGCCGAACCCCCGGCAGGCTCATCTGCTGACAGAACGGGTACAGGCTGCCGTAGCCCAAATAAAAGGCTCGGGCTTGGCCAGCCTGGTAGAAGCTGCTGATTTAATTAATCAAGCTGCCCAGAGCGGAATCAAATTGCTGGTATTGCCAGAACTATTTTATTTATCTGATGATGAAAATATTTCGCCAGAAACCGTCATTGCCGCATTGCAAGCCCCCTTAAAAAACAGCGATTTGGTGGTCGCCTTTTCGGTAGCGCGGGCCGATGCGCATGAAGGGATATTGCTGGGCAAGGATGGCGTTTTAATTAATCAGA
>CAYOGW010000057.1:0-18256 GCA_964403635.1 uncultured Anaerolineaceae bacterium | reverse complement strand
CCATGGTCCCTACATTCAAATGCGGCTTGCTACGATCAAATTTTGCCTTCGCCATGAATAAACTCCTTGAATAATAAAGAAAAGTTACGCTTTGAGAATTTCCTGCGCTGCAGACTCACTGACAGGCGCATAATGATTAAATTCCATAGAGAATACACCACGACCCTGAGTTGCAGATCGAAGCTCGGTAGCATATCCAAACATTTCACCCAACGGGACCATTGCATTTACAGCTTGAGCATTACCAGCCCTCACTTCCATACCTTGGATTGTCCCACGGCGACTGTTCAATTGACCTATGACATCTCCCAAATATTCTTCAGGAACCACAACTTCAACTTTCATAATTGGCTCTAATAATACAGGTCCACCCCGCTGAACACCTTCCTTAAAGGCCATCGAGGAAGCCATTTTAAAAGCCATTTCATTAGAGTCAACATCATGATAAGAGCCGTCAATTAATGTTACTTTTAAATCTACTACCGGATAACCAGCTAACACACCACTGGCAGAAGTTTCTTTTACGCCTTTTTCAATAGCAGGAATATATTCTTTTGGAACGGAGCCACCTACAATTTTGTTCTCAAAAATAATACCTGAGCCACGCTCACCTGGTTCCATAGTAAAAACCACATGACCATATTGACCACGACCACCAGATTGCTTGGCATATTTATGGTCAATTTTGTCAACCTTGCGAGTCATAGATTCACGGTAAGCCACTCGTGGCTTACCGATATTTGCCTGAACTTTAAATTCACGCAACATACGATCTACCAAAACTTCCAAGTGCAACTCACCCATACCCGCAATAACGGTTTGACCGGTTGTATCATCAGAATTTACACGGAATGTTGGATCTTCTTCAGCTAACTTACGAAGCGCCTCACCCATTTTTTCCTGATCGCTTGCGGTCTTTGGTTCGACAGCAATCGAAATTACAGGCTCAGGGAAGGTGATGCTATCCAGAACTAACTCTTTATCACCGCAGAGGGTATCCCCTGTAAAAGATTCTTTAAACCCAAGAGCTGCAGCAATATCACCAGCCCTCAACTCTGTAACATCTTCTCTGCGATCTGCATACATACGAATTAAGCGACCGATTCGCTCTTTTTTACCCTTGGTGGAATTCTTTACCATTGAGCCTTGCTCAACCGTACCAGAATACACGCGGAAGTAAGCCAATCGCCCCACATAAGGATCCGTAACAATTTTAAACACCAAAGCACTCATTGGTGCGTTATCGTCAGGAGGCAACTCAATATATTGCTCTGAATTATTAGGGTCAAAACCCTTAACATAAGGAATATCTAATGGAGATGGCAAATAATCAATTACAGCATCTAAAACGGGCTGTACACCTTTATTTTTTAAAGATGAGCCGCAAAAAACCGCATTTGCCTTTCCAGCAATAACCGCTTTGCGAAGCGCGGTTTTTAATTCAGGGACAGAAATTTCTTCTCCCTCTAAAAATTTCATCGTTAAATCATCATCGGTTTCAGCAATTTTTTCAACCATATGATGACGAGCTTCTTGAACAGCAGAAGCCATATCAGCAGGAACATCTGCTTCACGAGGCTCTAAACCCAAATCGTCTTCCCAATAAATGGCGCGACTCGACATTAAATCAACAACGCCTTTAAAATTGCTTTCACTTCCAATTGGCAATTGCACAGGTATTGGGTTAGCACCCAACCGATCAATAATTGTTGCTACAGATCGCTCAAAAGACGCACCAACTCGATCCATTTTATTAATAAAACAAATTCGAGGAACGCCATAACGGTCAGCTTGACGCCAAACCGTTTCTGATTGGGGCTCAACACCTTGCACAGCATCAAATACAACTACACCCCCATCTAATACCCGAAGGGAGCGTTGGACCTCTGCCGTAAAATCGATATGTCCTGGGGTATCGATTAAATTAAATTGATACCCCTTCCACTCAGCGGATACAGCAGCAGAAACGATGGTAATACCACGTTCGCGCTCTTGGACCATCCAGTCAGTAACTGTGGTGCCATCATCAACAGAACCAATGCGGTGAGTCTTACCGGTATAAAAAAGAATACGCTCGGTAGTCGTCGTTTTACCGGCATCAATATGGGCAATAATGCCAATATTACGATATTTTTCGAGCGGATGGTTACGCGCCATGCAACATTACCTCTTTATTTCTAAATTACATTCGATAATGGGAGAAAGCGCGATTGGCTTCTGCCATTTTATGGGTTTCTTCACGTTTACGAATTGCGGAGCCTTGGTTTGTAGCAGCATCCATTAATTCTGAACCAAGTTTCTCAGCAAAAGACTTGCCACCACGAGATCGGGCAGCAGCCAACAACCAACGAATTGCCAATGTTAAACGACGCTCAGCCGGGACTTCCATCGGAACCTGATAAGTCGCACCACCTACACGGCGTGGGCGAACTTCCATAACAGGGCTAACGTTTTTCATTGCCGCATCAAAAGTTTCTACACCAGGCTTGCCAGTTTTCTCTTGAATATAGTCAAATGTGTCATACATCAATCGAGTCGCAAGGCTTTTCTTACCCTTAAGCATCATATGATGAATAAAGGTTTGGACAGTCACGCTGTTATAGCGGACATCAGGCAAAATCGGACGGGCTTCGGGCTTTCCTCTACGCATGCTTATTCTCCAACAATTTCAAAATATTACTTGGGTCGCTTGGCGCCATACTTGGAACGAGCCTGACGACGATTCTGAACGCCAGTTGTATCCAATGAGCCGCGAACAATATGATAACGAACACCGGGGAGATCTTTTACACGACCACCACGAACCAGCACAACCGAATGTTCTTGTAACTGATGACCTTCACCAGGAATATAAGCAGTGACTTCAATACCATTTGACAATCGAACACGGGCGATTTTTCGAAGCGCTGAATTCGGCTTCTTAGGAGTCATGGTACGAACAACAGTACATACACCACGTTTTTGTGGAGCGCCACCATCTTGGCGCACCCGTCGTTGCTTAAATGTATTAAGCGTATATTGCAAAGCTGGGGCTTTACTCTTTGTTTTTTTCGATTGACGACCCTTGCGGATCAACTGATTAATAGTTGGCACGTTTTGCCTCCAAAAAATGAATACAACTTGAATTTCTGTTTTTTCTCACAAAGGGAGGCCATCGCAAAATTGCCGGATGGCCTCACCTAGTTTTATCGCAATATTTAGGCAAAAAAACAATATCCTAAAAGGTAACGGAAAGCGATTTTATCATAGCGAATATGCTTCGTCAAGGAATTAATCAACTACATTTTCATTAAATCGCCACCTAATTCAAGCAAACCGGTTTCTAACTTCGGAGGATGTGCTTTTTCCTCATCCTTCCCAAACTTAATGACGCCACCACCTTCGGAAAGCGCTTCAACTGCTAAGCCTAGGCTTTGTAATTCTTTGACTAATACTCTAAATGATGCTGGGATGCTTGGCTCTTCTATCTGCTCACCTTTAACAATGGCTTCGTAGGTATTAACACGTCCTTGAACATCATCAGACTTAACCGTGAGCATTTCTTGAAGAGTATGAGCCGCCCCATAAGCTTCTAAAGCCCAAACTTCCATTTCACCAAAGCGTTGTCCGCCGAATTGGGCCTTACCACCAAGTGGCTGCTGTGTAACCAAAGAATATGGCCCAGTTGAACGAGCGTGAACTTTATCTTCTACCAAGTGATGCAGCTTAAGAATGGTCATAACGCCAACAGTAACCGGCTGATCAAAATATTCGCCAGATTTACCTTCTCGAAGCGCTTGCTTGCCAAGTGTTGGAATAGGCATTCCTGTTTCTAACATAATTTCATGAGCCTTCGCCATAGGATCTTGCTTGGCAGAAACATCATGTCCCGTAGATTTAATCCATAAACGAACACATACATCTAATGCCCGAAGATCCATTTCTTCTCGTTTAGATAAATCTGGAATTTCATAAGCAAGGATTGTATCTGGATCAAATCCTTTATCTCGTAACCATTCTTGGGCAGTGGCTCGACGAGCATATGTAGTATCCGTTGCAATCGCATAAACATCATATCCACGAGCGCCCAACCACTGCTCCAAATAAAGACTGCGAACTTCTGAATCATCGCGAATACTTTCAGGATCATATTCTTCCTGTCGAAGCCAATCCCAAGCAGTAGCGGCAGTTTCCCGCCAAGCCTGATCTACAATCCAAGCCCGAGCCAGCTCTGCTTCAATTTCAATTTCGCGAGCACCATCAAACACCGGTGTGACAGCCCGATAACCCAAACGTTTAGCTGCCCAACCCAAATGAACTTCTAATACCTGACCAATATTCATACGACCAGGAACACCCAATGGATTCAAAATTAAATCAACCGGTGTACCATCTTCTAGATAGGGCATATCCTCAACTGGAACAACCCGAGAAACCACACCCTTATTACCATGGCGACCTGCCATCTTATCACCCGCGGTAATTTTACGACGCTGCGCAACAGAGACTCGTACCATCGTATCTACGCCTGCAGAGAGATCCGAGTTCTCTTCGCGTGTGAAGACGCGTACATCAACCACTTTACCACGTTCACCATGAGGCATACGAAGAGATGTATCTTTCACATCTCGGGATTTTTCACCAAAAATAGCCCGCAACAACCGCTCTTCTGGAGTGAGTTCTTTTTCACCCTTGGGGGTAATCTTTCCAACTAAAATATCATTAGGACCAACCTCAGCACCAATGCGGATAATGCCGCTTTCGTCTAAGTCTTTAATGGCGTCTTCACCCACATTTGGAATATCACGTGTTATTTCTTCTGGGCCAAGTTTCGTATCACGGGCTTCTACTTCGTATTTCTCAATATGAACCGATGTAAAGCGATCCTCTTGCACCAAGCGTTCGGAAATTAAGATGGCATCTTCAAAATTACCACCTTCCCAAGAAAGGAAAGTTACAACTACATTTTGACCTAATGCCAAACGCCCATTATCAGTGGATGACGAATCAGCAATAATGTCACCTTTGCGAACAATTTGTCCTTTAATGACAGCTGGTCGCTGATCGATACAAGTGCTTTGGTTCGAACGCTGATATTTTCGCAAAAGATAATTCTGAAATCCACCTTGCGTATCACGAATTGTAATGTCCTTACCTGTAACAGAAACGACTTCTCCATCAGCTTCTGCAACTACTACTTGACCCGAATCAAGGGCGGCGTAAAACTCCATACCAGTAGAAACTGTCGGGATTTCAGGACGCACCAACGGAACGGCCTGCGCCATCATGTTGGAACCCATCAACGCACGATTAGCATCATCATGCTCTAAGAATGGAATAAGAGCCGCACTAATACCAACGACTTGGTGCGGAGCAACGTCCATATAATCTAAACTTTCGGGAGCAGAGAAAATAAAACTGGAATGGTATCGACAGGAAACGCGAGAGTTTACAAACTCGCGGCGGTCATCCAGCTGGGCATTAGCCTGAGCTATAACAAATTTATCTTCAGCATCTGCAGACAAATATTCGATTTTGTCTGAAACATAAGCCACAATTAAAATTTCGCGGTCAAGCTTACTAATTTTCTTAAAAGTATCAGCGGTGATAATTGTTCCGCTTGCAAACAAGACTTCACCGGTTTTAGGGTCTAGAATATCTTCGCGCAGTGTTCGATTTTTTAATAGTTCGTTGTCTGAACGCATGCTTTTAATCACACGGCGATAAGGGGTTTCAATAAAGCCGTATTCATTCACTCGCGCAAAAGATGCCAAACGACCAATTAAACCGATGTTTGGACCTTCTGGTGTTTCAATAGGACAGATACGTCCGTAGTGAGAATGGTGAACGTCACGGACATCAAAGCCAGCACGTTCACGGCGCAAACCACCCGGGCCAAGCGCAGACAAAGTTCGCTTATGGCGAAGCTCTGCTAAGGGGTTAGTCTGATCCATAAATTGGGACAACTGGCTCGAACCAAAGAACTCACGCAGTGAAGCAACTACAGGGCGAATATTGACTAGCGTAACCGGAGAAAGTTGCTCTTGATCACGAATGGACATGCGCTCTTTAATCACACGCTCCATGCGGCGAAGACCAATCCGTAATTTATTTTGGATTAATTCACCGACTGTTTTAACGCGACGGTTGCCAAGGTGATCAATGTCATCTGCCATTTCAACGCCATTGTTAATTTGAATCATTCGTCGAATTAAGCGAATAATATCGGCCTTGCTAATGGTGCGGTGAGGAATTGGCACTTCAAGATCTAATTTTTGATTTAATTTATAACGACCAACTCGTTCAAGATCATAATGTCGTTGATCGAACAATTGCTCTTCTAAAAAGGTACGTGAATTTTCTAGTGTCGGAGGATCGCCCGGGCGCATTCGTTTGAAAAATTCAATCAAGGCTTGTTCAGCAACCGTAAGCTTGCTTCCGGTATCCCAATCTGGTTCTTGGCGTAATGTGGATGCGATAAAAAGCCGTTCAGGGTTATTGTCAACATCTTGGAAGAGAGACAAAATTTCTTCGTCTGAACCAACCTTCAAGAGCGAATCGGCGCGGCCATCATCCACAGCAGCCAGAGCGCGTAAAAATACTGTAATTGGCACAGTGCGTTTACGATTAAATTTCAAAATGATGTAATCGTTCTTGCGCGTTTCAAATTCCATCCAAGCGCCGCGATCTGGAATTAATTTTGCAGTAGCCAAGGCGCGGCCTGTTGCGCGATCAATGGGGGCTTCAAAATAAACGCCAGGGGAACGAATTAATTGCGAAACGACAACGCGTTCGGTACCATTGATAATGTAAGTACCTTTATCTGTCATTTCTGGAAAATCGCCTAAAAAGATATCTTGTTTAATCGGCTCGGGAACATCTGGACCAGCCAACAGTACTGAAACATACAACGGGCTGGCATAAGTCAAATCTCGTTCCACACACTCTTCAATATTATGTTTGGGTTCTCCAAACCAATACTTTAATCCCCACTCCTGTGATTCAGGTCCACGACTGGGGAAATAAAGTTTCATACCTTTGTTATAAGACTCAATTGGTGAGATTTCGTGCAACAAATCACCCAAGCCATCTTTTTTCAAACGCTCAAAAGATTCGAGTTGAATCTCGATTAAATTCGGAAGCGTTAATTCGACTGGGATTCGAGCGTAATTCTTTACGGGGAGAGATGCCATTAATTATTTTCTCCTGATTAAATTTTGGCGAGCACCACAAACATTAAAACCGTCCCTGCAAAATCCATGCAAGACGGCGAAAGAGTATTATACCCAAAATTAATTTTATAACAAGGTGCAATTACCGTAGGCGCAATGTATTTGATTCTAAATAAACCGGACGAGTAAAAGAAGATTCTTCTGGTACATCCAAATCTAACCACTGTGTTAGCCAAGACTTGTGCTTTCCATCTAAGTGATTAAGGGCTGATTGAGACAATTGATGTACATTTTTCTCGCCCAGTACCCCAGCAAAACGCTGCACAAGTTCATTATAAATTCTTTGATACACCCATACACCCTGCTCTGGGGATGAAAACACCATTTGTGAAGAAAACCCTGATTTCGTTAAATTGGCATGCCAACCATTTGCACTGCACAAAAAATTAATTTCCTGTGCAATTACCCCTAGCTCTCGAGACTCAGAATACTCTTTATATTCGCTTAATAGATGACGAATTAATTCGGTAAACGCAATGCTTAAACCATATTCTTGCCAAGCCGGCAATTCGTCATCTAAGTATAAAGTCTTCACTTGGCAAATTGATGTGCGCCAGCCAAGTAACGCCATCATATTTCCAGATGTATGAAAAATTTGATTGTCAGAAATGAACAAAGTATGGCTTGGGTGCAAACCTAAACCCGGCAACAAAGCCATACCTACTGCATCTGACCAATCGAACATAATCAAAGAAGGTGCTTTACGAATACTCACCTTCTGAAAATAATCACGCAACCGCTGATTGCCCTCTATTTTCAATGAACTATCTACTTTGGAATGGTCAAGCAATAATCGAAAGAGCCTCATGGTTTGCGGCGTGAGCGCTAAAAAACGATAATCAATTTTATTGCCAAGGCGTTCTAATTTTTGAGTCCAAGATTCGACTTGCAGAACCGGAAAATCAACCATCGGGTGGTGAGCAAAAATTAAATTGCCTCGAACCAACAATAAATATAGCAACCCGCCAGACTGCAAGTTACAAGCTACCAATCCAGTTAATGCCTGAGATTTCCACGCCGAAAGCAAAGGAGATAACTCACTCGGCGATATAGAAGTGCTTGGCATTTCTACACAATTTAAAATTCGCTCCAACATGATAGTGCGATATTAACACTCTATAGCGACGAGAAATGATACAAGGGCATTTCAAAGATTAAGTTGTTTGCTTTTTATGCTTTCCCATGTACAATCTTTTATACATTTCCGCTTTAAGGAGAACCAATGTCTGATAAACCTGAAACAAACGATAAGAAAGAAATTTTTGGATGGGCCATGTATGATTGGGCCAACTCAGCTTTTAGTACGACTGTTATTTCTGTCTTTCTCAGCCCTTACCTGCTTTCCCTTACTGAGGCCGCCGCAAAAGCCCAGTATTTACAACAATACGGGCAAGCGTGGGCAGAAGGTGCAACCAACCCCCTGCTGGTTTATTTATTTGGTATTCCAATTGCACCGGGTTCATTTTTTTCCTATTGCGTAAGCCTATCAGTCGGCTTGCAAGTTTTATTTCTTCCCATCTTAGGGGCCATTGCAGATTATTCTCACCTGCGCAAACAAATGATGCAAGTATTTGCAATCATCGGTGCAGTAGCCACCACCCTGCTCTTCTTTATTACCGGGGATTTATGGGCGCTAGGCGGTTTACTATTTATCCTCGCGAACCTCGCCTTCGGAGCAGCGGTTGTGTTCTACAATGCTTACCTGCCTGATATTGCCAGCGAAGACCAACGCGACAGCGTCTCCTCTTATGGTTGGGCAATGGGATATTTAGGCGGAGGGCTTTTGCTCTTAATTAACTTAATCTTTTTCCAATTCCGAGAAACCCTAGGGGTAGATACATCATTAGCCGTAAGAATTAACCTGGCATCCGCTGGCTTATGGTGGTTTGGGTTTTCTTTCCTCACTTGGAAAAACCTCCGTTCTCGGCGAGCCGCCAAAGCGTTACCAGCCGGAGAGACCTACATCAAAATTGGCTTTAAGCAATTAAGCACCACTTTAGGCGAACTAAAACACTACCCTGAAACATTAAAGTATTTATTAGCTTACTTTCTTTATAACGATGGTATTCAAACAGTGATTAGTCAAGCGGCTGTCTTCGCCGCTGCCAGTGTTGCTTTAGGCGGGCTTGGAATTGAAACAGGCACCCTCACCATGGTCATTCTTATGATTCAATTTGTTGCCTTTGGTGGCGCTTTACTTTGGGGCCGCATTGCCAACTGGGTTGGCGCAAAAAATGCGATATTAATCAGTTTGGTCATTTGGGTCGGCGTGGTTATTTATGCTTATGTGGGCTTACGGGGCGAAAGCAGAGTTACTGAATTCTTTATCCTCGGCGCATGTATTGCCATTGTTTTGGGCGGCAGCCAAGCCATCAGCCGTAGTCTTTTCTCTCAAATGGTCCCAACCGGTAAAGAAGCCGAATACTATTCCTTTTATGAAGTTTCTGAGCGTGGCACCTCATGGATTGGCCCCTTAATCTTCGGGTTAGCCAATCAAATCTTTGGCGATCTTCGCATCGCCATTCTCTCGCTTATCTTCTTCTTCGTGGCTGGCTTGCTCATTCTTCCCTTTGTAAACATCACCAAAGCCATTGCAGATGTAAAAAAATCTGAGATTTAACGAAAAACATTAAACAAAAACAGGCGATTTTCATCGCCTGTTTTTGTTTAATTAATAATTATAGTTTTGGTAAAACAATCGACTGTTGTTTTTGATACTTACCTTTTTTGTCAGCATAAGACGTTTCACATTCATCATCCGCTTCAAAAAAAAGCACTTGCGCCAAACCCTCGTTGGCATAAATTTTTGCCGGTAAGGGTGTTGTGTTCGAAATTTCTAACGTAACATACCCTTCCCATTCCGGCTCAAAAGGCGTTACATTGACAATAATGCCGCAGCGGGCATAGGTGGACTTACCCAAACAAACAGTTAACACCTTGCGCGGAATACGAAAATATTCCACCGAACGCGCCAAAGCAAAAGAGTTTGGCGGCACCACACACACCTCACCAGAATAATCCACCATGCTTTTCGGATCAAATTGCTTTGGGTCTACCACAGCACCAAACACATTGGTAAATATTTTAAATTCATCAGCAACCCGCAAATCGTACCCATAGGAAGAAACGCCATAAGAAATAACCCCTTGGCGAACTTGGCTATCCACAAATGGTTCAATCATGCCGTGCTCTGTTGCCATCTTCCGAATCCAAAAATCTGGTTTTAAGCCCATACACACTCTCCTTTAAATTTGATTAATTAATTTACAAATCCATTAATTTATTGAAGCTCAATTTCGACACGAGTTAACTTTCCCGTTTCGATAATGACAAACCGTTCATAAACACTACCGTTATACAAAAAAGTCAGGCGGTACTCACCCGCGGCTAAATCACCAATCGCAAAATTTTCCCCATCTGAAAGTGACTCCATCTCCAGCGGATAAATATCCATGGGCTGCGGCGGCACCTGTTCAGAGATTTTCCCATTTTCCATTCGCTGAATTCGAACAGAACCTTTAATTAAGGGATTATTTCTATCAAATATTGTACCTGCCAATACCCCTGTTCCATTAAGTGGTTTAAGCCACAAAGCGGGGTTTCGCGTTCCATCATAGCCATTGGTTACGCGCACTTCAAAATGCAAATGGCTACCTATGGCAGCACCGGTTGCACCGACCAACCCAATCTCTTGCCCGGCGACAATGGTTTGTCCAGTTTGTACTGAAAGAGCAGAAAGGTGCGCGTATAAAGTAAACAACTCACCATATTCTGTTTGATGCTTAAGGATGACATAATTCCCGTAAAAATTAAGAATATCAACAGTCGCTACTTGGCTGTCATTCCCGGCAAATACCACCAAGCCATCCGCCGCCGCAAGGACAGGTGTGCCGCTGGCATTTACTAACTCCACGCCATGATGCGCCTCGCGATTGCCCCCTTGCGTACTGGCATAACGATAGGTTCCATCAATATATGGGTTATCGTCTAATCCAATAGGACGTTCAAAAATAAAATGCCCATCTTCAATACAATATTCGGTTTGCGAGGGTTCACACAAAACTGGAGTTTGAGTTGCAGTGGGTTCAATCGTTGGCGAAAGTGTTGCTGGTAGAGTAGCCTGAACAGTCGGCTGGGAGGTTGGTACCAAGCTAGGGGTAACAAAAACCTGGCTGGGGGGAGCCTGAAGCGGCTGGCACCCAGCCAGGAGTAAAGAAAAAGCCAAAAGAATCTGCACCCATCTCACAGCAGGTTCAAGTGTCCTCTTTCATTTAATATTTGTGTTAATTCTTCATTTACTTTTTTCGCGCGGCTTTCCAGCGATTCTAGTTCAAAAATTAAAGGCTCACCCAACTCATTGTTTTGAAGCCCTGCCGCGTTAATGCGCACATTAAAACCAGCGGCGCGCAAGGCGGCATGCGCCATCACCACGCCGGTAGCCGCATCGGTTATTGCATTTAAATTGCCAATTGTCACCGCGGTTAATCCCAGTTTCATCACATCTAAGCAGCGGCGAGCAGTCATGAGCGGCACTTCGGTCGCCTTTAAGGTTGCTGCTTCAATGGCCATCATTCGCTTTTGCTCTTGCTCTGGGTTATCTTTTGGCAGGCGGAAAGCCTTTAGAACTTCGTCAAATGCGGCGGCGTCTTCTTCCACCGCTTTGGTTAGCTCGGCTCTTAATTGCTCCGATTTTTCTAAAATTTCGTGCATTTGCGGTTCGATTTCCGCATATTTTTTCTTGCCAAAAGTCAGGCGTGCCATCATGCTTGTTAAGGCTGCCCCCAACGCGGCAACATGCGCCGAAGCAGAACCACCGCCCGGGGCAGGTGTACCCTCAGCAACGGCATCTAAAAAGCTGGTTTGTTCACCCGTGCCAGATGAAAATAAGCGTGTTTCAAGCACTTGGCTATTTTCAAACTGGTCTAATTGGGTGTACCAAACCGCCGCGTCAATTAACGCTTCTTGCGGAATTAAACCAACCAACTCGCTATGATGGACCGCCACGCCGTAGCGCGCGGCTTCACTGCGAATCATTTCTACCACTCGCGCGATAGATGTCTTGCGAAAGTTCGTTAAATTCATCGAAACCTGCGCGCGGCCATCCACCAATACGCCCATGCCTTTAACAAAGCGCAGCCCGCCAGAAGAGTGCCGCACCGCTTTGGCAATTTTGTTGGCAATGCCCACATCATCCGTTGTAAGGTAAACATTAAATGCGATTAAGGCATCTCGCGCGCCGATGACCGTTGCGCCTGCTTTTGGCAATTTTGCTGGACCAAAATCGGGCTGGCGGGCCGGGTTCGATGCGATTTCCGTTTTAAGGGCTTCGTACTGCCCCTTGCGGATACTCTCTAAATTCGTCCGTTCTGGTGAGGTAGCCGCGTATTCATATAAGTAAACTGGAATATTAAGTTCATCGCCCACCCGTTGACCCAAACGGCGAGCCATTTGTACACACTCTTCTATGGTAATGCCAGAAAGCGGCACAAAAGGCACCACGTCTGTCGCGCCCATGCGAGGGTGTTCGCCGGTATGTTCATCTAAATTAATTAATTCTGCTGCTTTTGCAATCGCCCGAAAAGCGGCTTCTTCTACCGCCGCTGGGCTGCCCGCCATAGTAACCACTGTGCGGTTATGGTCCAAGTCAGACGAACGGTCAAGTAATTTCACGCCATCCACCGAAGTAATCGCGTCTACAATTTGGTCCACCACTTCGGGGCGGCGGGCTTCAGAAAAATTAGGAATACATTCAACAAGTTGCATAAGGCTTCTTTTCTACTTAATTAAGTTGAGATAAAAATCGACGAGATTATACTGCCAATTCCCCATTCAAACGGCTATACTAGCAATATCTCATGTTTCATTAAGGCATTAGACTTTAATTAATACCCAATCATGAAAAACAACGAAAAAACCATTTCCATCATGGAACTTCGCCGCAACACCGGAGAACGTGGCAGCCGCAAATGGATTGCCTACCTCGGAGTTGTCTACGATGTTACCGACTGTCCACGCTGGCAAAAAGACCTGCACGAAAGGCTGCACTTCCCTGGGCAAGACCTTACCAGCGAACTCCCTGAAGCCCCCCATGAGGAAGATGTTTTTACCCGCCCCTGTGTAAAAATTGTCGGCAAATTGAAAGATTAGTTCATTAGATAATTTTGTAAAATGATGGCTATTCTTTTCAGCAGATAGGATTAATGTATGACAAAGAAACAATTTGAATTGGTAGAAAACATTGATTTGGTTGAGTTTATTTCAAAAGAAGCTCACGACTTAAAATCGCCTTTTAATCGCATTCTCGGTTTCACCAAGCTCGTCCTTAAAGGCATGGATGGACCGATAAACGACACCCAAAAAGAAGACCTAACCACTGCCTATAAAAACGGCAGTTATGCCTTGCTTTTATTAAGTAATTTAATAGATATGGCACGCCTAACACGCGGCGAAAAAAACTTTAACAAAAGCCAAACCGATGTTTCTCGTTTATTTGGGCAAGCCGTCACATTTTGGGGTCAACAAAACCCTGGGCGCAACTTAGAAATTGAAAACCCTTCCTTTGATAAAGAACTGCCGATTGTTGGAGATGAAGCGCTATTAAGACAAGCCATTGCTTTTGCCATTTCTTATACCGCCGAGCATTTTGAAGAAGGCGCGAAAGCCAAATTAGAAGCAGAACCCTTAGCTGGTAAGTATTTAATTCGAGTTTCTTGTGCCGGAAAAGCCAAACACGCGCCAGACTGTGACTTAACCATGTATGGCTTCATCTTGCAAAATGTGTTAACCCTGCATAACGGAAAATTAATTTCAGCAGAAGGGGATGAAGAATCCGCTCAAATTGAATTTGTTTTACCGATTGAATAAATTAATTTTTGGAGCATAACCTTGAAACAACTGAAATGGTGGCAAACCGCCTTGTTTTACCAAATTTACCCTCGTTCGTTTGCAGATGGCAACGGCGATGGAATCGGTGATTTTCAGGGAATCATCCATCAGCTAGATTACTTAAAAGGGTTAGGAATAGACGGCATCTGGCTCAGCCCCCACTTCCCATCCCCCAACTGGGATTGGGGCTACGACATCAGCGATTATTGCAATGTTGCACCAGAATATGGCAGCCTAGAAGATTTTAAAACTTTCTTATCTGAAGCCCATGCCCGCCAAATAAAAGTAATTTTAGACCTTGTGCTTAATCACACCAGCGACGAGCACGCTTGGTTTATAGAGTCGAAATCCAGCCGAACCAACCCCAAAGCCGATTGGTACGTGTGGGCAGACAGCCCGCCCAACAACTGGCAGTCTTGTTTTGATGGTGATGCCTGGACCTACGTGCCAGAGCGCGACCAGTATTACTATCATTATTTTATGAAGCAGCAGCCAGACCTTAATTGGCATAACCCGCAAGTTAAACAAGCCATGTGGGATGCCGCCCGCTTCTGGCTAAATCTCGGCGTAGACGGCTTCCGCCTAGATGCCATTGGCACAATCTACGAAGACCCTCAACTAACAGCGCATACCGTTCCTATGAACTTGGCTCAGCTGAGAAGGTTTTCTGAAACCGCCAAAACACCCGAAGAAATAAAAAAGAAAGACAACTACTGGCGAGAAATGTTTAAACATCAAGTAGACCGCCCAGAATTACACAGTTTAATGAAGGAACTCCGCGCTGTAATGGATGAGTTTGACGGTGACCGTATGTTAGTGGGCGAAGATGACAACATTGATTTTATGGGAACAGGCGATGACGAATTACATTTGGTCTTTAATTTTCCGCTCATGCGGGCAGAAACCATTTCTCCGGCTCACATTCGCCAAAACCAAAAAGAGCGGCTCGCCCGCTTAGATGGACTATCAACCCGCGGCTGGGGCTGCAACACGCTCGGCAACCATGATTCATCTCGAATGTACAGCCGCTACGGAGATAACTTGCACAATGCCGAACTGGCACGTTTAAATGCAGCCTTGGTGCTTACCTTGCGCGGTACTCCCTTTTTATACAACGGCGAAGAAATTGGCATGACCGATTATTTAATTAAGAATCCCAGCCAATTAAGAGACACCATGGCAACTTGGTATTATGACCAATTGGTTAATGAATTAAATGTAGAAAAAGAAGAAGCCATCATCCGCAGCGGAGAGATGACCCGCGACAAAAACCGTACCCCAATGCAATGGGATAATAGCCCTAACGCCGGTTTTTGCCCGCCTGGCAAAAACCCGTGGCTGCCCATTAACCCAAATTACGCAGATGGGATTAATGTACAAGAACAGCAAGATAACCCAAACTCGTTACTTCAGTATTACAAACGGTTAATTCATACCCGCCAACAAAGCCCAGCGATTAAAGAAGGGGAATACATCCCCTTACACGAAGCCAGCGAAGAATATTTTTCTTTCTTGCGACAAACCGAGCAGCAAACGGTTTTGGTGATATTAAACTACAGCGCGAAGATGCACGACCTAACTTTTGAAATTAAACCTTTCAACCAAGCGCATCTATTATTCTCTTCCGCTGGAAGAAGCAAACAACAATATGAGCTTAATCAAATTCATATTGGCTCGTTTGAAGTATGGATAGCAGAATTAAAGTAAACTAAAAGGCAGGGTTTCCTGCCTTTTTTATTCCGCGCCTGACATGGAACAAAATGAACGAATCCAATATTCCTAACCTATCTGTGCTACAAATTTTTATGCGCTTTCTACGCTTTGGTTTTCTGGCTTGGGGCGGTCCCGTCGCGCAAATTGACATGATTCGCCAAGAATTAGTAGAAGAAGAAAAGTGGATTTCACGCGAGCGATTTAATCGCGTTTTGGCGGTTTACCAAGCCTTGCCAGGCCCAGAAGCCCACGAATTATGCGTGTATTTTGGCATGCTGGCAGGCGGCCGTTGGGGCGCATTGGCAGGTGGTTTGGGTTTTATGTTGCCAGGCTTAATTCTCATGCTGGCGCTTTCTTGGTTTTATGTTCAATTTGGCTTACAAAGCCCGCTTTTTACCGGAGTATTTTTTGGTTTTCAAGCTGCTGTTGGCGCTTTAATTGTACGTGCCATTACAAGAATTGGCGGGCATGCTTTATATAACCGCTGGCTATGGGCAATTGGTCTTTTAGCATTTTTAATTAGCTTACTTGGCGTTAACTTCACTTTTGTTTTAATCGGTGCTGGTTTGAGCTATGCCTTAATTAAACGCGTTTTACCCAGCAACCCAGCCATGCCAATGCTTTTCGTATTACCACTTGGTTTGAGCGCTACTATTTTAGCCGCGCCAAGCCTGCTGGAACTATTTGGTTACGGGTTACGAACCGGCTTATTAACCTTTGGCGGCGCTTATACCGCCATCCCGTTTTTACAAAACGACGCGGTGATTAATGGCGCTTGGATGACCAACCAGCAGTTTTTAGATGGCTTAGCCCTTTCTAGCATCTTGCCTGCCCCGCTGATTATTTTCTCCACTTTTGTGGGCTACATGGGCGGCGGCTTTTGGGGTGCGCTGGCAATCACCGCTGGGGTATTCATGCCCGCTTTTGCTTTCACCATGTTCGGACATAATTTGTTTGAGCGTTTGGTAGAAAACGAATCCGCGCATGCCTTTTTAGACGGAATTACAGCCGGTGTGGTTGGCTTAATTGCCGCCGCCACACTGGGGTTATTAAAAACAGCCCTGCCCAACTGGCCCGCCGTGTTCATTTTTGGTTTGGCTTTGTTGGCACTTTTTCGATGGAAAAACAAACTCATCATTCCAGTTGTCATGCTTTCTGCCGGTGTTTTAGGTTTCCTTTTTAGCGGAGTATGATGATTCAGAAACAGCAACAAAGCTCCCTGCCCAGCCAGCTGGTATGTGGTCGTAAAATTACTACATCGGCCGAACAATTTAATTCAGCCTGTCGAAACGGTCAGGTCATCTACTTTTGTACCGAATATTGCTTAGAAGCCTACCACGCTGACCCCGAACGTTTTTATAAAGCACACAGCCAAAGAAAGAAAGATTATGATTTCAAGCCAAGCGATTAAGTATCAAAAATTTGAGGCGGGCAAGTGGCAAAGCATTGCCGCCGAGACGATTGTTGAAACGCCGGTTTCGCTGACGGTCAACGGCCAAGGCTGGACCAGTTTTATGTGTACGCCGGTGCACCTAGAAGCCCTAATGGTTGGCTTTTTGTTTAACGAAAATATTATTGAGAGTATGGCCGATGTGGCCGATGTGCGCGTGTGCGAACATGGCGACAATGTGGATGTGTGGACCACCCGAACAGTGGAACAACCCAAAAAGTGGACACGCACGTCTGGCTGTACCGGCGGAGTTACTTCGGTGGAGGCGGATAGCCCCCAAGCCGCCATCCCGTTTAATGGGCCGGTTGCCACTGCCGAGCAGGTGGCGCACTTGGTAGAGATGCTGTTTGAATCGCAGAGTTTGTACAAAGAAACCGGCGGGGTGCATACTTCAGCACTCAGTGATGGGCGGCAAATTTTGCTCTCGGCGGAGGATATTGGCCGCCACAATACGCTCGATAAATTGGCTGGTTTGTGGCTAATGGCTGGTAAACCCTACACCCCAGCGGTGATTATGACGACTGGTCGAATCTCTTCTGAAATGCTGCAAAAAGCGGTGCGGATTGGGGCAGGTATGTTGCTTTCGCGAACTTCGCCCAGCTCGCTTTCGGTGCAAATGGCAGAACAGCGCGGCATTACTTTAATTGGTTACGCGCGGCGGCACCGCTTTAATGTTTACGCGCACCCCGAGAGAATAGCGAGTTTTTAATTTTTAGATTCCTTTGTGCTTCTTCGTGTTCCTTAGTGGTTTAAGGTTTTAATAATACTCAGCTCATGAAAAACTTAAATAAACGGACACTATAACGATGAAAGCGTTGATTGTTGGTAAAATCACCGCCATGCTTTCCACCCATCAAAAACCAACAATTTACTTCCTGATTACTTGTATTCTCCTCAGCGCTTGCAGCCGCTCTAACAATTACGCAGACCAGTGGACTCCGATTGCGCCGTCAAATTTAAGCCTGCCCACTGTTTCACCGGTAGAAACATTTTTACC
>CAYOGW010000056.1:7145-18421 GCA_964403635.1 uncultured Anaerolineaceae bacterium | reverse complement strand
TAACAGTAACCATTGGCGGCGCGCAAGGGCATCTTGAATTAAATGTGTTCAAACCCGTCATTGCTTACAACGTGCTACAGTCAATCCGTCTACTTTCGGATGCAATAATAAGCCTAACAGATAACTGTATTGTCGGAATCGAACCAAACAACGAACGCATTTCAGAACTGATGGAAAAATCATTAATGCTGGTTACCGCATTGGCGCCGCACATTGGCTATGATCAAGCCGCCAGTATTGCAAAAGCAGCGCTCAAAAACAACACCACCCTGCGCGAAGAAGCCATTGCCAGCAAATACGTCAGCGCGGAAGATTACGACAAGTTTGTGGTTCCAAGCGAAATGATTTCGCCAAAATAAACATTTTGCCTTCAAATGCAATTAATCTCAACCTTAATTAATCTACCCAAGCCATCCGCCAAACGGATGGCTCTGCGTGTAACTGCCCCAGCCGAACGCGCCATTCGTCAAGGCCACCCTTGGGTCTTCGACCAATCTATCAGCGAGCAAAGCCATGCTGGCAGCGTCGGAGACCTAGCTGTCATCTTCGACAGTAAACGACAATTTTTAGCCGTTGGGCTATACGACCCTACCTCCCCCATCCGCGTCCGCGTTCTACAAGCCCGTCAGCCCGCGACGATTAATACCGATTGGTTTGAAGGCAAAATTAAAACCGCCGCTGATATCCGCAAACCGCTAGACAAACAAAATACCAACGGCTACCGCTTAATTAATGGTGAAAACGACGGTCTCCCCGGCTTAATCCTCGACCGCTACGCCGACACACTCGTACTCAAACTCTACACCCCAGCTTGGATTCCCCACTTAAACGACTTCTGCACAGCTATAAATCAAGTTATTTCAGCAGAACATTTAATTTTGAGATTAAATCGCAGCATGCAGCAGCAGATTAATCACCTGCATGGCTTAAGCGATGGTATGACTCTCTCTGGGCAGGCTCCCCCCAGCTTGATTCTGTTTAAAGAAAATGGATTAATCTTCGAGTGCGACCCGCTCAACGGTCAAAAAACGGGATTCTTCCTCGACCAGAGAGAAAACCGCGCGCGCGTAGAAAAAATATCTAACAAAAAAACTGTTCTAAATTGCTATGCCTATACCGGCGGTTTTTCAGTTTATGCCGCGCGTGGCGGCGCCAGCGAAGTCATCAGCGTAGACATCAGCCAGCCAGCCTTATTGGCTGCCAAACGCAATATGCAACTCAACCGATTAACCGTGCCACACGAAACCATCGCTGAAGATGTTTTCGAAGTACTCGAAGGATTTAAACGAGAAGGCCGCCTGTTCGATGTGGTGATTTTAGATCCGCCCATGTTTGCCCAAAACGAAAGTCAAATTGCGGCTGGCCTAGCCGCCTACCGAAAATTAACCAAGTTTGGATTAAGTGTTTTGCAAAAAAGCGGCACGCTGGTACAAGCTTCTTGTTCTAGCCGCATTGATGCCGATTCTTTTTATGAAAATATCCATATCGCTGCCCGCGAGACTGGGCGGCAATTAATTGAAATTGAACAAACCAGCCATGCACTTGACCATCCAATCAATTTTAAAGAAGGTGAATACCTTAAATGTTTGTTTGCCATTGCAAATTAATTAATTCGACACCTAAGCAGGCGGATAGGGTTTTATTACATTAGTAAGGCAATACCCACCCTACCCTTTTTATAACCAAGGAGATTAACGATGCAAGCGAGCATTATCACCAGTGTAATTTTGCCCTTAGCCATTGCCGTAATTATGGTCACACTTGGCATGACATTAACCGTTGCAGATTTTCGGCGCATTTTTACGCAACCGAAACCGGTTTTTATCGGCTTGCTTTGCCAAATGATTCTGTTGCCGTTGCTGGGTTTTGCTGTTGCAGGCATTTTCGGCTTATCGGCTGTGTATGCCATTAGCTTAATTTTGCTGGCAGTTTCACCCGACGGCGCTACCTCCAACTTGATTATCCACGCTGGCGACGGTGACCGCGCCTTGGGCATTACCCTCACCGCCATCACCAACATGCTGGCTTGGCTGACGATCCCAGTTGGTTTAAGTATTGCTTATTCTGTCTATGGCAGCGGCGCATTAGATATTGAGTTTCCGGTCTTCGAAACCATGATTCAAGTAGCTGTCATTACCATTTTGCCAACTTTATTAGGCATGGGCATCCGCAATTGGAAGCCGGATTTTGCTGAAAATAGTAAAAGCTGGTCGAAGAACTTTGCTACTATTTTTCTCTTTTTGGTTATTTTGGCTTTAATTATTCAAAATTGGGATGTGATTGTGCGAGACGGACCACGCTTTGCACCGGCCTTTATTGTCTTAAATATCCTTTCCTTAATTGTTGGTTATTATGTACCAAAATTCTTGGGTATTGACCAAATTCAGGCTTTGACGATTGCCATCGAAACTGGTTTGCAAAACTCAACCGTATCGATTACTGTCGCCTTAACCTTGTTAAATAACAACGAAATGGCGGTCATCCCTGGCTTGTATGCCATTTGGATGTATGTGACCGGCTTTGGGTTAGCCTTTTGGATGGCTCGCCTACCAAGAAAAGAAGAAACAGCGACCGCTTAATTAAACAGAGTGGGTAGAAAATTCTCTACCCACTCTTCTTTTTGGGAGGCAAGAAATGAACCATCAACCCGATATTCTCATTCGCAATGCCCGTTTACGAGGCAATGACTCTACTTTAATTAACATCTTCATCAGCCAAGGGAAAATTGAAGCAATGGCAGCAGGTGCGGGGGAGCCCGCCGAAATTGTTATTGATGCAGATGGCAACTTGGTCACAGAATCGTTCATTAACCCGCATCTTCATCTTTGCAAGGTCTATACCTTACAAAGAATGGATGAACAGGCTTTAACCAGTTATCAGGCTGAGGGCATGGGCAAAGCCATGAACGCGATTGAACTGGCGGCGTGCGTCAAAGAAGATTATGCCGAAAGTTGGATAATTAAAAATGTTCGCAAGGCGGTGGCGCAAGCGGCTTTGTATGGCAACACCCATATCCGCGCGTTGGCAGATGTAGACAGTAAAGCGAAACTGGAAGGGGTGAAAGCATTAATCCGCGCGCGTGAAGAGTTTAAAGGCATTGTAGATATTCAGGTTTGCGCTTTTGCCCAGGATGGATGGGTACGCGAACCCGGCACCGACCAGCTGATGCGCCAAGCCATGGAAATGGGCGCTGATGTGGTAGGGGGTATTCCGTGGATTGAATTTACCGATGCAGATATCCAGCAGCATGTTAAAGAAATATTTAATTTGGCGGTTGAATTTAATAAAGATGTTTCGATGCTGGTGGATGACGCGGGCGACCCCGGGCTGCGCTCGCTAGAACTGATGGCGGTTGAGGCGCTGAAGCGTGGCTGGCACGGACGGGCGTTGGCGCATCACGCCCGCGCCATGGCGCTGTACCCAACCCCTTACTTTCAAAAAGTAGCCGCATTAATTAAGCAAGCGGATATGACAGTGGTTAGCGACCCGCACACTGGCCCTTTACACGCACGGGTAAAAGAACTTTTGGCAGAAGGCGCGTCAGTTTGTCTTGGTCAAGATGATATTTCGGATGCTTATTACCCCTTTGGACGAAACAATATGTTAGAAGTGGCTTTTTTAGCTTCACACTTGTTATGGATGACCACCCGCCAAGAAATGGAAACGCTCTACGATATGGTAACCCTTAACGCGGCCAAAGCCATGAACATTAAAAACCATCAACTAAAAGTGGGGGCGCCTGCCAATTTGGTTGTGCTTAACCAGCCGAATGTTTTAGAAGCGCTACGCGAACATTCTATTCCGCAAGTTGTAATTACCCATGGAAAAATCATTAATCAAGAGCAGATGAAATCTATCTCTATCCGTTCTGAATGGTAGCCTTCAGCCACAATCGCTCACCTTAATCTTGACACCCGCATCAAAATATCCTATTCTTATCCGCTGACATTCTGAAAGATTAATAAAAGAAAAGGATAAGAATATGGCTCATGTTTCACACAAACTCAAAAACGCATTTGAAGGCGCATTAGCAGGCGGCGGAGACCCAGCAACCTCCCCGCTTTATGTGTTTGGGCCATTTTTAAAATTAATTGTGTTAGCAGGGGTTGCCCAAGTTACCTTTGGCGCATCGGTTTGGCTAGCCATTGTTACCATCATTGTGGTTTCTGCCATGTACCGTTTGGTGATGCAATGGGTCACAGACGGCAGCGGCGGCAGCGGCTTGAGCGAAGAAGAATTTGGCAGCTGGGCTGTTAAAGTAAACGCAGCTATCACTTTTATCGAATACACCTTAACTTTCTTAGTGAGCATGGCTGCCATGGTCACCTTCATTGCAGACCGCTTACCAGTGCTAAACGAGAGTTTTTTAGGGATTCAATACCGAACCTTTGTAGCGATTGCACTAAGCATTCTCACCGGCTGGCTGGTTAATCGCGGTCCACGCATGGCTGCCCGCACTTTTGGGCCTGCAACCGCTGGTGTTTTGCTCTTGTTATGGGCCATGATTATTGCCACCATTTGGCAGTTTGGCTTAAACCTGCCAACCATTAATCTCCTTGCATTTACCCCTCACTATTTTGAACTGACACTTGCTGGTTATGTTCGCATTCTTGCAGTCATGACCGGTATCGAAGTATTTGCCAACTTGGTAGCCGCCTACGACGGCACCGATGCTCAAAAAAGCAAAAAAGCCTTCAACAGCTTATTAATCATCATGGGTACCACCGCAGCGGTGATGCTCATTGTTGGCCCAGCTATTTTTGCCTTAGCAGACCCAACAAACGCACACGTATCAGTTTTCACCCAAACCATGGATATTCTGCTCCCTGCCCCAATCGCCTTACTTGGTACCTTGGTGGGCATCGCCGTATTAATGTCTGCTTCGGCAGCCAGCGCGCAAGGGTTACAAAACTTAGCCCTCGGCTTAAAACAACGCGGCTATATCCCCCCGGTGATGGGAGAACAAAATAAATTTGAAGTAGCCGATAAACCGGTCTGGCTAGAAGTCGGTTTGGTCATACTGGCTTTTCTCTTCTTTGGCACATCCGAAGAAACTTACCTCGCCATTTATGCCGCTGGTGTTTTTGTATTGCTAAGCATGACTGGCTGGGCAGTAGCCAAGCGATTAATTCGCGAAGCGCGCGCAAACCCCACTTTTTCAAAAATTGCATTAATCATCGGCGCCGTGTTGGCTTCAGTCCTTACAACCACAGCCACTGGCATCATCTTTTTCGAACGCTTTTTTGAAGGGGCATGGACCTATTTATTATTCGTCCCGCTGCTTTATGTCATTTTTACTTATTTCCGTAATCGATTTGGAGAACCCGCTCCCGCTCAAGAGTATCTGGGCCAATTAAACGCCTCTCAACTGGCGGGGTTTGGTTTCGGGCAAAGCCCACAGCCTGATACCATTAATGGCAACGGTAGCCAGCAAGAGGTGGACCTGACTTGGGATCCTGAACCCAAAGATTTAAGCCATTGGCGAGAAGAAAAAGTTACCATCAAAAACATCTTACTGCTTTTAGATGGTTCAACTTTTGCAGCGCAAGCCATTCCCATGAGTAAAAAGATTAGTAAAGCCACTGGGGCTACCATTCATTTATTGTCTTCTGTTAAAAACCATACCCCAGCGTTAAAAAAAGAATTTGAAAGCACCGCAGAAGAACGTGCCGCTTATTTAAAAAGTGTTGAACAAGAATTAATGAAAGACGAAATTCCGGCAGTAAGTTATGTTCGCCCGGGCTTTGTGGTTGATGCCGCCGCAGCAATTGTAGATGAATTAAAGATTGATTTGGTCATTTCTACCACTCGCGGAAAATCAGGTCGAATCAACTGGTTAAACGGCGGGCTATCTCATAAACTTGTTCATCGGCTAGATGTGCCCATTTTGCTGGTGCAAGACAAAGAAAATTTAAACACAGATGCCCTTCCAACTTTCGACCGAATCTTAGTCACATTAGACGGGTCCATATTCTCAGAGCGTGTGCTGCCTTATGCCCGAGCCTTTGCCAAGGCATTTAATAGCGAAATTATTTTGCTCAGCGTTCCTGCTGTTCCAGACATTCAACATTACCGCGCGGCAGGCAGCTTGCTAGAAAAATTGCGCGCTGAAGCGGTTCGCAAAATGAGCGGGTTTCTGGCGGCTGTTGCCCGCTCATTAAAAGAAGAAGGAATTAAAACAAGGTCTTTCGTCACTGGCTCTATCCCTGCTGCTACGATTATTAAAGTTGCGAAACAACAAAAAACCGACTTAACCATGATGACATCGCAAGGACGCGGCGGTTTAGATTTATTGCTTACCGGCAGTGTCGCGCAGCAAGTAGTAAAAGATTCTCCCAAATCTGTTTTTATGGTGCCAGTGCAAGAGGAAATTAAAACAAACAAATAATAAACCGATTAAAAATAAAAATACTGGGATGTTTAAACATCCCAGTATTTTTTAATTAACGAAACTTTACTTTTTCTTTGAAGATGCTTCGTCTGATGGCTTATTTTTTAAATTATCTCGTATCTGCTTGCGAAGGGCATCCGCTTCGGGAGAGCTTTTCATTTCGCTTCCATCGTTGGTTAATGCACCAAAACGATCCGATAAAAGCAAGGTTAATAACCCTTCCATCACGTTACTCGAAGCGCCGCCTTGCTCACCATTGTTTCCTCCTACCACTACACGAGGCACAACATCAACGCCCGATTGTTGAATCGCATCTGCAAATCGGTTAAGCACTTGTTGAGTCACTTGGAATTGCGGCCCACCATACGCGCGTACTTGTTCTTCAGTAGCAAGGGCTTGGGCTATACCAATGCGAGCAATTTTTTCCGATTCTGCTTCTGCCAACGCGCGAATTTGTTGCGCCTGTTGCAGAGAGCGCTGATATTCTGCTTTACCTTGGTCGGTTTGAATATTAATATCCAGTTCCGCTTCGGTTAATTTGGTTTGCATTTGCGCGCGGGACTGAGCTTCTTTTAATTCTCGCTCTTTGATAGAAGCTTTTTCTTGTTGCGCGTACGTTTCTACTTGTTCCGTAGCCACCTGTCGAGACCGTAACTGATTAAGAATCGTTTCGATTTGGGTGTCATTTTCTGGCGAAGACGGTGTACCAATTAACACTTCTTCTAATTCAAGATTATAGTGTTCAAATTTTTCCTTCATTTCAAGGCTAGATTGCTGTTGAATTGTGCTGCGTTCTTGCAACAGTTGAATTAAGGTTCGTGTTTGACCCACATTTTTAAAATAGGCAGAAACCATTGGGTCTAGTGTTTGTTCTACTAATTTTTTAATATCGCCGAACCGTTGAATCACCAAAGGGGCTTTTTGATAATCAATATGTACAACAACAGAAAGCGGCAGAGATGGCTCAAACGCATCTTTGGTAATAAGGGATACTTCTGCTAAATTTTCATCAAATTTATGCGAACCAACATCAGAGCGAATCCACTTAAGGATAAAGTTTGTTGTAGGAACAGAGATGATTTTGCCAGCATAGGTATTAAAGGCATACTTGCCCGGCAATAATGGTTCGCTCCAAATCCCTCGGTTGCCAGTAGAGGCCAACTCACCATGGCGATATTCTTTACCAGAAAGGTCCGCTCCCATTTCACCGGTGTAGGAAACCACGACACCAACATTTCCTACATCAATCACCGTTTTTGGAATCATTTCTATGGTCCCAAACAGCCGATTGACATAATACGTGCCTTCAACCAACACTTGCAATTGTCTACCGCGTAAACCACCAGCCCGTAAAAAATTATCGGCATCTTGGAATTTGTTATGGTAAGTCTCTACCTGAGATGGATCATCTCCTACCACAGGCGCGATAATCTCCCCTTGCTCAAGAGAAGGACCGTCATGAACCGTGACAACGCCTATCGTGTCATCTGTATCTTTAATTACAACTGGACGAAACCCATTTCGTTGGGCAATAACATCTGCCATCCCACGAATTGTTTCGCCTTCTTCTTTACTTAATGCCAAGGCATACACACGCTCTTCTGTAATGACAATAAATTGCACAAGATTAAATGCGTAAGTACCTTCACGCAATATTCGGCGCTGAGGACCGCGCTGTCCGCCATTTAATAAAAACCCTTCTACATCTTCAAAATCAATCACTTCAGCATTAGAAGCCAAGACCTGGGCAGGGTCTAATTGTTTGCCATCACGAGCAAACACATAACCAATTTTTCCTTGAGAAATCGTCACCAAGGGCATCACATGTACAACATATTGAATGGGGATTAAATAATGCAAACCACCACGCAAAATTTCTGGTTGATAACCTGCTTCACCGTTTAATGCAATCAACCCAGATTTCAATGAACCTTTAGGGCTAAAGCGCTTTTCCACAATCCCTATTCGGTTATTCGGGATAAAGCGAATACCTGATAATAAAAATAGCCCTAAAACTCCAGCCAAACCGTAAATAATATACAACGTTGTACCAGACATTTTGTCCTCCTTTTATGGACCAATTTACATACGCTAATTATATTTCGGAGTTGCAATTTAATTAATTTTGATAGGAAGGTTATATAATCAACAGCGATGCCGATGACACAAATTCTTGAAACCAACCGATTAAGCTTAAAATATTTAACATTCGAAGACGCCCCCTTCATTGTCGAATTATTAAATGATTCTGATTTTATTAAAAATATTGGCGACCGTGGTGTTCGAGATAATAAAAGCGCAGTAACTTATTTAAAAAACGGTCCGCTTCAAAGCTATGCCAAAAATGGGTTTGGCATTTACCTTGTCATCAAAAAAGAAACACAAGAACCCATTGGTATCTGCGGATTAATTAAACGAGAAACATTAAATGATGTAGACATAGGGTATGCCTATTTGCCGAAATATCGGGGCATGGGTTACGCGGTGGAAGCTGCGCAAGTTGTTTTAAATTACGGCATTCATACCCTAAAATTAAATCGCATTGTTGCCATTACAATCCCCGAAAACAAAGGTTCCATAAAGGTGCTTGAAAAAATTGGTTTGCAATTTAAAGAAATGATTCAACTTGAAGGCGATGATTCGCCCATCATGTTATTTGCTACGAACGAATAAAATTTTTAATTAAAAGGAACTTAATATGAAACTTCGCATTCTTGTACTTGGCGCTGGGTTTGGCGGGTTAGAGTTAACCAGCATGCTCTCAGAAGCGCTCCCCGACCAACTTGATTTAACTTTGATCGATAAAAACGACTCGTTCTTCTTTGGCTTTTCAAAACTAGATGTCATGTTTGGCAAGAAGCCTGCTGATTCAGTAAAAATTGCTTATAAAAATATTGTCAAACCCGGCGTTAATTTTCGCCAAGAAACCATCACCGCCATTAATGCAGATACGAAAACAGTAACCACCAATATGGCAACTTACCAAGCGGATGTTTTGGTGATTGCTTTGGGTGCAGATTACGATCTCGCTGCCACCCCTGGGCTTTCCGAGGGTGGAAACGAGTTTTACTCTTTTGCTGGCGCAGAGCGTTTAAGAGAAGTGCTGCCTGCCTTTAAGCAAGGAAATGCGGTTGTCGGTGTCACATCCGCCCCGTTTAAATGCCCGCCCGCTCCCAGCGAGGCAGCCTTAATGTTGCACGATTATCTCACTCAGCGCGGCCTGCGGGATGCCTGTCATATCAGTTTGGTTATGCCCTTTGGCATGCCCATCCCGCCTTCTCCAGACACATCCAAAGCCTTATTAAGGGCTTTCAAAGAAAGAGATATTACCTTTATACCCAACCGTTTGGTTCGCAAACTTGAAGCTTCTCGTAATGCATTAATACTCGATGACGGCACAGAATTACCCTATGATTTGTTTTTAGGCATTCCAAAGCATCGCGTACCTGATGTGGTAGCTGAAAGCGGTTTAACCGAAGATGGCTGGGTACCGGTGAACCCTAAAAACTTAAAAACCAAATTTGATGGCGTGTATGCCGTTGGGGATGTAACCAGCGTGGGCACACCCAAAGCGGGTGTCTTTGCCGAAGAAGCTGCGCGAGTGGTTGCCCAATCCTTAATCGCTGAAATTACTGGCAGCGAGCAACCTGCCGACTACAGCGGTGAAGGCACTTGTTACATTGAGTTTGGCGCCGAACGTGTAGCTCAGGTAAATGTAAAATTTTTGCACGGTCCGCCAACTGGAACATTTCAAGAACCATCCATTGCTACCGCCGAAGAAAAGAAAATCTTTGGCGATTCCCGCCGCGCACGTTGGTTTGGGCTATAAATAAACCACTGCCCTAGCAATGCTAGGGCAGGCTTAATTAACAAGGATATATTTATGACTGACTTTTGGCAAAAAGATAACTTCACCATCAGCACTGACAAAAATAAACTGCAGCCGGATGAGATTTTTGCAACACTTTCACAGTCTTACTGGGCCATTGGCAGAAGCAAAGAAACCGTGCTTAAATCGCTCGAAAATTCCCTTTGTTTTGGGGTATACAACCAAGATAAGCAAATTGGCTTAGCCCGCGTGATCAGTGATTATGCAACCTTTGCATACTTATGTGATGTATATATCAAGGAAGAGTTTCAAGGTATTGGGCTTGGAAAATGGTTAATTTCTACCGTTGTTGGGCACCCGCAATTACAAGGGTTGCGGCGCTGGTCACTGGCTACCCGAGATGCGCACGGTTTATACCGGCAATTTGGATTTCAAGAAATTAATAAACCAGAGATTTGGATGGAAATCTTTAACCCGCCACCTGTAAAATAAATACACCTGATAATTAATCCTTTTCAACTTAAGGAGCCCCATGGACACAAACACCTCAGTACAAATCGATGCATTAATCCCAGCCGAAATGGCAGCCAAAGCAGAGCAAGTTGGCATTAATAAAGCCCGCCTAAGCGCGATTAACACCTTTGTTCTAGCAGTATTGGCTGGCGCTTTTATTTCACTTGGTGCCATTTTTGCCACTAGTGTTTCAGCTGGCAGTGCGGATATTTTGCCTTATGGCATACGTCAACTACTGGCTGGTTTGGTCTTTTCGCTGGGATTAATTCTCGTCTTGGTTGGCGGAGCAGAACTGTTCACTGGCAACACCATGCTGATTATGGCTTGGGCTAACCGAAAAGTAAGCACAAGCCTCGTACTTAAAAACTGGCTCATTGTTTATACAGGGAATTTCGCTGGAGCGCTTGCCACAGCAGTATTGGTATTTTTTAGCAAACAATTCACTTTTGGTAACGGAGCCGTTGGAGCCGCCGCACTAGCCACTGCCAATACAAAATCAGGGCTGGAGTTTGTTCAAGCTGTTGCCCTGGGCATGCTTTGCAA
>CAYOGW010000056.1:0-7045 GCA_964403635.1 uncultured Anaerolineaceae bacterium | reverse complement strand
AACATCATTGGCGGCGGGGTTATGGTTGCGGCGGTCTATTGGTTTGTCTATCTGCGAAACAAAAATTAATTAAATGGAACAAAACTATCGGGTAGCCCGTTAAGGATAAAGATTAATTAACAGGAGAATCCAATGTTCCGAAAATTCAAAAAATATTTGTTCGCCCTATCCCTTTTCACTTTGCTGATGATTTCCGCCTGCGGAAGTTTAAACTCATCAGAAAATATCACCGAAATTAAATGGATGTGGGCGGGCTCCACCGAAACTTCGCCAGCGTTTCAATCGGCTGTTCCCAACCCTGAAAGGTACACCCTCACCCTCAACCCAGACGGCAGCGTGAGTATTCAGGCAGACTGCAACTCGGTCAGCGGAACCTATACCTTAACCGGCAATTTACTCACCATTCAATTGGGCGCTTCAACCTTGGCCTACTGTGGCGAAGATTCGCTCGATAGCACTTTTCTGGCATCGTTAAGTAGCATTCAGAGCTATAAAATTGAAAACGGTCAATTAATATTAATGAATGAAACAACACAAATGCAATTTATAAAATAAATTAAATGGAAATTCATTACACGAATTCACTAGAAACGGTAAATTGGCAAACATTAAAAAGCACCTTAAACAAAGATGCCTTTGATAATGGTCGCAGCCCTGAACAACTGCAAAAGTCGTTTCAAAATAGCTTCTCCGTTTGTTTGGCTTATGATGAAGAGCAAATTGTTGGCACAGCCCGCGTTCTTTCGGATGATGTTTGCAACGCCTACATAGTGGATGTTTGGACGTTGAGCACTTACCGCAAACAAGGTATTGCCACAGCCATGATTAATAATTTATTAGAGAAATTAAATGGGCAGCATGTTTATTTGTTTACCAATGACTCAGTTGATTTTTACAAAAAGTTAGGTTTTGTCGAACGCCCCACTGGGCTGGAACTGGTTGTAGGTAATTGGTTAATTAAATAATTATTCATCAACACACAATAAAACTGAGCCTGCTTTTAAGCAGGCTCAGTTTTATTTATTTAATTTCTTTACAATTCTATTGTGATTATTTTCACAATACGTGCTATAATAGCATTGTAGAAAATAAAAAAGGAGACAAATAATGAAAACTTTCCTTATTCTTGGGGCTGGCACTGGCGGCACAATGGTAGCCAATAAAATGGCTGCAAAACTCGATTCTAGAGAGTGGCGCATTGTTATCATTGACCGAGACCAAACACACTACTACCAGCCCGGCTTCTTATTTATCCCTTTTAGTATCTACTCAGCCGAAGATGTAATTAAGCCAAAGAAAAATTTTCTACCCCCTACCATAGACGTTATATTCAGTGACATTGAGCTAATTGAACCGGATAAAAATCGCGTTCAATTAACGAACGGGAAAAATATTCATTACGATTACATGGTCGTGGCAACTGGCAGCCATATTCACCCAGAAGAAATTACTGGCATGCGAGATAGCGGCGGGTGGCAAAAAAATATTTTTGATTTTTACACTTTAGACGGCGCGGTCGCTTTAAACAAATTCCTAAGCACTTGGCAAGGCGGACGCATGCTGCTGAATGTAGCCGAAATGCCCATTAAATGCCCGGTTGCCCCGCTTGAATTCTTATTTTTAGCCGATTGGTACTTCAAGCAACGCGGCATACGAGACAAAGTAGAAATGGTTTATGCCACGCCGTTACCGGGGGCTTTTACCAAACCACGCGCTTCCTCAGTGCTCGGCAACATGCTAACCGATCGCGGCATAGGGCTTGAAGCGGAGTTTGCCATTATGGAAGTGGATAACAGCAACCAGCTTATCCGCTCGTATGATGAGCGAGAAGTCGGTTATGACCTTTTGGTCACTGTCCCCACCAACAAAGGCGCAGATGTAATCGGCCAATCTGGCATGGGAGATGAATTAAATTTCATCCCTACAAATAAGCACACCCTGCAAACTGAAAAATGGCCCAATGTTTGGATTATTGGAGATGCTGGTAATGTACCCGCTTCAAAAGCTGGGTCAGTTGCTCATTTTATGCTTGACGTGTTGGTTGAAAATATTCTTCGCCACATGAAGGGCTTAGAAATGCATGCCAAATTTGATGGGCATGCCAACTGTTTCATCGAATCTGGCGGCGGCAAAGGCATCATGATTGACTTTAATTATGATGTAGAACCCCTACCCGGCAGATTCCCTGTTCCTGGTATTGGGCCTTTTGCTCTGCTGCAAGAATCACCGATTAATCATTGGGGCAAGATGGGCTTCAAATGGGCCTATTGGAATGTGCTGCTCAAAAGTTTGGATATGCCCATCAGTTCCAAAATGTCTATGGCTGGCAAGTGGAATTAATTGCCAGATTAATTAAGAAAGGAAAACAAAATGATTACTTCCTTAACTACTGTATCTTTCAATGAAGAAGGCTTCATGACCAACCCACACGAGTGGACAGAAGAACTTGCCAATGCATTGGCTGTTCAAGAAGGGATTGAAAACCTAAACGAAGACCACTGGAAGATTATCAACTTCTGCCGCGAGACGGGTTTGGCGTCGGGCAAGTCCCCCACCATCCGCCAAATTACAACGGGCACCGGCATTTCAACCAAAGATTTGTTCGCTCTCTTCCCGAAAGGGCCAGCCAAAAAAGTAGCAAAAATTGCTGGTCTCGGCAAACCAGAAGGTTGTGTATAGCGATTGTTCAAATTGAACAAGGAGAAATATCATGAACGACAAACCCCGCAAAATTGCCTTTATCTGCTCCAAGGGCGACCTAGACATGGCCTACCCCGCCTTAATTATGGGTTGGGCTGCGCTGGGAGACGGCATAGACGTCACCTTATTCTTCACCTTTTGGGGTTTAGATTTAGTAACCAAAAAACGAGTAGATAAACTGGAGCTCGCTCCGGTTGCCAACACCAGCTTTAAATTAAGCATGATGGGGCTGCCCACTGGCAATTTGGGAATTCCAAACCTGCTCGGAATCATCCCCGGTATGACCGCTTTCAGCACGTGGTTTATGAACTTAAAAATGAAAGCGTTGGGCGTTCCCACTGTGCGAGAGTATCTCGAAATGCTTTCTGATGGCGGCGCAAAAATGTATGGCTGCAAAATGACGGTGGATTTGTTCCAAATTAAAGATGAAGATTTTCTGCCCTGCATTGACAGTGTGGTAACCGCCAGCGATTTTATGGATATGACCGAAGGCGCGCAGATTATTTTCATCTAACCGGCAAAACTTTCAAAAAGGGCATCTTCTAACCAAGATGCCCTTTTTGTTTAATTAATAAAATAATGGCATAATCGTTATTAATTAAATAAAGGAGCTGAAATGAACGAACACGAAAAAATTAATTATCTCGAAATACCAGCCAAGGATATTCCACAAACCAAAACTTTCTTCTCTCAGGTTTTTGGTTGGATATTTACAGACTACGGAGACGACTACGTAGCCTTTTCCAGCGCCGAAGCCGGTTTAGACGGCGGCTTTTATGAATCTGATGCCACAGCAACGACGGAAAACGGCAGCGCATTAATTATCTTCTATAGCAGCCAACTAGAAGCGACACAAGCAAAAATAGAAGAAGCGGGCGGCTTAATCATTCGACCCACTTTTTCCTTCCCGGGCGGCAGACGCTTTCATTTTAGTGACCCCAATGGCAACGAATTTGCTGTTTGGTCTGAATAAGCAAAAAATGGAATTTAATCAAGACTTTAGACCGCTTCATTTAAAAGATGTCGAAACCGCCGCCGAAGTGATCTCGCAAGCCTTTCTCGAAGACCCATTAATCGTGCATATGCTGCCACGAGAAAAAAACCGCTTAAGAACATTAAAAACTTTTTTTCGGGCCATGACAGAGATTAATATTCGCGGCCAAGCCGTATACGGCACAGGTGAGCCCCTGCAAGGGGTTGCCTTTTGGAAATTCCCAGACCAAAACGTCTCTATCCCTGTCTCGGCCTTGGGTAAGTTTTTACCCCTTTTGTTTACAGACTACCCCATCGGTTATTTTCGCGTTAAACGCGCGTTGGCAGAACAAGAAGAACTCTATAAAAAATATGCCAACGAACCGCACTTCTCTCTCGAAAACCTAGGCGTGCTCAAAGAAGCTCGCGGGCAAGGGTTATCTTCTAAATTAATTCACCCCTTTCTCACCTTGGCAGACATTCACAAAAAAATGATTTACACCGATACCTACACCCAAACGAATGTAGCGCTTTACGAACATTTTGGCTTTCAATTAATGGAAGAAAGAAAAGTGCCACATAGCGATTTAACCATCTGGGCGTTAGTGAGACCTGCCCGAACGGATTAAGATGTCAGATATTCAAAGCGGATACAACCAATGGGCGGCGGGCTACGACCAAGACGAAAACCGTACCCGAGACCTAGACCAAGCTGTAACGCGCCGCCAATTTGAAAATTTGCGATTTAATCACATTTTAGAGTTAGGCTGCGGCACCGGTAAAAACACCCGATTTTTTGCCGAAATTGGTTTAGCGGTTCACGCGCTTGATTTTTCGGAAGGTATGTTGCAAAAAGCCCAGCAAAAAATTAAAGCCAAGCATGTTCGCTTTAGCCAAACCGATTTAACCCAAGCCTGGCCTTGTGAAAACAATCTTTATGATTTAATTAGCTGTAATTTAGTTTTAGAACATATAGAAAACCTAGACTGGATCTTTAAACAAGCATCCAAGGTAATAACCCAAAATGGCTACTTTTTTATTTCAGAGTTACACCCATTTAAACAATACTTGGGCAGCAAGGCCCGTTTTCAAAACGGCGAAATTATCCAAGAGATTCCAGCCTATATTCATCACATCAGCCACTTTATCGAATCTGCGCGGCAACACGGATTAAAACTAGAAACCTTAACAGAACATTGGCACGCATTAGACGAGAACAGCCCGCCGCGATTAATTAATTTTATCTTTAGAAGTTAAGGAGCTTAAATGTACGGAATGACCGGAAAACTAACAGCACAAGCGGGGCAACGCCCTCAGCTAGTAGAAATTTTATTAAACGCATCTCAGCTGGTCGGCAGCCTGCCGACTTGTTCTCTCTATGCCGTAGCAGAAGAATTAAGCGATGATGTTACCGTTTGGGTAATGGAAATCTGGCAGAACAAAGCGAGCCATGATGATTCTCTAAAAGATGAAAAAGTAAGAGCGTTAATTAACCAAGCCATGCCTTTGTTGGGTGGCCCTCCTAGCGGCGCAGAACTTAATATCATGGGCGGGCATGGCGTTTAATTAAAATTCGGCTTGCTTAAATTACTCTCATCACGGAGAAAGTGAATTGGGCTTATACTAATTTAACTGCAATAAAACCTACTTAGGGCAGACGGAGCGTATCAATAAAAACCAGAATCAATCTTTTGATTATTGTTCTCCTTTCACTCAGCCAATTTGGCATGCGGCAATTGCCCCAGCAAACGCAAGCCGTACGCGCTTGCGTTTACGAAAACGCCCCCAAGATTTATACAGACGAAAATGGAACCCCCGCTGGCTTTTGGCCTGTTCTCTTAAACTATATTGCCGCGCTAGAAAATTGGCAAATTGAATGGGTGCCTGGCACTTGGGATGAGTGCCTGATGTGGCTTAAAAATGGTCAAGTAGATGTTTTGCCAGATACCGGCTGGACAGCGGAACGGGCTGAGCTATACGACTTCTCCAACGAGACGGTTCTGATAAGCTGGACACGCTTATACACGCATCCCGATTCCGAAATTAATTCTATTCTGGACCTTGAAGGCAAAACCATTGCCGGTTTAAAGGGTAGCTTTAATTTAGATGGCCCGGAGGGCATTAAAGAATTAACCCAAAAATTTGGGGTTCACAGCACTTTTATAGAACTTGATAATTACACCCAAGTGTTTGAAGCCATTGAAAACAAAACCGTAGACGCTGGCATTACAAACAAGGATTTTGGCAATTTGAATGAAAACAAGTTTAATGTAGTTCGAACGCCCATTTTGTTTCAACCAGCCCGCATTCAATTTGCTTTTACCAAAAACACGCCGCTTTCTGCCGTCTTAATTAAGCAAATTGATGCGCGGATGAAAGCCTTAAAAGAAAACGACTCTTCCATTTATTACCAAGCCTTAGACACTTACTTAGGTGAAAAAGCATCTAGCATCATCGAGCAGGTAATTCCGCAATGGGTAATTTACATCGCTTATGCGGCTGGACTCATCATCTTATTTTTAGTCGCTGTTGGCTACGTCACCCGCGTTCAGGTGAAACAAAGAACTCAAGCGCTACAAAACAACCAAAGCTTAACCCAAACCATTATTGATGCCACCACGGATGCGGTTTTTGCAAAAGATGCGCAGGGAAGATATACATTAATTAACAAAGGCACAGAACAATCGATTGGCATTAAGGCAGAAGATTTAATCGGCAAAGATGATTATGACTTCTTGCCAAACCAAGCGGATGTCATTGTTGCCCAAGATCAAAAAATTATGCGTGAAGGCAAGGTGGTTACCTATGAAGAAATCATCCCCGATGGTAAGGGTAAATTTCACACCTTTTCAACAACCAAAGGACCCATCTTTGACTCGCAAAATAAAGTTGTTGGTATTTTTGGCATCGCCCGCGATATTACAGAGCGAGCACAAGCGGAAAAAGAAATAAAAGCCAAACATAATTTGTTTATTAAAACATTTATGTTTAGCCCGCTGGTTTCAATGTTAATTAAATTACCAGAGGGAACTATTGTAGATGTTAACCCTGTTTTTGAGAAACTATTTGGCTACAGCAGAGAAGAAGTGGTTGGTCACAAATCTACCGAATATGATTTATGGGCAGACCCCTTAGAGCGCAAATACATTAGTGAAATAATGGGAAAACTTGGCAGAGTTTCTGAATATGAAATTGAATTCAAAACGAAAACTGGAGAAATCAAACGAGGTCTCCTTTATTCTGAATTATTAACTGAAAAAGACGAACAATTTGTAATGGTCAAGCTTCTTGATTTAACAAACATTAAAAAAGCAGAAAATGAAAACTTATATTTAGCCAGCCTGCTTGATAAAGTATCAGACGCAATCATCTC
>CAYOGW010000055.1:14533-18448 GCA_964403635.1 uncultured Anaerolineaceae bacterium | reverse complement strand
GCATCATAATGGAACATCCTTTCTCGCTTGAATGTTCCATTTTTAACACGCGACCTAGCACTAAAACATTGTACGTTCATGACCAGCCAATAACAAACCCATTACAGCCTTTCATTAACGGCTTGGTCAGTTATTTCGAGCGCTTTATCTAAAATCGCAAAGCCTTCTTTTAATTCTTCTTCGCTGATAATTAACGGTGGAATAATTAAAACCGTATGCCAGTGGGTATATAAAAACAAGCCATGATCTAAACAATAGTTTCTTAACGCCGTCATTTCTGGAGATGAACTATTCCAAGGTGTCATTGGCTCTTTGGTCTCTCTATTTTTTACCAGTTCTAAAATACCAAACAAGCCAATCGAGCGAACCTCCCCAACCGAGGGATGACTTTCACCTAAATCAGTTAATAATTGATACATGACCTTGCCCATGGCTTCTGCCTTGGCTACCATGTTTTCATCTAGCATCACTTGGATATTAGCAACGGCAGCCGCCAGCGAAACGGGGTGAGCCGTATAGGTTAACCCCCCTTCGTAAGGAATATCATCGAAATGGGAGGCAATTTCGGGCTTCATCGCTACCGCGCCCAGCGGAGCGTAGGCGCTGGTCAACCCTTTTGCCATGGTAATCATATCGGGTGTTACATCCCAATGATTAATGCCAAACCATTTGCCGGTGCGCCCAAAGCCAGACATTACTTCATCTGCAATCATTAAAATGCCATAATGATCACATAAAGCTCGTACCCCTTGCATATAGCCTTGCGGTGGGATGATGATGCCATTTGTACCCGTTACGCTTTCCATTAAAATGGCTGCGATGGTTTCTGGTCCTTCGTAGAGAATAATTTCTTCTAAATGATTAAGGTAATCTTGTGCAAACTCAGCTTCAGAGATGTTCGCGTTTAAACGATGAAAAGTAGAGCGATACCGATAGGGGTCTAAAAAATGGACAACCCCGCCCATTAAATTGGGCTCCCACATGTGGCGGCGCGGGTCGCCGGTGGCAGCCATTGCCCCAGCCGTTGCGCCGTGATAAGAGCGGTAGCGGGTTAATATTTTGTGGCGGCCCGTGTAGCCGCGCGCCAGCTTAATCGCGTTTTCGTTGGCATCTGCGCCGCCAAGCGTAAATAACACTTTACTTAATGCGCCGTTGGGGGTTAAATCTGCCACCATTTTGCTTGCCACCGCACGGATATCCGTTGCCATCCCTGGCGCGGCATAAGGCAAGGCGCGGGTTTGTGCTACCATGGCTTCAATTACGCGTTCATTTCCGTGCCCAATATTGACACACATGGTCATCGAATTAAAATCTAAGTAACGCTTCTCGTTCGTATCCCAAAAATAAACACCTTTGGCTTTTTTAATCGCAATTGGTTTTACCTTTGCTTGAGCAGACCAAGTCCAAAATACGTGTTTCTTTGAGAGGGGTAAAATTTCATCATCAGAAAGTTCAAACATTTGTCCTCGCTGTTAATTAGGGTGGAATAAGCGGATTATAACCCGCGACAATAGGAGTACTATGGTAAGCCCCCTGTTTAAAAAATGGATTGTAATTGGCACTACCAGTTCTGGAAAATCAACTTTAGCAAAGGCGCTGGCTCACAAAATTAATGCAGATTTTATAGAACTAGACGCCTTGCATTGGGAAGCCAACTGGAAAGAAGCCCCCGACGAAGTATTTTTACAACGCGTGCAAGACAAAATTAAAGCAGATTCGTGGGTAATTGCTGGAAATTACAGCGTTACCAGAGCAATTTCTTGGCCCCAAGCCGAAGCCGTCATCTGGCTAGATTATCCCTTTTGGACAGTTTTCTGGCGGCTCACGCTGAGAACGTTTCGCCGTTGGTGGAACAAAGAACTGCTCTGGGGCAAAAACTACGAAAACTTGTGGACTCATTTTAAATTATGGTCCGACGAATCATTAATTCATTGGTTATTTAAAACCTACTGGCGGCGTAAAAAAGAATATCCCCAGTTATTGGCATTACCCGAACACCAACACCTTCATCTTTATCATTTTTATAGCCCCCAAGAAACAGAGAATTGGCTAAATACTATTCATTAAGAAGACTGCCCGCGCGTTCGCAGCCAATAGACCATAAAACCCAACCCTATAATGATTAATGCCAATAAACCCAACGCCTGATTAAACGAAAAGCGCATCTTACCTAGCAAAGCAAAAGCGCCCAGCCCGACAGCAGCCATTAACCATAAAAACAAACGGAACAAGTGGCGGCGAACAAAAACTTCCCGGCCTTCATCGTCTGCTGCAAAATTGGCTCGACTTTGTAAATTTGTTAAATCCCAAAAAAGAATGGCCGCTATCACTGCCGTTAAACCCAACCAAACCGGCATGCCCCGCCACATACCCACAGCGGCTAAAAAGGTTACAAAAACAAACCCCAGCCCATAACCAAGCTGCCATTCTCGCCGCAAGGAATAAGCCCACACCCCGGCGGGCAAAAAAACAGCCATCGCCACCAACGAATCTACACTTAAAAACCAGCCGTACATTAAACCAGTTAGCGAAATAAAACCAACACTATAAATTAAAATTTGCAAATTCATCATTACCCAACCCGAAGGAATGGTTGAACCGGCGCGCCGCGCCCTAAGGCTAATTGAGCAACCTGCTCAAAGGATTGAGAAACGTCCCAATCCACCACTTGAATCCCTTTGCGGCGCAGCTGAGAAAAAGTGACAGCCCGCCTTAACCGTAAAACTCGCGCTGCCAATTCTGTTTCTGGGCTGCTAGGGTGTAAACCCTTCTCCCATTGAATAGGGTTGGGGCTTATCACCATCAATGGGTAACCACTCATCCGCAGCTTAATTAAGCTTTCTACATCTTCTGGAATTAAGGGGCTAATTAAAATTAATTGCGACTTAACCGGCAGCAAGCGAGATGGAACTTCTAAAGAATTTAATAAAGTGCTGCTGCCCACTTGGGCGCGCGCAAGGGCTTGCATAATTTTTTCTGTCTGAAACTTGCCATACCCGGGCGTTACCCACTTAACAAACTGAGAAAATATCATTAACCCAACACGGTTACCCGAGCCTAAAAAAGTGCTCGCCAAAGAAGCGGCCGCTAAAACCGAATACTCAAATAAAGATTCGCCTTTATGCACTTCGTTTACATGGCGGCGACCATCGACAATGATGCCAATATCTGCCACACGCTCTTGCTCAAACTCATTTGAATAAATGGTATGTTCATGGCGAGCCATGGCGTGCCAGTTCATTAATCGCGGTGAATCGCCCGCTTGATACTCCCGGGTGCCAAAATACTCCAACCCAGAGCCGCCCGTTCGAGCGGGGATCGTACCCGAAAAAATTCGAGTCACCCGTGGGCGAATTTTTAATTGAAAGAGTTTTGGAACAACAGGCAAAATTAATAACTGACCCAAGGTAGGCAACAACTGTGTTTCAGAAAAAATCCCAAACTGGTCTGAAACAGTTACTTCTACACTAGAAAAAACATGGAAGCCGCGCCGTCCACGCGCGGAATAGGTCCACGCAATGGTTTCGCCTTTTTTAAGGCTGACCAACTGGCTGGCAGCTCCCTCAGTGACTTCTAAAAAATCTGGCAGAATATCCTTAATTAAGACGGTTTCAATCGCCGCGCCGCTATTGGTTACGCGCAAGGTAATCTGCACTTCCCCATCCGGTGAGATACGTTCATGGCTAAGATGCCGCTCAGCAGATAGCTGAGAAACCTGCGGGCTGAACCAAAAGCCAAAGAACAAGTAAGCCGCTACGGGTATCGCCAGCGTTAATATCCCCGCGTTTAACGTGCCCAAGCCCGCTAACAACAAGAGATAAAGCAACCCAGCGATTAATAAAATACGCGGCATTGAAATTAAGCGGCTTTCAAAACGGGAACAGGTACGGTGTTAAGGATTTCGTTCACTATATC
>CAYOGW010000055.1:2304-14433 GCA_964403635.1 uncultured Anaerolineaceae bacterium | reverse complement strand
GCAGAAATTAATTTCTTAAGACTCACTTCGTCCTGTTTCCGTTCGCCGCGCCGCTGCAAAATTTGTTGTTCTTCAGCTAGGGTAGGATAGCCCAACGAAAGTTTAAGCATAAAACGGTCTAACTGCGCTTCGGGTAAAGGAAAGGTCCCTTCATATTCAATTGGGTTTTGGGTTGCCAAAACCAAAAAAGGTTCGGGCAGCTCCATACTATCGCCTTCTAAAGTGACTCGGCCTTCCTGCATGGCCTCCAGCAAAGCGGATTGGGTCTTCGGTGAAGCACGATTAATTTCATCTGCCAATACCAAATTGGCAAAAATTGGTCCTTTTCTTAATTCAAAGCGATTCTCTGCGCGATTAAAAATATAACCGCCGGTGATATCACCGGGCAGCAAATCGGGTGTAAATTGAATTCGTTTAAACGCCAGCCCCAGCACATCAGCCATACTGCGAGCAATTAAGGTCTTACCCAAGCCCGGGTTGTCTTCAAAAAGAACATGCCCGCCCGCCAAAACAGAAGCCATGACCATTTCTAAAACGGCATGCTTCCCTACAACCGCTTGCTCCACTTGTCCGATTATTTTTTTGCCAAGCTCGGCTACTTCTTGCACAGTTTTACTCATGAGCAATCTCCATTAATTTGTCGAGGTAATTTAACACCTGATTTAGGTCAATATCCAGTTCGGTGGCGGGCGCTGAACCCAGCCAAGCCTGGGTTGGAAAATCTGCAAAGGTTTTGTTTAAGCCCGCGTCTAAATAAGCTTTAATTTCCGCATTACACGGCGGAATTTGTTCCCATTCCAGCTTTTTTACAGGTCGCCCAAGCCGCAAGGAGGCTAAATCTAGCGCCACAAGCGCCAACATGCGCGCCGTTTGCCATTTGTGATACACCCCCCGCTTTCCTTTTTTGATAGCGGTTGCCAGCGTTACCAACGAACCATCCATACTGCGGCGGTTGATTTTTCTGGCAGTGATGGCTGGCAAGTCTCCGTACAATGTGCTGACCGCCACATATAAAAGCACAATCACCCCCACCACCCAATACACCGGCTGCGGCACAAGCGAATAAACAATGCCCATTGCCCATAACAAATAAGCCAACGGAGCGATAATTAATCCATCAATGACATCTAACAAAGGTAACGCCAAAATAGCCGAAGCAATTAACAGCCCGCCCAGCAATAACCAGCGTGTACGCCCGTTCATCGGCCCGCCTCGCAAGCCAGCAAAATAGCTTGCAAAGAAGCCGTGGCCTGATTAATTTTTTGCTGATTAATTTGCTTGCCTCCATAACGAACTTCTTCAAACAAACTGGTTAAGGTTTGCACCGCCCCCACAGGCATGCCCGCCTGCTGCATACGCATGCCAAACTCCTGCGGCGTCATCGACTCTTGGCGCTCGATTCCCCGTTCGGTACTGACGGCTTGGCTCATTTTGAGATAGCAATCGGTGATCGCATCTCCCCAGTGGCGGCCTTCTTTTAATTGGGATAGCGCTTCGCGCGAGATGTCTGCCAAATCTTCCAGTTTCATTTCCGTTTTCTTAGGTTCGCGGCGCTGACGGATAGCCCACATAAAAAACCAAACGCTGCCAAAAACGAGCAAGGTTGCCACCCCAAATCGCAGCCACTGCGGAATAACCGGCATGCTAAAAACGGGCATTTCGCCCAAACCAGGCACAGCGCCCTGCCCCTGCGAACCTTGCCCGCCAAAAGATATCCCGCCAGAATTAAAGGTAATTTGGAAAAATAAATAAATACCCAAGCCAATTAAGCCAAAACGAATGAGTTGCTGCAACAATTTTTTACGAGATTCGGGGTCAAATAAAGCCAAACCCAAAGCCAGCACCACAGAAATAATCATCCAAAACAGCAGGGTTTGCCAAAACGGCGCTTCGGGCTGGGGCGTGCTGCTCACATCAATATCCCCTTGCGGCATGGCAAATGGCAGCTGCCCAGCGGGGTCAAAGCGCATGGCGGTTAAACCAGAAGCAATCACTGCCAAAGCCAGCAAACCAGCCAATGCCAAAAGCAAAACAAACCATTTTTGATGAAGTAGTTTTTGCATCGCAGACATTTTACTTCACTTAATTAATGAATAGAAATAAACAAGACCTGCTATACTTTTTTTATGGATTCTTTACACCCTCAAGCCCGGCAAGGCATTAACGCCATGAATGAAAGGCATTACTTTGAAGCGCACGAATATCTCGAAGAAGCTTGGCTGGCTGAGACAGGTGAAATCCGCAATTTATACAAAGGCATTTTGCAGGCGGCGGTGGTTTACTTACACATCACCCGTGCCAACTATGCTGGCGCGATGAAGGTCTATCAACGCAGTCAAAAATGGTTAAACGGCTGGGATGAAAATGTAGCGGGGATTCAGGTTGCACAACTTAACCATGATTTAAAGGCCGCCATCAGCGAAGTGAAACGGCTGGGACCAGAAGGCATTGCTTCTTTTAATTCAAATTTAATTAAACCAGTCGTGTTCAGCGAGAAGGACAATCCATGACATCTGAAGCCAAACCAACCAGCCCTTCGGCGCAAGCCCAAACGCCGCACGAACCGATTAAACCAAAAAAACGAATCTACACCTGTGATGTCTGCGGCTTTCAAATGCAAGAACGCGAGTGCAAAGTCATCTGCCAAAACTGCGGCAACCGCTTTGACTGCTCGGACTTAAATATCTATTTTGATTAATTAAAAAATTAACCACGAAGGTCACGAAGAAACACAAAGGAAACCAAATACACGCTAGTTTTGCTCTTCTTCGTGCTACTTCGTGGACTCAGTGGTGAAAGATTTTAGACTTTAATTACTTGGCTATCCAGCCGCTGGCAATAAAATATTCCAATAAAAAGGCTTCACGTTCTTCAGTTGTCATCGGGCGCGGGCGGGCATAATCCTCTAACATGGCGGTTAATAACTCGGTACCGATATATCGCCCATCATAAAAAACATGGCGGTCTAAAAACTCGCGGCGCGTGTTCGTGGTACGGATACCGCTGCTGGGGTTATCGTAGCCCATTTGGTCAAAAAACAAGTTACCCAAGCCATAATGCACAAACGAATCGCCATAAAATTCCATGGTCTGAGAATAATGCGCCTGAGAACCGCTCACAATGGTTGCCCCAGCCGCCGCCACCGCCCGAAAATCTTCCAATTGCTGCGGGCGCGGTTCGGGTGTGTAATATTCAAAATGTTGAAACGTAGCAATTACCAAATAACCTTCACTCTTTAAACGGCTAATTTCAGCAATCATCCACTGTAAATCACCACAAGGCGCCGCCCCGGGCCAGCCGTCTTCCCGCGCCCAAGCAAAATCAGGCCCAGAGGGGTTACAGCCAATAAAGGCAAATTTCATGCCGTTTTTCTCTATCAGCGCGGGCTTCTGCGAATCAGCCAAATCGATGCCGCCGCCAAAATAAGGCAGGTTGCGGTCGTTATACATTTGCACGGTTAAACGGGTGGCGTCTGGTCCCCAATCTTCAAAATGGTTGCCGGTTAACTCAATCACATCCGCGCCCACATACTCTAACAATGCAATATATTTCGGGTCAGAGCAAAAGATCAAACGGCGCTGGTTGGGGTTGGGAAATGGGCAGCCTTCGGCAAAAGGGATTTCGTTTGAAATATGAGCAATATCCGCATCCAGCAGCCAATGACGAATATCCCGCGCAGGGTAAGTTACATCAATTAATTCCATTTTGTAGGCTGTCGCCCGTACCAAAGCGGTTACACCCGTCATCACTACCGTGGTTAATTTTTGCGGGTCACGGTTGGTTTTGGGCAGTTCTACGCTAGAACCTTGTAAATAAAAACCTACTTTTAAAGGATATTGAATTAAATCAAAGTCCTTTTGCAAAACAGACTGCCCCTCAACCGTTAATACTTTTAATTTCGGGTTGATTTCTTCAAACGGCAGAATACCAATTAAATTTCGATTTTCCCATAACGCGTCTGTAATTCGGTCAGCAGCCGTCAGGCGGATAACGCCCGTAGCCGCCTCGCCGCCAAAAATGCTTTTCATCGCTTCCGCGGTTGATTCCGTCATCACCAAGCCCGAGCCAGCCTCACCCGCCCAAATCGATTTTAATTCATCCAGGCTGTAGCCATCTCGCACAGTAGGGAAAGCCGCCACAAGCCCATAAACCCACACGCTGGTGGCGGTGCCATCAGCGGTGGAAATGCTTAAGCTAACCGAAGCCGCTTCGGGTGTGCCCGCCAAAGGGATACCCGCTTCTTGAGCCGCCTGAGCCAGCTCAACCGGCACAGCGGGATTAATCCACAAAGTGGGAACACTGGTTGGGGCAACCACAACAACTTCAGTTGGAGCAGCAGCAAGTTCGGGTTGTTCTGCTGCCAAAGCAACAGGGCTACAGCCTGCCAAAATTAAGCAGGCTGTTATTAAAACTAATTTAATTTTTTGCATTTATTTTCCTTCAAATAAAATCGGCTTATTTTACAACAGCTTGCCGCAAACAAAACTTGCTAATTTGAGAAGGAATGACCGTAACACCCAAACCCGCCCCAGATGGAACATTAATGGTGCTGTCATCATTAAGCACAAAGGTTTCTTCGGTTAAATCTTCTGGGTAATAGCGCGCCGAAGCGGAGATGTCTCCCGGCAGCAAAAAGTTCGGCAGGCTGGCCAAAGCCAAATTGCTGGCTCGCCCAATATTGGTTTCGAGCATGCCGCCATGCCACACAGGGATGTTCTGCGCCTGACAAATGTCGTGCACTTGCAAGCCTTGGCTTAAACCACCGCAGCGAGCCGGTTTAATATTGATGTTACGGCAAGCCTGCATTTCTAAGGCGTAACGGGCGTGGCGCGGAGAAACAATACTTTCGTCTAAACAAATGGCTGTTTTAAATTCTTTTTGCAGTTTGTGGTGGTCCCAAATATCATCTTCAAACAAAGGCTGTTCAATTAAGAGCAGGTTTAATTCATCCAATGGTTTTAACGCCTGCGCCGTTTCTAAGGTATAAGCCGAGTTGGCATCTACTTGTAATTTAATTTGCGGAAAGGCTTGGCGCACGGCTTGGCTGTCGCCTACATCTCGCCCGGGTTTAATTTTAATTTTGACTCGTTTGTAGCCGGTTTGTAAATATTTTTCTACTTGCTGAACCAATTGCGCTGGGGTGTCTTGCACTCCAACCGAAACGCCCACATCCACTTTGGTTTTGGTTCCGCCAAACAATGCCGCCAAAGACTTGTTTTCGCGCTTGCCGATTAAATCCCAAATGGCCATTTCTAACCCAGCTTTGGCCAAATGGTGCCCACGAATTCCTTCCACTTGGCGATGAAAATCAAGCGCGTCTTTCACTTCTTTGCCCAACAGCATCGGGCCAATAAAATCTTGCAAAATGTGAAAAACCGTGCCTGTCGTTTCGTAAGAATAGCCTGGGTCATGGTCGGCAACGGCTTCGCCCCAGCCAATTAACCCTTCTGAGCGCACTTCAATAATCACACATTCTCGATGCGTAATGCGCCCAAATGATGTTTCAAAATGAGAAACCAAGGGCATGCGTAAAATGGAAAGAGAAATTTGTTCAATTTTCATTTATCAATCCTTAATTAAAAAATTTGGCTTGATTGCTCAAGCCAATGAGTAAACTATTCCAACGGTTCTTTTAAAACCGAATCATCTTTGCGAACCCCGGGCGCCGGTGTGCCGCAATGCGGGCATACATTCCAAGGCAATTCCATTAAACTACCGCAAGAGTGGCAGGCTTTTCGTAAACGGGTATGGCAGTTCGGGCAAACCTGCCAGCCATCCTTCACGCGCCGCTCACAGCCCGGGCACAACACTTGTTCTTCAATCGCGGAGAGTAAAGCTTCTTCTTCCAATGTGCGCTGATATTCTTCTTCTAAGGTGCGGGCTGGTCGCAAAATCATGTACACCAGCACGCCGGGCAAGTTCAAAATGGCTACTACCAGCACCGCCAAAATTTGAGCCAACGGGTCTCGGGCGCGGTTACGAATATCTCGCCAAGCCCACACCACCAGCGAAATCCACAACGCCACCAAAAAAGCGCCGCCAAAGGCGGTCAAAATTAAAAGCACACTGCTCATCAGGGTTGGGTCAAAATTCATAATTACTCCTGCCCCTATTTTACCTTCTAAGACGGCGAAAATCGCCATCTCGCACGGTTAATCCAATCGAATCTAAATGTTCTAACAAACCCAAAGCATACTTTCGGGTCGTCTGCAATAAATCTCGTGCTTCGGCTGCGGTTAATTGGCCTTGCTTAATTAACACGTTTCGAACCGTCTCAACCATCTTTTCATATTGATTTTTACGAAATACTACTTCTGGCGAAACCTGCACCAGCTCATTTAATTCAATTAATGCAAGGTAGATTTCTTCGCCCACCGCCGCAACCGCTTCTTTAACCGATGGCGGCCCAAGCGGATTCCCGTCAAAGCGGGCTAATAACTGGCTCACCCGCGCCTGCTGCTGCTCCGAAAAGCGTATCTCGTGCTGGGGGCGAGCCAGCCAATTGCCGAGGTCTACAATTTGATTTTCATTAATTAATTTTTTTATTAACCCATTAAACAACTTAGGCGTTAATTTTAATTTGCTCTTTAATTCTTCTCGCGGAATTCCCCGTTTAAGCAGGTTGGCGGCGTGATAACTTTTAATTAATCCAACTGTTTCTTCTGCCAAACTGTTCCAGGCAACATTCGCCATTACCAAGCTGTCGGCGTTGTGCATTAAATTGGAATCTTCTTCTACAACAATCATTTGCTGGGTTTCTAACAATTCATTTAATCCACTGTTCACTGCTTCATCGTTTAATTGTGAATGCGCCACCACTTGCTTCCAAGTGCATGGCCCCAAAGCCAATAAGGCTTGCAGCAAAACATCGGCTGGCGAGCCTTGGGCTAAGGCTTCTAATCGCTTAATCGCTTCTTTATCTGTGCGTTTGTAGCGTTTTTTGGGCTGCGGGTCTATCACCACCCCGCCACCCAACGTTTCGGATGGCGAAGGCCTGCGGATGATAAAGCGGTCACCGCGCACGGCTACCAGCGGCTCACGTAGCTCTAATTGCACCCAGCCTTCTTCGCCAGCGGATAATGTCTCGGTCTGAAGCAATCTTAGTTGAGCGACGGTTTCACTTGTGCCATGAAACACTTTTACTTGCATGGCATGTTTTAACGGCGCAGAAATATCTTTAATTAAACGCAAGCGGGCATCTATCCGCTGGCTGGGTTGGTACTGATTTGGCAAAGTCACCACTTCACCGCGCTGCAAATCTTCTACGCTTAAACCAGTTAAATTAATCGCGGTGCGGCTGCCGGGCAGGGCTTTTTGTTCTTTTTTCTTGTGGCTTTGTAAGCCTCGAATGCGGGCGGTTTTGCCGGAAGGCTGAATTTGCACTTCATCCCCTACGGTGAAATGCCCGTCTGTTAATGTGCCAGTGACAACTGTGCCAAAGCCAGCCATACTAAATACACGGTCTATCGGCAGGCGCGGGCGGGCGGAATCTATGCGTGCTGGGCTTTTGGCTAGGTAAGTTTGCAGGGTAGTTATCAACTCGGTTAAACCGAAGCCGGTTTTGGCTGAGACCGCCAGAAAGGGTGCATCTTGTAAAATGGTGCCTTTTAATGCGCGGCGGATATCTTCTTTTAACAGGTCAAGCCATTCGTTATCTTTAATTAAATCCGTTTTGGTAATAACAACCAAGCCCGCTTTAATTTGCAGCAGGTCTAAAATGGCTAAGTGCTCGCGGGTTTGGGGCATTACGCCTTCGTCTGCCGCGATGATGAGCATAGCTAAATCGAGCCCGCCGACGCCCGCCAGCATGTTTTCGATAAAGTCACGGTGGCCGGGTACATCGACAATGCCCACCTCTTCGCCGTCTGGCAGGGTTAACCAGCCAAAGCCCAGTTCGATGGTCATTTCTCGCGCTTGCTCTTCTTTTAGGCGGTCTGGGTGGGTGCCAGTTAAGGCGGCGATTAAGGTTGATTTTCCGTGGTCTACATGACCTGCTGTGCCGATGACTCTCATAGGGTTTTAAAAATGGGGCGACCATTTGGCCGCCCCATTAACTTATCGGGATGGGCGCGAGCGGCCCATGATTCTTTCGTAGTTGGTGAGCCACTCGTGCGCCCAGTTCATTAATTCTTGTAACTGGGTTTCGGTGGTTTCGGTGGTTTGAGTCAATTGATCTTGCAAGGTTTGGCTTAAATCATCGAGCGCGGTGGCGCGCTGATTAATTTTTTCCAACTCGGCGCGAATGTCTTTTTGCACTTCATCTTGAGTCAGCGAGAAGTTCGTCCAGCGTTTTTGGTCGTCTGCTTTAAAGGTAACCCACTCTTGTCTGAAGCGGTCTTCAGCCAAGCGTTGAATTTCGGTAATTTCCTTAATACGGCGCTCTAGGCGTTGATTAATTTCTTCAAACGCTTCTTGGGCGCGTTTGGTAGCGCGCTGGGTTTCATCCAATGCCAAAAGTTGAGCATCGAGTGTAGAGGTTTGACGAGTAAAGGTTTCAAATCGGGTTTGCCAGTCTTTCCAAGCGCGGTCACGTTCTACCTGAGCAAGGTTTTGTGACTCGATGAAAGAGATTTGCCCTTGTCTACGTTCGGTTTCACTGGACATTAATTCGTTCATACGGCCATCTAATAAGCGAATTGAATCAGCATTTAATTCCGATTTTTCGCGGGCATCATCACTGCGTTTTCGAATGGCGGCTACTTCGCCAGACAAATCGGCCAAGCGCTTGGCATCTTGTTTACGGGCATCTTCCATGTTGCGGTTGATGCGCTTTAAATCTTCATCCGAACGGACAATTTCATCTAACCGTAAAGAAAGTTCTGCAATTTTGCGAGAGAGATGGGCATCTTCTTCTACTCGGCTTTCTAAGCCTTTGCGAACATCATCAAACGAATCGACAGATTTTCTTAATTCCAACACAGCTTTATTTAAACTATCGGCTTCTAAACGACGGCGGTTATCAACGTCTTTTTCGTGTTTTTCTCGCCGTTTTTCTAAATCGTCGATGGTTTTATTGGCTTCGGTGCGATATTGGGTTACCAAAGCATCAAACTGGTCAATGCGCGCGGCGGTAGAAGAAAGTTTTGCAAATTCGCCAGAAAGTTCTTTAAACTGTTCGCGTACATAATTAAAATTGCCTTCATACGAAGTCAATTTATCTTGCAAGTCATTAATCACCGCGCGGTCTTTACGGTGTTCTTTTTCTAAAAACTCAATACGTTTGGCAAGTGCCTCTACGTCCATGTTTACTCCACTAATGAAAGATGGGCGAATTATAGCATGATGGGTTATTGCCCCAAATGCTCAAAAATATTTAAAACATTTGAGAGCAATGGCTGTAGCAATTGAGGAAAAATACCAACCACAAATAAGCCAAGTAACCCCAGCCCTAATAATAATCTTAAACTTGCGCTTTCTAAACTCACCCATTGCCATTGCTCTTCATCTATTGGCTTAACCATCTCTGCCAACAATCGAAACGCGACAAACCATAGCCCTATCGAACCGATGGCAAACCATCCCGCCAACGTAACCGACTGGGCAGATAACTGCGTCCAAAGAACTTGCCGCATAGGAAAAATTGCCAGCAATGGCAACCCGCCAACCGTCAAACAAGCCAGCACAAGCCCCGCCGCCGCCAAAGGATATTGACGGGCTACCCCTTGCAGGCTTTCCAATTGCAAAGTTTTATTCTGACTGATAAATAAGCTTAATGCCATCGCCCAAATGCCAAACGCCAAGGTGCGTGGGACAATCATAAAAAAGACCAACTGTAAGCCAATTTGCTTATCTGGCAGGCTAAGGGCTAATAAAGCCATGCCTGTTTCTATCAAAGAAGCGTAGCCCATCATTCGGCTGGCGTGGCGTTGAAAAGCCACCCATACACCGGCGGTAACAATGGTTAGCAAACTTGCTGTTTGCAGCATCTCGTAAAACAGTTGAGATTCTCGCAGCCAAATGTACCGGTCGATAAAATTTAATCCAAACAAAATACTAAAAATTGGGAAAATAGTTAAGATAAACCCAGCAGCATAAGGATGCGCTTCTTCTGCCAGCATGGGAACCCACGCATTTAACGGAAAAACCGCCAATAAAAAAGCAAACCCTAATAACAATAAAAAAGATGCTTGCGTAATTAAAGCCAAATCACCTGGGCCAGCATCTACCCCCGAAAGCAAAAAGCCCGCCAGCAAAATTAATGGTACTGAAAGCGTTTGAAAAGTAATAAAACGCAATAACCCTTTACCCGGTTTTTGCTCCGCTTCTACAATTAAAGGCACAGATAATAAAACAGCCAATTGAATAAACAAAGCCGCGTATAAAAATGGGGTAACGGCTAAAGAAGCAATTAATAATGAAGAAATCATTAAACCCAAAGGAACCAATTGACGAGGCCCATTTGGGATAACCAGCGAACCAATAAACCAAAAAGAAAGACTGCCAAAAATTAATATTAAAACGGTCTGATCAGTAGGCTGAAGACTAAATTGCCGCCCGAATAAATTAAAAGTCGAATCAAGACGAATAGAAAGGTTACCGATTAATTGTGCCGTATCAGTGGGCAGCCACCAAGCCAAAAGAGAGAGTAACCCGGTTGTAATGCCGCCAAGCCAGCCAGACCAGCGCCGATTACCAATAAAGAATAAAACAACCCCTAAAAGCGCAGGGAAAAGAATCCAAACAAATGGCGCGTTCACTGAGAGAGCTCCTGCGAGTAGGATTGATTAATGAGATAAGAGCCAACCAATACCAACATTAAAGTAACCCCCGCCAATAATGCCGTTACCAGCACCGAATTTTCAACCACCGAGAAAATAATTTCAAAGCCGGATAATGTAGTTAATAACCCTAAAATAACCCGCAGCGGGTTGGTTGTAATACCTAAATGCAACAAACCTAAACCCAATAAACTTAAAGCGCCAAGCAAAACGGGCTGACCTGCATCTGGCAGCCAGAGATTCATTACTGTAGATGCTTGTGCAGCAGAGAGCAACACCAAGCCGCCAGCAAAAAGGCGAAAGAGGCGTCCGCCGGGCAAGTTTTCAGTTTCATTTGTCAGTAAAACTTGCGGCTTATCTTCCATTAAAGTGATCGAAAGCAAAATGGTTGCCATTAATCCAGTTAAAAAACGAGCGCCAGACATGGTGAAACTCCAGTGCGCAAGCATCAGGGCAAATGTACCGGCGTAATGAATACCTAAAAATGCCATGCTCCAACGCCAATCTTTTGAGAGCATTAATCCCATTGCTGCAACAGCCAGTAATATGGCAAAAAACCAAATTAATATTTGCACGAATGATTAACCTTGAAACACCGAAATGAATAAAACCAACAATACAAAAGTCCAAAGCAAACTGCCATCGCCTTCAAATAAATCACTGGTAAAGATTAAAAACCGCCCCAACACATTGTAGGCGGAAGTAATAATGTTAATTAACTTTTGTTGAATCCCCGCAAACCGAGTAGGCAAAACGGTTTGATTCTGAGCGGGGATGGTAGCACCAGAAGATAAACGATAGACAAAAAATAGCATGCCAACACTAAGCAATACAGTAAACACCGCAGCGAACCAATTGCCAATTTTTAATGCCCCATCCCAACCCCACAGGCTCATGACCACCAGCGGAATAAACATCACCGCTAAACCGCCCGGGAAAGATGCCTGCGCCCAGCGCGGCAAATTTATTAATTGATTTTCATCTTGTATTAGGATGTAGCGAATATATCCAATCAATAAAAGGGCTTGAGCCGGTAAAAATAAGAGCCAAAAGAAAAACCCGAGCGCATTCACTTGACCTTGCCAAACCATTGCGCTTACAGTAAAAGGAAGCCCCAAAGCAAAAACCGCCGCCAAAGCCAATATTCGGCTAACCCAAAAATGTTTTGAAGAATATAAAAATGAAATACCGCCCAATAAAACCATCACAACCACCCATGCTGTAACCCCAAGGGGGTTTTCTTGTAAAGCCGAGCCCATTGCTAACCCGCCTAACCCAATAATCCAATACGGGCGGGCAGAAAGCGAATCGGAGCCGGTGAACCACTTCCAAGCGCCGTATAAAGCTGCCAGCGCGGCCAGCAGCAAAAGCAAAATTTGTGTAGCGAAAGAAATGCCCGAAGCGGGGAATC
>CAYOGW010000055.1:0-2204 GCA_964403635.1 uncultured Anaerolineaceae bacterium | reverse complement strand
TGCGGGTTAATCGTATGGTGTTGGTAAACTCTACTAAATCAAAAGCCATCCAAACCATTACCAACGCCAAGGGGCTGTCGGCTAAAACTGCCACAATACCCATAAAGACCATTGAGAGTGTCCCCGCCCAAGCGATGGGGCTAACCAATTGAGGGCGAGCAGGAGCTGTTAAAATAACGGCTAAACCCAAGCTGCACAAAACAAACGAAAATACCCAAGCCACTGAATCGATGTAAAAACCTGGTGAAAAGGAAAAAACGGGAGAAGAAAGCCAAGCCGGTAAAAATACAGTGTTAGGTAAAGCAAATTGCCACATTAATATACTTGCCCAAGACAAAAAGGAGCCAACCACAGCCGCCAACCAAGCATAAGGGCTACCCGCCGGCCAAAAGCGCAGCACAAATAAAACCACAACCGTTATCAATAAAATACCAAGCGTAATTAATGCAAACATGGCAGTTATTTTATCACCCCGCAAGAAACCGCATTAAAGCAACAAGGTATAATCCGCCAAAATGAAGACGACCTTCTTAAAAAAATTATTATTCGGATTATGGGGAAGCATCTTATTATTTGGCGGCGGATTAACCTACTGGCTAATCTCTAGCGGAAATATTGATATCCTGCTGGCTCAGCCCCAGCCGTTTTCTGCCGCGCAAGCCCCTCCCGCGCTGACAATGACCCCGCCCGCGGCTACCCGCCCCCCCAGCCCAACCCCAACCGAAACCAATACCCCGCGCCCCACTCTGTTTTTCCCTACCAGCACACTTGTTCCGCTCATCGGCTTGCCGGGACCGATTAACACCACTGGAAAATTACCTTCCAATGTAAGCCCACTGACAGGTTTACAAGTACCAGATGAACAAATTCTTAATCGGCGGCCTGTGGCAGTTAAAATTGTTAATTATCCCCGAACCGTAAGGGCCTATCAATTTGGATTAATGCGGGCTGATATTGTTTACGAATATTATATTGAAGATGGAATTAGCCGCTTTGTGGCTATTTATTACGGTCAAAATGCCGAAAAAGCAGGTCCCGTTCGCTCGGGCCGCTACTTTGACGAACACATTATGCGCATGTACCACGCCGCGTTGGTTTTTGCCAACGCAGACAAACGCGTAGAAGATTATTTGCTAGAAAGTGATTTAAAACCACTGCTATTTCTCGAAAGAAACTCCCTTTGCCCGCCGCTTTGCCGAGATAAATCCATCAGCGGGTTTAATAATCTTTTTGTGGATACGGCTGGGGTGGGCCTGCTGCTTTCCTCCAATGAGCGGCAAGACATCCGTCCTTCGTTTTTCTATCACGTGCCAACTGTTTCTGGTTCAGCTCAAATCCTGCGAATAGAAACCGAATATTCGGCTTATGCTTATCACTACTGGGAATATGATGGGCTGACAAAAAGCTATTACCGCTATTCAGACACGATCGATGCCAGAGACGGAAAAGAAAAAGAATACGCCCAGCATATAGACCAATTAACCAAAGAAGCGGTGAGAACCAAAAATTTAGTTATATTAATTGTGCCGCATTTATTTAATAATTATTATGACCGCCAAGACCAAGTCTTTAATATCAGCCTGCTCGGTGAAGGGGAAGCTTATTTGTTTCGTGAAGGGGTATTATTTAAAGGGAAGTGGATTAGAGATGCCATTGACCAACCCATTCGCTTGGTAGATGCATCTGGAAATATCTTGCCGTTTTCTACTGGCAACACTTTTTTCACGGTTCTTAACCCTGAAAGCACTGTTACACAAGACGGCAGCACCATGAAATTCGTTTTTTGGATTCCACCACGTTCGTTTACCCCCACGCCCAGCCCAGTTCCTTAAAAGGAGTTCTCTCTATGTGTGGACGATTTACCTTAACCATGAACCCCGCAGACATGCAAGAAGCCTTCCCTGACGTTGTATTTCCGCAACAATTTCGGCCTCGTTATAATATTGCACCCAGCCAGCCAGTTTTGGTATTAGCCAATGACCAACCCAAAAAAGCAGATTTTTATGTATGGGGCTTAATCCCATCTTGGAGCAAAGATCCGAGCATGGGCAGCCGTTTAATTAATGCCCGCGCCGAAACTTTAGGCGAAAAACCATCTTTTCGCGGTAGCTATAAATATAAAAGGTGCCTTATCTTTGCCACTGGCTTTTACGAGTGGAAAGCAGAACCCGCCAGCAAAACAAAAACACCTTATTACATTCAAA
>CAYOGW010000054.1:0-18577 GCA_964403635.1 uncultured Anaerolineaceae bacterium | reverse complement strand
AAATCAACATAGCTACAAAAATTATGCAGGGGTAGGCTAGCCTACCCCTGCACGTTTATAAGGAGCGGATATGGAAAACACAAAAAAAATTACTCAGCCATCTTTTTGGCGTGATGAGCGTTTCTTGAAAGTGATTGGACAAATAATATTTGTATTAATTTTGGCAATCTTTTTTGGCTTCATCTACTCCAATATGATTAATGGCTTACAAAGACAAGGTATGACCCTCGGTTTAGACTTTCTAACTCAAACCGCCGGTTTTGATTTAGGCGAATCTCTCATTGAATATGGTCGTACAGATATCTACATTGTTGCCTTATTTGCCGGTTTATTAAATACGTTAGTCGTTAGCCTATTAGGCATATTTTTTTCCACAGTTTTAGGCGTAATCATTGGGGTTGCAAGGCTTTCAAGCAACTTTATTGTTAATAAACTAGCTCAAATTTACATAGAAATTTTTCGTAATGTTTCATTACTTGTATTCTTAATTTTTTGGTACTCTGGCATTTTTCTTAAATTACCCCGCGTAAAAGAGGCTTTTATCCTTTGGGATGGCATCTTTTTTAGCAATCGCGGCGTTGGAATTCCTTGGGGAATACCAACAGAAACTTATCAAACCTTTACCACCATATTAATTGCCGGCTTCATCATCGCATTGCTAGTGGCATCTGCATTAATCTATCGCGGCAAACAAACAGGGCGCATGCCTTTGGTTTGGGTTTGGGCATCCCTTACCTTTTTTGCAGTAGCCACAGCAGGCTGGTTCATTTTGCCACAAGCCCCATTAGCCTTTGAAATCCCTCATGTAGCTGGATTAAAACTGACTGGTGGGAAAATCCTCAGCCCTGAATTTATGGCTTTACTTTCCGGCTTGGTCATCTACACATCCGCATTTATTGCAGAAATTGTGCGGGCCGGTATCTTAGCTGTCTCCCGTGGACAATGGGAAGCCTCCCGCGCTTTGGGCTTAAACCCTTTTCAAGTGCTTCGGTTAATTATTTTCCCCCAAGCCCTGCGCGTGATAATTCCTCCGCTAACCAGCCAATACCTGAATCTAACCAAAAACTCTTCCTTGGCAGTAGCCATTGGCTACCCCGATTTATTTTATGTCTCTAGTACTGTCATCAACCAAAGCGGGCGAGCAGTAGAAATGATCACCATCATCATGCTTACCTATTTATCCTTTAGTTTACTAACTTCATTGTTTATGAATTGGTATAACGCTCGAATTCGATTGGTGGAGCGCTAAAATGACCTTTCAAAAATCACCTCCCTTTAATGAAAAAAGCCCGCTCACTTGGTTAAAAGAAAACTTATTTAATAACTGGTACAACTCGCTTTTAACTGTTCTATCGTTAGCATTTGCTTTTTACCTTTTACAAAATCTCTTTATTTGGGTATTTCAAACAGCAGAATGGGAAGTTATTACCGTTAATTTCCGTTTATTAATTGTTGGTCAATACCCTATTACTCAACTTTGGCGGCTTTGGATTAGCATGTACATGCTGGCTTTTTTGGCCGGAACTTCCTTAGCCATCTGGAATAAATCAAAGGGGCTAACCCTTAGCATTGGGGCAATTCCAATCCTTTTGGCTTTATTCCCATTTGAATTAACTGACCGTTTGCTGGCAGTGGGATTATCGCTGATTGGCGCAGTGGGTTGGTGGCTGGCAACTCAATCACCAAAAGTAATGCGCCGCCCAACTCTCACCGGCTGGGTCATTTTTCTGCCCATTTTCCTTTTATTAATCGCTGGCATTAGCGATCCCGATTCCGGTGCTGTTTTTGAACGAGTTGGAACCAACTTATGGGGCGGCCTGCTGCTCACCTTTCTCTTAACCGCCGGAGGTATTCTCTTTTCCTTTCCTTTAGGCATTGCCCTTGCGCTTGGAAGACAATCTGACCTTCCGATTGTTCGTTGGATTTCAGTAGCGTATATTGAATTAATTCGCGGGGTACCCTTAATCACTGTCTTATTTATGGCTCAATTGATGCTGCCTTTGTTCCTTCCCGCGAACATAACGGTAGATCGCGTACTGCGAGCCATGGTAGGGATTACTTTATTTAGCGCAGCCTACTTAGCAGAAAATGTTCGTGGCGGTCTGCAAGCCATTCCCCCTGGGCAATACGAAGCATCTTATGCATTGGGTTTAAATGGCTTTCAATCCATGACTTTTATTATTCTTCCACAAGCCTTGCGCTTGGTTATTCCAATACTAGTGGGGCAATTTATTGCCTTATTTAAAGATACCGCTTTGGTTTCTATTGTCGGTTTGTTTGACCTGTTAGGAATTGCAGATACAGTCTTGGCACAACCTAGTTTTATTGGCTTGCAGCGAGAAGTTTACGTTTTTATTTCTTTGATATACTGGGTTTTTAGTTTTGCAATGTCTTATGTTGCCCAGAAACTTGAAGAACATCTTGGCGTTGGAAAACGCTAAAAGGAGCCATTATGAGTGAACAACCCATTATTATTTGTAAAGATGTCCAAAAGTGGTATGGTAGTTTTCAAGCCTTAAAAGGCATTGATATGGAAGTGCAAACCGGCGAAGTAATTGTTATTTTTGGGCCATCCGGTTCTGGAAAATCTACCTTCATCCGAACCATTAATCGCTTAGAAGAACATCAAGCCGGGCAAATTATTGTTGACGGCATCGAACTAACCCATGATGTTCGTAACATTGAAGCCATTCGGATGGAAACGGGTATGGTGTTTCAACAATTTAATTTATTCCCCCACTTAACTGTTTTAGATAACATTACCTTAGCTCCTATTCAGGTTCGTAAATGGAGCAAGACAGAAGCAGAAGAAGTTGGAATGCAACTCTTGAATCGAGTTGGAATCCCTGAGCAAGCAAATAAGTTCCCGGGTCAACTTTCTGGCGGCCAGCAGCAACGTGTGGCGATTGCAAGGGCTTTAGCCATGCAACCTAAAATTATGCTGTTCGATGAACCTACTTCCGCTTTAGACCCTGAAATGATTAAAGAAGTGTTGGATGTGATGGTTGAGTTGGCAAAAAGCGGAATGACCATGTTGGTAGTTACTCATGAAATGGGTTTTGCCCGAGCGGTTGCAGACCGGATGTTCTTTTTTGATAACGGCCAAATTATTGAGAGCGGCCCGCCTGAACAGGTTTTTAATCACCCAAAAGAAGATCGTACAAAGCTTTTCTTATCTCAAATTTTGCAACATTAATTAAAACAGGCTTCGAAATACTTCGAAGCCTGTTTTTACATTTTAAATAGCTTACTTTTTCCGAATAAGACAAAAAAATGTCTTGTTCCTTCTTTATTTCCTGTATAATGTAGGGAACCTTTTCAATAAAAGGTTAAAAAGGAGGTGTATAACAAGGGATATTTCTACACCTGTTTTCCTGATTTTTTTAATTCCCAATTCATACTTAACCCTGGAGGAAAAGTGAAACGTTCATTGTATGTTTTATTGTCCCTCTTCGTTTTGATTAGCATGGTGCTCGCCGCTTGTGCACCTGCTGTCACCGAAGAACCCGCCACTGAAGAAGCTCCTGCTTCATCTTCTGAAGCATCTTCTTCAGAAGAAGCCATGCCTGCCTTTGAAGGTAAGACATTGGCTGCCGCTAGCTGCGATGAGACTGGCATTATTAAATCGGTAGAAGCCACTGATCAATACACAGTGACCTTTACTTTGTGCCAGCCAGACCCAGCTTTCCTTTCTAAGATTGCTTTTACTCCTTTCGCAATCTACCCAGAAGAATGGCTCGAATCCACCATTGGTGACGGCACTCGCACAAGCGAAGGCCTCGAACACCCCATTGGTACCGGCCCTTATATGGTTGACGAATGGAAACGTGGCGAAAGCGTAAACTTTGCTGCTTACCCCGGTTATTGGGGTGAGGCTCCTGCCGCTGAAACCTTGGTTTTACGCTGGCAGTCTGAAGCCGCTGCTCGCTTGCTTGAATTGCAAGCTGGTACTGTAGACGGTATTGATAATGTTGGCCCAACTGATTTTGAAACTGTAGCGGCCGATAGCAACTTACAATTGGTTGAACGCCCTGCATTAAATGTGTTCTATATTGGTATGACCAATACATTTGCCCCTTGGGACAATGTGAAGGTTCGCCAGGCCATTGCTATGGGCATTGACCGACAACGTATCGTTGACACCTTCTACCCAGCTGGCTCTGAAGTTGCTTCTCACTTCACCCCATGTGCTATTCCAAATGGTTGTGTAGGCGATGCTTGGTATGACTTTGACCCAGAAGCCGCTCGTGCTTTATTAGCCGAAGCTGGTTTCCCAGATGGCTTTAAGACCACCATTTATTATCGTGATGTTGTTCGTGGTTATTTGCCTCAGGTTAGCAGCGTTGCACAAGATGTTCAGGCTCAATTAAAAGAAAACTTGAATATCGATGCTGAAATCGTTGTAATGGAATCTGGTGCTTTCATTGAAGCATCTACCAGTGGCCAACTTGATGGTTTGTACTTCCTCGGTTGGGGCGCAGACTACCCCCACATTACCAACTTCTTAGATTTCCACTTCGGCGAAGCCAATCCTCAATTTGGTACCCCATATGCAGAAATTTATGACAACTTAAAAGCTGGTTCTCAAATTGCAGACCCTGCCGAAGCTGAACCTTTCTATGTTGCTGCTAACAATGCCATTCGCGAACTCGTTCCAATGGTTGCTGTTGCACATGGTGGTTCTGGTACTGCTTACCGCGCCGATGTAACCAACGCCCAAGCCAGCCCGCTCACTAACGAACAATTTGCTGTCTCTGACCCAGGTGGTCGCGATACCTTCATCTTCATGCAGAACGCTGAACCAATTAGCCTCTTCTGTGCTGATGAATCAGACGGTGAATCCTTACGTGCTTGTGATCAGGTCATGGAAGCCCTTTACGGCTACGAAGTCAACGGCACCGCTGTTTCTCCTTTATTAGCAGAATCTTGCGAACCCAACGATGACCTAACCGTTTGGGTTTGTACTTTACGCCAAGGCGTAACCTTCCACGATGGCACCTCCTTTGATGCCAACGACGTTGTAGCTACCTTCACCATGGGCTTAGATGCTTCATCCCCATTGCATGTCGGTAACACCAACTTATGGGAATACTACGACTATCTGTTCGGTTTGATGAACAAACCCACTGAATAGTCTTTAGTAACCTACTCAGTAACAAAAGACGGGGTGGCGGATTTACCTCTGCCATCCCGTCTTAATAACAAGGAGCCCATCGCTCATGATGATTCAATACATAATACGCCGCGTCATTGCATCCATACCCACTTTATTTGGCATTTTGCTGGTCACCTTTGCTCTAGCAAGAGTAATTCCAGGTGACCCTTGCCGCGCGATCTTGGGTGAAAAAGCCACTGAAGAAATTTGCTCCCGATTTATTAAAGAAAAAGGCTTAGATAAGCCCATTGCAGAACAATTTATTATTTATATTGGTGATATTGCTCAAGGAAATTTTGGAAATTCCATACGCTACAGCCAACCCGTCACTCGTATTTTGGCTGAACGCCTCCCTACAACCGTAGAATTAAGTTTTTCCGCTTTACTCATTAGCCTCGTCGTAGGCATTCCTTTAGGAATTATTTCTGCTGTACGCCACAACTCATGGGTAGATGTTGTAACCATGGTTTGGGCCAATACCGGCGTTTCAATGCCTGTTTTTTGGCTCGGATTAATGCTTGCCTATTTATTTTCTATTCTCCTTAAAGATACCCTTTTATGGTTACCCCCCTCTGGAAGATTAGCATCGGGCACACCCGATGATCCTTTTTACGAAGTCTGGAACCTAGCTCTGGCTGATGGCAGTTTTAGCCTCGCCGTTGCAGATTTCATCAGCCGTCTCAATATTTTAAATGCCCTATTAACATCCAACTGGGCTCTTCTAATAGATGCACTACAACATATGATATTGCCTGCCATGGCTTTAGGCACTATTCCCATGGCATTAATAGCCCGCATGGCTCGTTCTGCCATGCTAGACGTACTCGGGCAAGATTACATTCGAGCAGCCAGAGCAAAAGGGCTTCCTGAAATCAGCGTAATCCTCAAACACGCGTATCGCAACGCTCAACTTCCGTTAGTAACCGTCATTGGGTTATCTCTTGGCAGTTTACTAGGCGGCGCTGTTCTTACTGAAACAATTTTCGGCCTCTCCGGTGTTGGGCGCATTCTCTATGATGCGATTACAGCCAGAGACTACGCCATTGTGCAAGCATTTACTGTGGTTATTGCTGTGTTTTTTGTAGCCTTAAACTTAATTGTAGATATCTCTTACGCCTACATTGACCCCCGCATCCAATTAAACTAACATGACTACTCAAAATACTCCTACCATTGCCACCTTAGATGCTGAGAGCATCTCCCTCGAATCGGTCAGTTTATGGCGCATCACTTGGCGCAGACTTTTTCGCCGAAAATCATCCATTGTTGGGTTAGTTATTATTTTGGTCCTCATTGCCATTGCATTAACCGCCCAATGGATATCTCCCTATGACCCCTTACAAGTTCTCATTGGCATAGAAGATGTAAAAACAAGAGAAACCCCCTGTATCCACTTACTTGGCTGTGATACCGCCAAACCACAACACATCCTTGGCATAGATGGTAACGTTCGTGACCAGTTTAGCCGTTTGTTGTTTGGCACACGTCTTAGCTTAATGGTCGGCTTTGCTACTGTCACCTTTGCCATTGTCATTGGCACTGTTCTTGGAGCCTTAAGCGGCTATTTAGGCGGCTGGGTAGATAATGCCATTATGCGCACCATGGATGTTCTTTTAGCGTTTCCTTCTCTTTTATTAGCAATTGCTATTGTTACCGTCTTAGGGCCAGGATTAATTAACGCACTCCTAGCCATTGGTATTGTTTCTATCCCTGCCTATGCCAGAGTGGTACGTGCCAGTGTACTTTCGGTACGAGAAATGGATTATGTTTCTGCCACCCGCGCGCTAGGCGGCGGTTTATTTCAAATTCTATTTATACGTATTATGCCAAACGCTTTGACCCCATTAATTGTTCAGGCTACCCTTGGCATTGCTACCGCCATTTTAGATGCCGCCGCCCTGTCGTTTTTGGGTCTTGGCGCGCAACCCCCCACGCCTGAATGGGGCTCCATGCTTGGCTCCGAACGCAACCAAGTTTTCACTGCCCCACACTTGGTTTTCTTCCCCGGCTTAGCCATTATGATTACGGTTCTCGCCTTCAACTTACTTGGAGATGGCTTGCGCGATGCATTAGACCCTCGCCTCGCACAAGGCGGCTAAACTTCGTCTACCTGAATATAAAAAATCCCTCGCTTTTGGCAAGGGATTTTTTATTGATTAATTAGCCAACACAATTAATTTATCATCCGGATGAAAATTAATCTTAGCCGATTTTTTAGGGTTAGTCCGTACCCCATAGCCTAAACCGCTATCTTTAGAGCTGGAAACAATTCGATACCCGATCGCCGTCTCGCCGCGTTGGCTGGCAGCCTCTACTAGCGTGTAAAAATTCACAGCCGAAAAAACATCCACGTAATCGGTAATCGGCTTTAAATAAATCTCTGCGCCATCAGGGTCAAATAAATCTGTAAAGACATCGTATAAATTGCTGTTTTCTGAAAGCTGAGCCAACATAAGGCTAATTAAATGGTCGCTAACAATAAAATCATCTACTTTGGCGACTTCTGCTAACTCTCTATTTCGTAAATCTAACATTTCACTGACAATGGAAAACGGTGTCGAATCTTTCTCAGCAATATCACGCAAATGAAGCAAAGTGATTAACGTTCGCGCATCTGCTGCTTGAACATCCAAACGCCCATCTGAAAGCACAATGACATGGTCGTAATCCATAATTTTTAAATTATCAAGCAAGTCTCTGTCTGTGGTATCCCCTGCCTTAAAAACAATCTTCTGATTGGTTAATTTGGGCATCGCCAAAATTGACTTTTCAAACGTGTCATCTGCCACAATGCAAACCAATGAACCTTTTGCCACATAATCATCCAATTCACGAACGATAATTTCACCGCCCGCATTCCAACCCAACAACAAGGCTTTCTCAGGCTTTGGTTTTGTTTCTTTACCCTGGGGTTGAATAACACTTAAATCAACCGGAAACGTTTCTAAGCCAGAACGACGAATGGTGTCATCATCTGCCGAAATTGCAATCACACTATCTCCGGGCTGTAAACGGGTAGACATTGCCGGATTAATTAAAACCTTGCCATCTGCCGTTTGTAAACCCATTACGGTAGAGTCTTCATATTCCATCAAAATATCTTTATAGGTACGACCAGAAAGAGATGGTTCTTTTTTGAAATAAATTTCATCTCCGCCAAAATTTAATAATTCGGTATACACCACCGAAAGCCCAGACTGACGGCTGGTTTGCGCCGTAACACGCGCGATTAAATCGCTGGTTAATAAGGCGCGCAAATTGTCGTTTACCCCAATCATATGCAGTAAGGACAAATTCTTCTCCGAATCAATCGAGGTCACAATATTATAGGGTTCTGGATGGCGGTTAGGATTATTGGTAATAGCCAACATTGTTTTTACTACAAACGAATCGGCATCTTCCGTTTCGGGTCGCAAAATAATAATCGAACGCGCCTCATGTGGATTAATAATTTCCAACTCAGTGGGGTCAAACGGGTTGCCCGAACGAACAATAACCCGCGTATTTTTTGTGCTACCAATTCGCGCCTTTAATTCGTCTTCCATTTCCACTTTGTCTTTATCGGCTAACACTGCAATAACCGGATTTTTTTGATTTTCATTAGAAATAACGATTTCAGGAATAACAGTAAAAATTTGTGGAGACCAGCCTAAAATAACCGTATGATCCTGCTCTAAAACCAACGAACGTCCTTTTCGTAGTTCTTCTAGCTTGGCTTCCATACCAGAACTAAGCACACCAATTAAACTAGAAACAATGAAAATTCCGCCCAAGGTCACCATTAACATGACAAGGCGAAAACCCAAGCCAACATCACCGCCCATTGTGCCAGAATCAAGCGTACGCATTAAGGCTTCCCAGCTGGCTTCTGCAAAATCAATCGGAGTGCCGTCTTGGCTGATTTGAAATACCGAAATAATTAACCCGGCAATAACAACAACCGCCAAAGAGAGCAAGCCAAGCATACCAATCATCGCTGGTGTTCCTGCCGACATTAAATTATCAAAAAAATATTGAAACCGCTGCTTAAACGAATGCTTCGTAGACATAAGCCCTCCGGAAGAAATTAATGAATAAATTATAGATGAAATTAAGCGATATTGAATAAACGAAAGAACCAAAAGCAACAAAAGTATAATGAGAGAAGAATGTGCACCCTCTTTAAAAACAAACAATTGATAGAAACCCATTTGACATATATACTGACATTATGAGTATTTTTAACAACAAACGTATTCTGATAGGGGTTACTGGCTCTATAGCCTGCTACAAAACCGCCGACCTCGCTTCTAAGCTTACCCAAGCTGGCGCGCAGGTAGATGTAATTTTAACTCCCAGCGCAGAAAAATTTATTACGCCGCTTACCTTTCAATCCTTAACTGGGCGCAAAGCCTACACCGATGCCGATTTGTGGGGAAGTGAAGCGCACGTGTTGCATGTGGGCTTGGCTCACCACGCGGACCTATTCATCATTACGCCCGCCACCGCCAACACGCTAGCCAAACTGGCGCATGGTCAAGCCGATAATTTACTCACCATCACCGCTTTAGCCGCCCAGTGCCCCATCTTAATTGCCCCCGCTATGGATGCAGGCATGTACGAACACCCTGCCACGCAAGCCAACGTAGAAACACTGAAACAAAGAAACGTTAATATTCTCGGCCCAGCCAGTGGTCGCATGGCATCAGGTTTAACGGGGCTTGGTCGATTAATTGAAACCGCAGAAATCATGGGAAGTATTAGACACACTCTCGCTCAAGGCGGACCGCTTAAAAATAAACATTTAATTATTACAGCAGGCGGCTCGCAAGAGCCAATAGACCCAGTGCGATTTATTGCCAATCGGTCTTCTGGCAAACAAGGCATGGCCCTTGCCCAAGCCGCCTTAGACGCTGGCGCACGAGTGACTTTAATCAGCCACCCAAACAGTCTCCCAATTCCTTACGGCGCTACCCACCTCGAAGTGCGTACCGTTCAAGAAATGCTAGATGCGGTGCTGAAAGCCCTACCCGCAGCCGATGGATTAATCATGGCGGCGGCAGTGGCCGATTTTCAGGTAAAAAGTGTTGCAAAAGAGAAATTAAAAAAACGAGATGGTATTCCGCAAATAGAACTTTCAGCCGCGCCGGATGTTTTGGGTACGGTGGCACAGGCGCGGGGTAGCCTGCCCAAACTTAAACTTGTGGTAGGATTCGCTGCAGAAAGCCGAGATTTATTAGAAAACGCGACCATTAAATTAAATTCTAAAAAATTAGATTTAATTGTGGCAAATGATATTTCTGCCAGCGATGCGGGCTTTGCGGTAGACAATAATCGAGTAACATTGTTGTTTGCAAATGGAAAACAAGAAGCCTTACCCTTAATGGCTAAAACTGAAGTAGCTGAAGCAATTATTACAAAAATTTACGGGTTGCTGGAGTAAGTATGCGTATTTTAGTCCTTTCAGATATTCATGCCAATTTAACGGCGCTAGAAACCGTTTTGAAGGATGCTGGTTCGGTAGATGAAGTGTGGTGCTTGGGGGATTTGGTCGGTTATGGCCCAGACCCAAATGAATGTGTAGCGTTAATGCGCAGTATGCCGCATTTAACCTGCATGCTCGGCAACCATGATGTAGCAGCCTTGGGCGGCATGGAAATGGAAGTGTTTAATGCGGACGCGAAAAAATCACTCCAGTGGCAAAAAGAAACCATTAAAACTGAAACCAGTGATTATTTAAAAAGTTTGCCCGAAGAGACGATTATTAAACAAGGCATCTCGTTGGTTCATGGCAGTCCGCGCGACCCAATTTGGGAATATATTTTAAACACCCTCATTGCACGATTAAATTTTGAAGCCTTTGAAACGGATTACTGTTTTGTAGGTCATACCCATATTCAATGTATGTTTCACTTAGATACAGAACGAGACCGTGTTTCTTTAGATATTCCGAAGGCGGGCGAAGTCTTAAAACTTCATCCAAGGGCAATATTAAACCCAGGCTCGGTTGGGCAGCCCCGCGACCGTGACCCGCGCGCGGCTTATGCTTTTTTTGACCCCGAAGCAGGCACTTGGGAACCGCGCAGGGTGGAATATGATATTAAGGCTGTCCAAAAACGCATTCGAGATGCAGGTTTACCGGACAAACATGCTGTGCGTTTGGCCGAAGGCTGGTAATTTTTACAGGGATACATTTAATTAAGTATCCCTGTTTTCTTAAGGAACAACTGAACCCTATTATTCGTCCACTATAAAATAAGGTTGTTCTTTCTCAAAGGAGGAGATTATGAAACGCCTACTCATTGGTACATTAATATTAATGCTTATGTTAGGTGCCTGCGCCAGCGCACCGGCTGCCTCACCCGCAGTAGAAGAATACTATTATGCAGAGCCCGCTGTAGGTGGCGGGGCGCCCTATGCTGAAGACCGCGCCGTAGCGGCAGAAGCGCCATTACCCGCTGCCACAGCAGGATTTTATAGTGAGGAAGGTTCTGTTACAAACAGCCTTGGCGGCGGCGAGCGGTTAGTAATTCAAAATGCCGATTTAAGCATTGTTGTCAAAAGCCCACAAAATAAAATGGAAGCCATTTCTGCCATGGCAACCCGCATGGGCGGTTTTGTTGTTTCTTCTAACTTATATGAAACCTACGCCTACGATGGCTTGCCAGTACCCGAAGGGTCTATGACCATACGCGTGCCTGGTGAGCGGTTAGAAGAAGCGCTGGCTGAAATTAAAGCAGATGCGGTTGAAATTCAAAATGAATCACGTTCTGGGCAAGATGTTACCCAGCAATATACCGATTTGGCTTCTCGCCTAAAGAATTTTGAACTAGCTGAAAAAGAATTACAAGAACTGATGGATCGCGCCGAAGACCCAGAAGATGTGATTGCTATTTTTAATCAACTGGTTTATTACCGAGAGCAAATTGAAGTAACCAAAGGGCAAATGAAATATTATCAAGAATCGGCTGCCCTATCTGCCATATCCATTCGACTGGTTGCAGAAGAGACAGTTAAACCAATTGAAGTAGCCGGTTGGAAACCTGAAGGCGTTGCCCGTGATGCAATTCAAGCCTTGGTTGATTTTTCTCAAAATTTTGTTAACTTCTTAATTTGGTTTGTGCTCTTTGTTTTGCCCGCCTTTGTACTCATGCTCTTGCCGTTTAGTTTGGTCATTGTTTTAATTCGAAGATGGCTAAAAAATAGAAAAGCCAAAAAAACACCTGCTGAATAAAAGTTCCCATTCCATACCCCTCTCACAAAAATGAGAGGGGTATAATTTTGTAATGATTGATTTAAATACCCTTGAGCAAGAGGCGCAGCAATTATTTGCGGTGCAACTAAACCAACACCAATTAGAACAGTTTCAAATTTACGCGACTGAACTAAAAGAATGGAATATAAAAATTAATTTAACCGCCATTCGAGATGATGAAGGAATACGGATTAAACACTTTTTAGATTCCATCTCGTGTGTACCGACCCTGCGTGAAATTAAAATTCCCGAACGGCTGATTGATGTTGGCACCGGCGCGGGCTTTCCGGGTTTGGTTTTAAAAATCATCTTCCCAGAAATGGATTTGACCCTCGTTGAATCAGTGGGGAAAAAAGCCAACTTTTGCAAATTAATAGGAGAAAAGCTAGAACTAAAAAATGTAGAAGTGCTTAATCTGCGCGCAGAAGAAGTGGGGCAGCAAGCCGCTCACCGAGAAAAATATGATTATGCGATTGCCCGAGCGGTTGCCAACTTGCCGATTTTATGCGAATATTTATTGCCTTTGGTAAAGGTGGGTGGTTACATGCTGGCTCAAAAAGGGCAAACGGGTCCGACTGAAGTAAAAACAGCCGAAAAAGCGATTAAACTGCTCAGCGGGCGTTTTCACCAAATCACACCGATTAATCTGCCTACCCTTACAGATGAGCGTTATCTTATTTCAATTAAAAAAGTAGCCAGTACACCGGCCATCTATCCGCGCTTGGCAGGGGTTGCCGCCAAAAAACCCCTTTAATGAAATCAAAAAGGCAAGCGTAGGCTTGCCTTTTGATTAGCAATTTTCGTCTAACACTTTAATTTCATCCGGTTTATTCGGCACAATACACAAAAACTCAAACGGTTCTTCGCCAATGTTTTCATAAAAGTGCGGCGCGCCTTCAGGAATAAAGACCACATCTCCTGTTTTTACTTCAAACGTTTGGTCATTAATACCAATGCGTGCCTTGCCCCGTAAAACATATTGCTCATGCTCTACTTTGTTGGTATGAAGCGGCATTCCACCGCCCGCCTGCATAGAAAATTTTCTCAATGCAAAATTGGGTCCTTCATCCGCCGAGATTAATACCTGAATGGTTGTATCTCGTCCGGCGGCAACCGGTTTGGCTTCTACTTCTGTTGCATGTTTAACCGTCATCTTTAACTCCTTTTAAACTTGTTTTTCAATCGTTCCGGCTTGTACACGCCAAGTTTCAGCGGCTTCCACAAATTCCGGCGTAAAGAGATCCAAGTCGGTTGTTGTAAACAAAACCTGCCCCGAGGTTTCTAAATAGGTTAACAAATCAGCGCGGCGCTCCGCATCCAACTCTGCCATCACCTCATCTAACAATATAACGGGAACATGACCTGTTTTCTCGCGCATCCAATCCACTTCGGCCATTTTCATACCCAGCAAAGCGGTACGTACCTGCCCTCGCGAGCCATAATCGCCCAAATCTACGCCGTTCGCTAGAAAACGCATTTCGTCACGGTGCGGGCCAATCGTGGTCACGCCGCGAGAAATTTCCTCATTTCTTAAACGATTTAATTGTTCTAAAAACCCCGCCGAAATTTCTTCTAAACTTAAATTGCTGCGGTCTACCGGCGCGTCTATTTTTAAGCCTATTTGTCCGTTAGAACTTGCCAGCGGGTCAAAAGCTGGGTCATACGCCAGCCGCAGAATTTCTCTTCCGCGGGTAAGGTTACTATGAGCACGAGCAGCAAGGCGCTCTAAATCTTGAATGGCTTGGATGCGCCACCAGATAATTTGAGCGCCGCTTTTCACCAGCGTTTCATCCCAATAGAGCATCTGACTGGCATCTCCCCCGCGCTCGTTTAATTGTTTCAAGAGGGCGTTCCTTTGGCTGAGAGCTTGCGAATATTCACTTAACGCCCGCGCGTAACCGGGGATGGTTTGTGCGAGTGCCAAATTTAAATAACGGCGGCGGTCTTCTGGCGCGCCTTCTATCACCGCAGACATTTGCGGCACAAACATAACCGCGTTGAAGTGCCCCACCACATCACTGAGCGGCCGTTTCACCCCATCTAGCAGAACTTCTTTTCTTAGGCGTTTTCCGTTTAACACACCCACTGGCTCTAATATTAAACGTACTTCAAGACGATGTTTACTCTTTCCACGCTGATAATCTGCTACCAATCGGGCAACCGCCAAACCATCTTCTCGAGCCGCTAAGAAATTAACCAATTGTCGGTCTGCATGGGTTTGAAAAGAAGTAAAAGCCGCCAAAAAATAAACCGCTTCTAAAATACTGGTTTTCCCTTGGGCATTATTGCCAACCAGCAAAAGAGCCCGCCGTGGAAGGTCTACATCCAGGCGGGCGAAGTTTCTAAAATTGGTCAGAGAAAGGTGATTTAATTGCATGTTTTTTTAATTAAACTGGGTCCTCTACTGGCGCTTCTAGCTTCCAAACTTTGCTAGCGCGGTCTGTAAATAAGATGCCGTTTAAGTGGTCAATTTCGTGTTGAAAAATTCGTGCTGTCCAATCTTTTAATTTAAGAGTCATGGGTTGTCCGCGGCGATTAAGCGCTTTAACAGTGATTGCCAAATGCCGCTCTACTTCTCCGTTATAGCCGGGGATAGATAAGCAGCCTTCAGTGCCTACTTCCATTTCTACCGATTTACGGGTGATTTCGGGGTTTATTACTACATATAAACGCGGCTCGGCATCTTCGTCTTCTTCGTTTTCAGGGTGTTCAATCACCAATAACTGCTGCAAAACACCCACTTGCGGGGCAGCCAGCCCAACACCAGGCGCTTCACGCATGGTTACAATCATGTCATCTATCAATGTTTGCAGGGCATCATCAAACTTGGTTACTGGCTGTGCTTTTTTTCGCAGCACAGGGTCAGGGATAAATACAATCGGTCGGGCAGACATCTCTTTCACCTCTGGTTTAAAAATTACGCGTCTCGATTTTACTCTGATTCGTTTGGGTTGGTATTGCCTTGGGCTTTACGCATATCTTCAATGGTGTTGTGGTACATCGAAATCCAATCTAACATGCGGTTTTTTTCAGATGCGGCATCGGCTTCTTTTTTGCGTGCGATGGCTTTGTTCATACGGTGGATAATATCACTTTGCACTTGTGGCGGGTTGGCAACGTCCTTAAAATCAAATTGGCCGCCACCGATAGATATTTTAACGGTGCCGTAATTAAAAATGCTATTAATAATATTATCTCGGGTAAATTCAACCGATAAAATGTTAATTAACAAAGCCGAACGGCGGTCTTCTTTTCCTAAAGGTTCTTTATAAATATCTAAAATTTGGTCATCGGTAACCATATAAAGGTCATTTTGCCAGTCTATATAAGCCCAAATAACCCACCCAATGGCAAAAACAACCACAATGGAAATTAATATTGCCACTGAAATAACGGCAGGGAAATAAATAAGCCAAGAGATTAATGCGGTTAATGAAAGCAAAAGCAAACCAATGCGATACCAGGCGTTTCTAAAAAACACAAACCAATGTTTATGATAAATAATTGTATTGCCGTCCTCATCGCGCAGCGAGAACCACTTGGCAGCGGCGAGACGGCTAGCCGCTTTTTGCTGGGCAGCTGTGGGGGCGCCCGCCAGGTCTGGCTTTTTTGGCGGCGGCGGATTAATTCGGGTTTTAATCGATTTCTTTAAACCTTCTAACTGTTCTTCATTTGACTGCTGTTTCACCCGCCGCCAAAACTCATCTACCATCGAAGCCACTTGGCGGGGATAATCTACATCGGTCATTTTAATTTTGCCAGTAAAAGTGTTTACAACCACGTCGCCAAAATCTAACCAGCGGCCAAGCCATTGGGTTTCAACACCAATGGAAAGCACCGTAGAAAGGGGCGCTTCTTTGCGGCTGTCGTGAAGGAACACCACTTTTTGCACTTCGACCACACGCTGATTGGTAATGACGTAATAATCGTTATCCCAGTCTACATATTGCCAAATACCATATAAAACCGAAAATACCAAAGCGGGGATAGCCACCCACCAGAGAATATCACCAATGGCTGAGCTTTCCATAAAGGCACCAGCCAAAAACATCATAAGCGCCGCAAAAAAAATAAAGGCAGGCGGAGCCATTTTTAAAATTAAATCGTAGGCATGTTTTTTAGAAATAAAGTAAATAATTTCGTCATCGCCCTTCCAGTCAAATTTCATTTGGCGAGATAAGCGGCGTGTTTTGGTAACAATTTTAAAAATTAAATCTAACTTGGGAACTGTCTTAATTAAGCCTAAAAAATCTTCGCGGGTGAGGCGCAGCAGGGTAACATCTGTTTCGGCGCGGGCGGTGGCATTGCGAACATTTCGGCTTAAAAGAGCGTTTTCGCCAAAATAATCCCCTTTGACCAAGGTAGCCAAGCGTTCTACTTTTTTACCTACTTTATGAGAAATCTCTACTTTGCCGCGCGCAATAATATAAAACGCATCCCCTTTTTCTTTTTCGTTAAAAATCACATTGCCCGCTTCAAAGGTAACTTCGTCCATTTGTTCGGCAATTTGCCACAGCTTTTCGTCATTTAAACCGGGGAAAAGGTGCGAACCACGTAAAAAGAAAATATAAGAAGAAGGGTCTGCCATACAAAGATTCTAGCACGAAACCGCGGGCTTGGCATTTCGCCGTGTTACAATCGCCGCCATGAAACGATGGGAATTTTGGCTAGGGGTGCTCGTAAGCCTCTTATTTTTATGGCTGGCCTTACGCGGCTTGCAATTAGGTGACTTTTGGAGCGCCCTGCAAACAGCCAATTATATTTGGCTCATCCCAGGGGTTGGGGTGTACTTTTTAGCCGTTTGGGTTCGCGCTTGGCGTTGGCATTATTTGTTAAGCCCAATTAAAAAAATATCTACCCGCAGCATGTTCCCCATCACCACCATTGGCTACATGGGCAACAACATATACCCCGCCCGCGCCGGTGAAGTGTTACGGGCTGTCATTTTAAAACGCAAAGAAGGCGTTTCGGTATCCGCTTCGCTGGCAACCATTGTGGTCGAACGTATTTTTGATGGGGTAGTGATGCTGGCTTTTGTCTTTATTAATTTACCCGAGCTGGCTAAGCTGACCGCTGATTCCGGTTTCGTGGGCAACATCCAGCAAGTGGCTGTGTACGGCACGCTGGCTTTTTTTGGGGCATTGGTGCTTTTTCTGTTAGCGGCTATGTTTCCGCAGGTTACCGCGCGGCTGGGAACTTGGTTGATTAATCGATTAATCCCCGCCCGCTTTCGAGAAAAATTAATTAATTTTATGAACAAGTTTTTAGGCGGGCTGGCGGCGTTGCGTTCACCTTTAAGCATCTTGATGGTCTTTCTGACCTCGTTAATCATTTGGCTGTTAGAAACGCTGAAATATTGGTTCGTGATGCACGCCTTCCCCTTTGAAGTGAGCTTCTTCGCCTTAATGCTGATGAACGGTATTGTTAATTTAGCCACCACCATCCCCTCCGCGCCGGGCTACATTGGCACCTTTGATGCCCCAGGGATTGCCATCTTAAGCGCCTACGGGGTGGATCAGGCGTTGGCGGCGGGTTATACCTTGGTACTCCATGTGGCCTTGTGGCTACCGATTACTTTGCTGGGGGCGTGGTTCTTGGCCCGCGAAGGGATTAAATGGAACGATTCGCTCAGAAGCGAAACGGAAGATGGTGGATAATATTTGACATGCTAAAGGCTTGCTATTTTAAATTAAGCTTATTGCCAACCAAGTACGTTGGATTGAATTATGATAATTAACTTAACACCCTTTTTTGATTTATTTTTCTATTCAATTATTTTTCTGGTTAGCTTAGATTACATAATTAGTGGCTTTATTTTTCTCCGAAGAAGTGAAGAACATATTAAGAAGCCTAAACTTTTAGGCCTTTGGATAATACAAAAAATGGGTATTTTAGACGGTTCAACAAATCATTCTAAATTAGTTTTAATTATGTTCTCGAGAAGAAGTATGGCTATACAAGCGTTAATTGCTGGGCTGATGTTAAGTTTTAGTAGTTTTCTTATGATCGTTGAGGCTGCAACGAGTCTCTTTTAGATAAAAAAAAATGATGCAAAACTCAAAATACTGCCCAATTACGCGTATCGAAGAAAATTCACAAAATAAGGCACTAGCCTTTAGGGATTCTAGTTCGTAAAGGGTATACTTAAATTCACATTTAACCCTTTAATTAAAAAACCATGACTCAAC
>CAYOGW010000053.1:16492-18941 GCA_964403635.1 uncultured Anaerolineaceae bacterium | reverse complement strand
AAAAAATAGAACACGGATAATGCGGATTTAATTAATTTTCGCTAGATTTTATTAAAAAATCTGCTTTAATCTGTTAAATCTGTGTTCGATTAGTAAGGTAGAATCGCATTATGAAACTCCCTTTGGCGCTTGCCCAAATAAATACACAACTTGGCAATGTAGAAGCGAATTTAGCAAAACACCTTGAACTAGCCTCCGAAGCCCGTAAAAACGGCGCGGAGGTGCTGCTCTTCCCCGAACTTTCGTTAACCGGTTATGTGCTGCAAGACCTAGCCGCTACCGTTGCCCGAACACCCAGAAAGCAAGAGCCTGTCTTTAAATCTCTATTAAAAGCCAGCCAAGAGATTGACTTGCTGGTTGGCTTTGTGGAGCAAGACAGCCGCTACCGTTTTTACATCGCCGCCGCCTATCTCTCGCGCGGAGAAATTACCCATATTCACCGCAAGGTACATTTACCCACCTATGGCATCTTTGACGAAAAACGCTATTTCGCCGCGGGAGATACTTTCCGTTCGTTTGACACGCGTTTTGGCAAAGCAGGCATCTTAATCTGTGAAGATTTTTGGCATGTTTCGTCTCCATACTTGCTCTGGCAAGACGGAGCAGATTTGTTCTATCTCACTTCCGCATCGCCTGGGCGCGGCGTAACCGAAGACACGCTTGGCACCGCCCGCTGGGACGGCATGATGAATCAGACCTACGCTGGTTTGTTTACATCTTTCTTCGCGCATGCCAACCGCGCCGGTTTTGAAGACGGATTAAATTTCTGGGGCGGCTCCAGTGTGCATGACCCAGACGGTCAGCGCATTGCCCAAGGCGATTTGTACGAAGAAGGCTTGGTCTATGCCGAACTAGACTTAAATCAAATTAAACGCACGCGCAGCCGGTTACCTTTGTTACGAGATGAAAACCCCGAACTAACCCTGCGCGAATTAAAGCGAATTACCAAAAAATGAACAATCACCTTTTAATTAATCCCGAGTTGGTCAAAGAAATCCTGACCCGTTTCATCCGCTCCGAAATCACCCGCACCGGACTCAGCCGCGCCGTGATCGGGCTTTCGGGCGGCATCGATTCAGCTCTGGCGGCTTATTTAGCGGTTGAAGCGCTCGGCAAAGAAAACGTGCTGGGCGTGCGTATGCCCTACAAAACATCTTCACAAGATTCGCTCGCGCATGCCATGCTGGTGATAGAAGACTTGGGCATTCCCCACAAAACCATTCCCATTACAGATATCGCCGACGGATTAATTAATCAATTCCCTGAAATGAATAACATGCGCAAGGGCAATATTATGGCGCGCAGCCGCATGGTTACACTCTACGACCAATCGGAAGAATTTAAAGGGTTGGTCATCGGCACCGGCAATAAAACTGAAATTTTGCTCGGCTACTCCACCCTATACGGTGACTCGGCTCATGCCATTAATCCATTGGGAGATTTATACAAAACTCAAGTGCGCCAGCTTTCACAAGCCATTGGCGTGCCAGAACCCATTGTCAATAAAGCCCCCTCCGCCGATTTATGGGCGGGGCAGACCGACGAACAAGAACTGGGCTTTACCTACCAACAAGTCGATGAACTGCTCTATCTGCTGGTCGATCAACGTTACAGCCCAGAAGAATGTGTTGACGCTGGTTTTAAGCGCGAATTTGTAGAAACGGTTCTAAAACGCGTGCGCCGCAACCACTTTAAGCGGGTTATGCCACCCATTGCAAAAATCTCAAGCCGCACCATCGGCTACGACTTTCTTTACCTGCGCGACTGGGGCACTTAATTTAGTGCCCACACTCCTTTAATTAAAGAAGAACTCTTAAATGACCCTTTTCATTCCACCTGCTTTAAAGCATCGTCGCTTCGCGTTAATTTGGGTCGGTCTCATGATTTCGATGGCTGGCTCACAAATGCAAACTTGGGCTCTGTTTTGGCACATTAGCAAACTCACCCCAGACCCCATCGCCGTCAGCGTGATGGGTGTTGTGCGATTTTTACCGATTGTGTTATTTTCTCTTTTGGCTGGATTAATGGCAGATCGATATAACCGCCGCCGAATTATGTTCTTCACCCAAGGGTTAGCGATGCTGGTAGCGGTTGTGCTTGGCTGGCTCACCCTGAGCGGCACCATTGAACTGTGGCACATCTACCTGCTGACAGCCATTCAGGCGGGCGCTGCCGCCTTCGACCTGCCAGCCCGTCAAGCCTTGGTTCCCAGCCTGGTACCGCCAGACGACTTACCAAGCGCCTTTTCACTGCAATCGATTGCCTTTAATCTCGGCGCTGTAATAGGACCCGGGTTAAGCGGTTTAGTGATTGGTTATTATGGACAAGAATATATTTACTTAATTAACGCAATTACTTATTTAGCGGTTTTGGGCGCCTTAATCGCCATGGGAGACGTGCCCCAACCCAAGCCGCAAAATAAACTAACCTTCCCCAGCATGGTCTTTGA
>CAYOGW010000053.1:2077-16392 GCA_964403635.1 uncultured Anaerolineaceae bacterium | reverse complement strand
TTGTCTTCGGGATAATGACTTTAATGTTTGGTTTCTCCACTTGGTATTGGGTTACTTTTATTACTTTGTTTGGCATTGGCGCCGCCGATTCCGTCAGCACAGTCATCCGCAATACCATCCGTCAGTTGCAAACGCCAGACCATATTCGCGGGCGCATGACCAGCATTAATCAGATTTTCTTTATGGGCGGCCCGCAGCTCGGAGAAGTTGAAGCTGGGGCTGTTGCCCAAGCCTTCGGTGTGCCATTTGCCATCATCACGGGTGGCATTGGTACCATCGTAGCGGCTGGTTTAATTGCTTTTAAATGGCCGCAACTGTTAAAATTTGACAAACACGTTGAAGATAAAAATGACAAAAATTGAAACAAACCCTATTCTGGTTTTAGCTCCAAATGTTTCATACCCTACAAGAGACGGTCCCAGCATCCATATTGACCAACGCTTTAAAGCCTTAAGTACTTTGTGCGGTTTGGTCGACATCGTCACAAAAAACTCTCATGTTCAATATGAATTCGGCAGTCTTAAATTTAACAATACAATCCAAAGAAAACACAGGCAACAGCCGCGATGGTTATTTGGAATTAAAGCTCTTCTAAATCGGCGTGATTATTTATCTGAAATGCTATTAACTCCCGAAGCGATTCAACGGTTTTATCAATTTGCAGCAAACCCTTTATATAAAACTGTTGTGTTAAGTCCGCTTCAGAGTCTTAATTTATTAAATGACCCCAACAATACCATTGCCCAACCAGACCGATTAATAATCACAGAAACGCATGATGATATGTACGCTTGGTATCAACATGTTGGTCAACGTTCAAGCCTCGCCATGAAACTAATTTCGCTTAACTCAATCAATTCTTTAAATCGGTTGTTAAATGCCCATCACAAAAAGAGTATCTTCTTTCACGTTTCAGAAGCTGATAAAAAAAGCTACGAATCGCGTTTCCCCGCCATGCGAGAAAATTCGTTTATTGTGGCATTAGGATCCCAAAAAAGGAATACGAGTTTTTATAATCTTCCAACAGATAAGATACGCCTGCTTTACATTGGCGGCTTGGGTGTCCAAATGAATCTCGATGCCATTCATCATTTTGGCGAGAAATATTACCCAGCTTTGTTTCAACGATTTGGAGAAGCTTTAGAAGTTGTCATTGCCGGACGAAACCCATCAGCGAATGTCATCGACTATTGCAAAAAAATGGGCTGGGTTTTACGCCCAAATCTAAGCGAAACCGAATTAGATGAGCTATATCTCTCTACTACCTATTCTCTTTTACCTTTTGAATACATGTGGGGGTCAAAAAATAAGCTAATGGAGTCATTAGCTTATGGAATTCCTTTTTTAGCAACCCGCTTACTTTGCCAACAAGTGGCAGATACCGAAGCGCTCTACCCTTGCTTGTTCTCCGATTCTCCAGAAGAATGGGCAAACCATGTTGCTCAACATACCTTCGAAGATGATCTTTCTACCTACCGCCAAAAATTAATTAATTTTGCCAATCGGCATTCTTGGGAAACGAATGCCGAACAGATTATGTCAATCATCAATCAAAATAAAAAATCATTTAATTAATTCTTTTTATTCTTCCTTAAAAATAAGGACGGAAAAGCCATTTTTGGAGCGCGGTCACTGCTCCAAGGAGCATACGGCGCCATTGTCAGCGAACATAAAGCCAACAAGGGCACATCATAATTCACCCGCCAGCCCGCGTAATCAACCCACGCTTGTTGGCGGTTTTTCTTCATCGGGATTCCTTGTTCTTTTAATCGGTCAAACAAATCATTAAATTCTTGCTCAGTAATAGAACTTGAATCTTGTGGAAAGTGCGGGTCAAGCGGGTATTTAATTTCAAAAATATCGGCAATCCGCCTCAAAGCCAAGTATCCAGACCGGATACAGAGGGCAGCTTCGGGTGAGTTCGGCACATCCACCGCCGCCAAAGTAAAAGAAGCCGCATCTAAAACCGCTCCTGTGGCCGTAATCCACGAATTTTCTGGGCGAGGCGAGCGAAAGAAAACCACTGGCGGCAAAGTGGTATGGCTTTCTTCCAACTCTACAAACCACTTTTCCCAATTACTCCAAATGTCTGTTAAACGATGCAAGCCATGAATTAAATGAAACCGAACCAGCATATCTTCTACAAACGGCGGGCTGCCCGCGCGAACCGTGAGCAAATTTACCAAGGCTTCTCGTCTTGAAAAAGCCGTGTACATACTGGGCAAATAAGCAATTAACAAAGCCACCAAGGTTAAACCAATTAACGCTTCACTAAACATTAATAGATTTAACCAAAAATTAGTAGAGGCTTCAAAGCCAAGCGTTAAAATGGAAGAGCCGCTTAAACGAAAGGCATAATTCCAATCCTGATTATCAATGGCCCAGTACATGCCCATAAAACCAATAATCGATAAGCCATACCAAACGGGCACCAAAAGCATCAAGCTAAATGGAGCGTAATACGCCATAATTTGGTCACGCTCGAGGTAAGATTGCGTTTTCTTAAGACGCAACTCAAACAAACGCCGAACCAAACCAAACACCAAACGCACCACTTGATTGGGAGCCGCGCGCGGCAAAACAAACATCGAGATGGCTGAAACCATAGTGCGGACGGTAATGTATAAACCAATTAAAAATATTAAGATTTGAAATAGAATATTCATTTTTTGATTATAGAAGAGCTATGGGATAATTCGCAAATGCTTTATGGATTAATAATTTTTCTTCTTTGGTATCCGGCTTTGTTAGGCTACGGGCGGGTAATTCATTTTTTTGGTTTTTCAGATGATAACCGAACTGGTTTTTGGCAAGTTTTAGCTGGTATGGCGATTTTAGCAAGTTTAACCACTATTCTTAATTTTTTCTTCCCAATCCAACGCATTATTCCGTTTACCGCCCTGTTCATTGGCTGGGGGCTGGCTCTGCCCTGGCTAAAAAAACAAACCATTCCCCAAATAAAAACTATTTTATTTGCCAGTATTTTAATTTTAATCATTATTACCCTTCGGGCATGGGTAGAACAATCGTATTACGACACCGGTTTATATCATCAGCCCCTGCTGTTATGGGTTAGAGAAAACCCGCTGCCGTGGGGGTTAGCCAATTTACATATTCGCTTTGGTTTTAACTCCGCTTGGAATGTGCTGGCAGCCGTATTTCAAATTCCATTTGTACACGAGCCGCGCGGATTATTTTTTATTAATGGTTTCCTCGCTTTTGCGGTTGCCATGCACATTTGGTTCGGGCTGCAAAAAACACCAAACCAGCAATGGGATTCCAGTTTTATTTATCTGTTGCTGCTGCCATTAACATTAATGATGCCCGTCTTAAATACCGTGTCGCTAGCAAATCTTAATAACGATTTACCCTTGTTTTGGATTTCTATTTTTCTGGCATACGAATTAATTAACTTAAGTCTTAAAAAAATTCTCCCCCAGCCTATCTTTACACTTTCTGTTTTCTTTGCCGTTTTTGCTACTTTAATTAAACTTTCTGGCGGTATTCTATTGTTCGTACCCCTCTTTATTTTCATAAAATTCCGCGATCAAATAACCCTTTTAAAAACAATTAAAACATTAAGCCTGCCGGTTTTATTTTTAATCATCCCGTGGTTCATTAAAAATTTTTTACTAAGCGGCTGTTTTATTTTCCCTATTGTTTATACCTGTATTCCAACCCTGCCATGGAGCGTGCCGACAGAGGAAGCCCAACGTGTGACCAACATTGTATTAACACTGGCGCGTGCTCAAACTTACGACATCAATGAAGTGCAAGGCTTTGGCTGGGTTCCCGCTTGGTTTGCACGGCATACCCGCTCGATAGAGTTTAAAACCATGCTGGTTTTATTTGTCATTTCACCATTATTTTTATGGTTCAGTCAGTGGAAAAAGAAGCAATTAAATTCTCTTAACTGGTTCTTTCAAATTCCCTTTCTCATTTGCATCGCTTACTGGTATCTAAGCGCTCCCGATATGCGTTTTGGGAGCGGATATATTTTTACAGTGATTTTTTTCTCTTTGGCAAGCGGATTAAGTTTATTTTTAGAAGAAAGCAACAAAACCAGTCGTTTAATTCGGTTTTCTCTGTTTTCTTTAATCACAGCTCTCAGCGTTGTCGGTTTAATTCGTTTAACAGTCGGTTCAGATCTTGCCCGCATGCCAAACCTAGGCTATCCGCCAACAGCCCCAAAAGTCAGTTTAACCATCACACCTTTAATTAATGGGCAAGTGGTTTACCAACCAACAGAAGATTGGTTATGTTGGGACGCGCCTTTGCCCTGCACCACCGAAGCAGAATTTAACCCAAACCTAACCTACACCCAAACAAAAAGTGGCTATTTCAGCCAATTTGAAATAGCCACTCCTTAATTAAGCAGAAAACTTTGCTTCAAATGCTTCTTTTGCTGCCGCGTAACCCATTTTAATTAATTCAGCCGAAACATCTCCGTCATAGTCAATGATACGAGCGGCGGGCAAAAAATCTTGGGGGGCAACAATAATCACTTTAACCGGCCGATATTGGTAAGGTCCCTTGCCTTCTGCTCGTTCTTTCTCTGCGAAACTATTGTATGCTTCGATTAATCTTAATCGTTCCCGAAAAGAAGCCAATAAAGCCCAGTCAAGTGTCCAAGAAACCGCTTCACCGAACGAGTCTGGTAAACGGCGGGCAGCTTGTGGTGCGTCTGCCGCGCTCTCCCACCAAGGAGTCATCAGGACCACCACCACTTCGGCGGGTACATCAATAGAAATATCTTTCATCGCGTCTAAAGCAGAACCCAAAGGCGTATTGGCAACCACCGCCCCGTCCCAGTAGAACGCGTTGCTTTCCGCATCAAAGGTCCAAGGGTAAACCAAGGGGATGGAACAACTGGCGATGACCCTATCAGCTGTGATACCGTTTAAAACATCTTTTCTGGCTTTTCCGGTTTCCCGTTTCAATATTTCTTTGTTACTAAACAGTACCCTTTCGCCAGTTTGAACATTGGTGGCGGCGATTAAGAGCGTTTTTTTGCTTTCTGCAATTTTTCGCTCATCAAAACCAAAGCGTGTGTGGAGTGTCTTGCGAAGCGGGCCGGTATCGAGCAAATTAATCCAACGCCCTACCAACCGTTCTGCCAGCCAGCGAGGAAGCAAAGGCAAGGGCGGCCAAAACTGCTCTGGCACCGGCGAGGTGGCTTCTTCGGGAGATACTTGCGGCAAGCGCGCGTCCATAATATCGCCAAATATTTTGCCAGAAATCCAACGGGCGAAGCCGCGCATGCCGGGCGGCAATCCCTGAATGTCGTGCTCTTCTAGCGAACGCCAGACATCAGTTAAAGTTTTGGCATCAATCCCTGCCACAATGGCCGCGCCGTTAACCGCCCCAATGGAAGTGCCAACCACCACTTGCGGATTCCACTCACCGCTATGGTCGGCATCTAAACCGATTTTGTTTTGCTCCATTAAATATTGATAAACCCCGGCATGAAATGCGCCTCTGCCGCCGCCGCCCGAAAGGACCAATGCTTTAATCGTTTCCATTTTGATACCCTCCGTTAAATAAGTTCTTTTCGAATTAATGCGACACGATACGGGAATAATTTGGCTGTCATGACCCCTTCTTTCACGGCGGGGTCGTTTTCCATTAATTCTTGGGCGAGCCTATCGGTTTCTGCTTCAAAAATAACTATTCCAAAAGTGCTTTCATCTTCGTTGGTGGTGCGCCCAGCCAAAATGACAACGCCTTGCTCGGTTAAGGCCTTAAGACGATTAAAATGCCGACCAACAATTTCATCTTCTGCGGGTGTTGATTTAATTAACATCTCAAGACGCGCTGGTTTAAGAGTGTAGAGATATTGATTCATGATTGCTCCGCTAATTATTAAATAAAAAAGCCTGCTACTTAAGTGTAGCAGGCTTTTTTAAACTTTTTGAATTAAGAATGCAATTCTTCCCATTGTTTTAATTTGGCATCCATCTCTTCTTGCACGGCTTGATATTCACGCCCCAAAATCATGACATCAAACGAATCTTGTCCGGGCACTTCTAAAGCCTTGGCAATTTCAGCTAGGCGGTTTTCAAGCTCAGCTATCTTATTTTCTACTTCTTGCAGCTGGGCTTTTTTGCGGCGTTCTTCTTTGGCATTCTTGGGCGATGGTTTGGAATCGGTTTGGGAACGAGAAACAGTTGGGGAACCCTCTACCGGCACGAGCGTAGCCAGCCGTTCTTGTTCTTCTTTCATCTGATGATAGCTGCCTTTAAAGATTGTGAGAGTTGAATTATCAGGATTAATTTCCCAAATTTGAGTGGCTAACGCGTCTACCAAATATCGGTCATGGCTAATTAACAATATAGTGCCCTGATAGGCTTCCAGCACTTCTTCTAAAATTTCTTGCGATGGAATGTCGAGATGGTTGGTGGGCTCATCCAGCAGCAGCAAGTTGGTATCTTCGAGCGCCAACTTAGCCAACGCCAAACGCCCACGTTCGCCGCCCGAAAGCACGCCGACTTTTTTAAAAGCATCATCACCGCTGAACAAGAACTTGCCCAAATAATCACGCGCCTGCGCGGGCGCCATGTTGGGCGCGGCGGATTGGATTTCATCGACCAGTGTATTTTCGGGGTTTAAGCCTTCGTGCGCTTGAGCAAAGTAACCAACATGCAGGCTAGCACCTAGTACAACTTCGCCTTGTAACGGTGCTAGCTGGCCCAAAATGGTCTTTAAAAAGGTGCTTTTGCCAGCGCCATTGGGGCCAATTAAAGCGGCGCAATCACCCCGCCGCAGTTCAATATCCGGCGAATAAAACAAAGGTTTGTCGGGCCAGCCCACTTGAATATCTTTGGTTCGAATGACCAAATCGCCAGAGCGTTTTTCTGAGCGAATTTTTAAATGCAGTTTTGGCGGGCGAACATTGGGCATGCGCAAAGCCCGAACCCGTTTTTCGGCTTCATCCACAGAAAAAGGGCTAGTACTAACAATAAATGAAATGCCATCAAGTTGGCTCCAACTGGTATTCATCACAACATCCATGCCAAAATGCTCTATGGCTTGCACCAAACGAGACAAGCGTTTTAATTTGCCCTTGGCTTGCAAGGTGTTTTGCCCGGCAATGTGCTTTTTTATGTAGTCCAATTCTTTAATTAATTTTTCTTTTTCTTCATTAAACACTTGCTCGCGGCGTTCCCAGCGGCTAATTCGTTGCTTTAAATAATGGCTGTAATTACCCTTATATTCTTCTACGCCAGCGGCGGTCATTTCTAAAATATGGGTGGCGGCTTCGTCTAAAAAGTAGCGGTCATGCGAGACGATGATGCAAGCGCCTTCCCAATTAATTAAATAGCCTTCCAGCCACTCGACTGCTTTCATGTCCAAATGATTGGTGGGTTCGTCTAAAAGCAGCAAGTCTGGAGAAGAAAGTAATAATTGTGCCAAATAAGCGCGTGTACGCTGCCCGCCAGAAAGGTGCTCAAGGCTTAATTTGTAGTCGTTTTCATCAAAGCCCAAACCGCTTAACACTTGTCGAATGCGAGTCGGGTACACATATCCGCCCCGATCTTCAAAGGCGTGCTGCAGTTCGCCATATTTTTCTAAAACGGTGCTATCGCCGCCAGCCATTTGCTCTTCTAATCGAGCCAGTTCATCATGTTGTTGGATGATGTCTGCAAAAACAGATTCGCAGGCATCCCAAAGTGTGCCGTCCATTTCGAAATCTGCTTCCTGCGAGAGATACCCGATGCGGACTCCCCGAGACTTGTGTACCGAACCGGAGGAAGCTTCATCTTCCCCGGCTAAAACCCGCAAAAGAGAAGTCTTGCCTACTCCATTGGGGCCCACAATCCCTAGGCGTGCGCCTTTGGCGATACCAAAAGTAACCCCCGTGAAAATATCTCGGTGGCCGTAAGATTTTGAAAGAGCAGAAACTGTAATTAGAGACATAATTTCGTTTGTTTAAAGTAATTCCTGAAAAAAGGCAAGGGCGGAATTATACCGCCTCCCCCGTGATTAATTTAAATCAATCCTGTGAAGTATTGTTTTCAGGGATGTGAATAGCTTGTTCTTTACCCAACTCTAACGAGCGTTGGTAGGCCGCCCACACCGCGCGCGAGATGGCAGTGCGAAAACCCGCCTTCTCTAAATAATAAAGCGCTTCAGCGCTCGTCCCGCCTGGCGAGGTAACCTGATTGCGAAGGGTGGCTGGATGTCTTTCTGCTGTTTCATAATATTTAGCCGACCCTTTAATCGTTTGCACTACCAATTGTTCAGCGATGCGGCGCGGGAAACCCATATGCACACCGGCATCGATTAAGGCTTCCATAAACATAAACACGTAGGCTGGGCCAGTACCTGATAAAGCGGTTGCCATGTCTAAATAGTGTTCATCTTCTACAAACACTTGCTGACCCAACGCAGAAAGGATAGCTTCGGCGATGGTTTTTTGCTCAGCAGTCACCGCAGCCGAAGCACACCAAACCGTGATGCCTTCGCCAATCATGGCGGGGGTGTTGGGCATGGAACGCACAATGGCGGCATGTTTAAGCCCGTTGCTAATTTTCTTAAGCGAAGCGCCAGCAATAATCGAAATCACCAACGCGTTCGGTTTAATCCCTTTTAATCCCTTCATCACTTCGCTTAACCGCTGCGGTTTAATGGAAAGTACCACAACATCCGCTTGGGCAGCGGCGGCGGCATTGTCTGTGTAGGGCTGAACACCATATTTTTGCTTTAATTGCTCGCCCCGTTCGGCACGTGGGCCACTGACAATTAAATGAGCAGGTTTTGCCAATTTCTGGCGGATTAAACCCGCCAGCATAGCTTCGGCCATAGCACCAGGACCAATAAAAGTAATTGTCTGATTAAGCATAGTTATCTCTCCGTTAAACATGTATAAAAAAAGGGCGGTCGCCCGCCCAATGATTACTGAAAATATCCCAGCGCCAGCCTTAAGCGTTCTTCTACATCTTGAGGGGAGTCCTTCGGGATAGCTTGGATAGCGGTTTGGGCTTCAACGATCGAATAACCTAAAGCGGTTAATGCGGCTAATACTTCGCCATCTACATCCGTTAAACTGGCTACTCGACCCAAAACATCGGTTGGTTTAAGTTTATCTTTAAGATGCAACGCTATTTTTTGAGCGGTTTTCTTGCCAACCCCCGGCACCCGCGAGAAGATATCCCCTTCTTCTGTGAAGATAGCTCGTTCAACGGCGTCCAGGCTAAGGGTAGACAGCACCGAAAGAGCCACTTTGGGGCCAACCCCATCTACACCTAATAAATGTAAAAATAAGGCGCGCTCATCGGTTGTTTCAAAACCATAAAGAGAAAGTTCGTTTTCACGCACGATTAAATGGGTGTGCACAAAAACTTTCTCTCCAATTTTTAATTGCTCGGCCAAGCCCTTGGCTACCGAAACGCGCAAGCCAACCCCGCCTACCGCAATGACGAGGCTATTATCTTCTTTTTGTTGTAACTCTCCGTGCAGGGATGCAATCATTATTTGATTTTACCTTGAGTTATAGCGATAGATAGCCAAATGGGTAATGGCAACTGCCAAAGCGTCGGCTGCGTCATCCGGCTTGGGAATTGACTCTAAATTAAGCAGAACCCGTACCATTTCTTGCATTTGTTTTTTATCAGCGGAGCCATAACCAGCCACCGCTTGTTTAATTTCGTTGGGTGTATATTCACCAATGGATAAGCCAGCTTGAGCGAGGCAAAGCAAAATCACGCCGCGCGCCTGCCCCACATCAATGGCGGTTTTAACATTTTTCTGAAAAAAAAGTTTTTCTACCGCGCAAATTTCTGGTTTAAATTCAACAATAATTTTATTTAATTGCTGGTAGAGTAAATCCAATCGCTCTGGCTGAGAAAGCTCTTTGGATGTCAAAATAACCCCATGCGCAATGGTTGTTAAAGAACCGTCACGGTTTTCACGAACCAGCCCGTAGCCGGTTGTAGCCGTGCCGGGGTCTATTCCTAAAGCAAGAGTCATTTATTTCTCCACCTGATAAAGCTGCATATTTTCAGACTCGATTAATAAAATAACCGGCTGATCTGTAAAATCACTTAATGGTTGTTCGCTGGGTTTAAGCACAATATAACTGTTATTGTAAGACGAACCGTTGCCGGTTGGGTATGGAACTTGATAATACCAAAAATAAAAATTAACAGACTCGTTGGCATTGCGCGAAATCCGTAAACGGTCGTTAGGCTGCAAAATTGGTTTAAGTGTTTGAACTGCCAGCGGCGCTCCTTGAAAAGCACTGGTATCGGGATAACGAGTAATGACATCTTGCTGAATTAAATATGCGGCTTGCGCAAAGCTAAAACACCCTAAAAAAAATAGAAAAACTCGTTGAACAGAAATAGCGGTTTTTTTCATCAACTCATCAAAACCATAAGCAATAAACAAGAAAATAAACGGCAAAAAATACATCATAGTCCGCGGGTATGGCATAACCCGCTGAAAGAGTACCACCAACACTACACCCAAGAAGAAAGCAGGCAATAACATAACGGCTTTCCAATCCTTTTTGCGAATAGCACTTAAATAACCCCAACCAAAAAAGATGAAACTAACCCCTAAGACAACAGGGTGAATATCTCGAAACCACTCCAGTCCAGTTTTTTGAAGTTGTGGAACAATCAAAGGCCAAATTTGGGCATATGTTTTTGGCTCTACAAACGCGTTGTGCGTAATGGCTTGTACCCCATTTGAAACCACCACAATTGGCAAATATAAAATGATGGTGATTAAGCCAATACCCAGCCCCAACAAAGCCAATTTCTCTAGAACGACCCAAAGATTAGCTTGTTTAAGCCAAAACAAAACAGCCAGCCAAAGAAATAAACCCGCCAAAACCAATGCCATTACAGGCATAGTCCACATGCCTAAAGCGGCAAGCCAGATAAAAACAAAACCGTTTAAAGCAGAAAAATTTTTAATTAACCTTAACCCAAATTGAACCAGCCAAATACTGATTAAAACCAACAGGGTGTATCCGCGGGCGTTGGTTGAGTACAAAATAAAATAAGGGAAGACAGCCGTCATTAAAGCGGCAGCAACCCCGGCCTGCCCCCGCCTAAAAAAATCTTTCATTAACTGATAGATAGCCGCCATCCCCAATACCCCAGCAAGAAAAGCGGGAAGGCGAATGACAGCCGGTGTAGCCCCCAACATACCCACAAACCCCTTAATTAAAATGGTATTAAGCACATGGTTATTCGGAGCGGGATAGTTAAATAAATCGCTGAAACCGCCATTAACAAACTTAAGAAAAGTGTTGGCTTCATCTCCGCGCATGGGCTGGTTAATAAAAAATAACCGCACCATTAAACCCAATAAAATCACTGCAATTAAATAAATAATCTCAAATGAGAATTTAAAAGAACGCTCAAATTGCCACATCGGCTTGGCAGGCTTCAACACCCATCCCTGACGGCGAACAAGCCATAAAAAAAGCCCCAAACCAAGCACAACAAAACAGGCCAGCCAAGCCGCTTGTTGAAGCCCAACCGTATTGTTTAAAAAATGCAAAGACACTTAATAACTAATCCTTCGCGTTAAATAAAAACTGCAAGGCTCACTCCCACCTTGCAGTCAAAGTTTAATGTTTATTCCGCTTCGAGCGCAGCCAAAACATCTTCAGACATCTTTAAGTTATGGTAACAACTCTGAACATCATCCAACTCTTCAATAGCATCTACCACCCGCAGCACTTGCAGGGTTTCTTCAACGCCCAATTCTAAATCTTGTTTGGCAATTAAGCGCAAACCTGATTCTTCGGGGCGAACTTTGACATTGTTTAATGCATCTCCAATCGTTTTAAACGCTTCAACCGGCCCAATGATTTCAATATTATCGCCATCTTCTTGCACATCATCCGCACCGGCTTCAATTGCTAACTCAAAAGCCTTATCAAACGAAAGCTGGCTAGCTGGGAAAGAAAAATAGGACTTTCGCTCAAACTGCCAACCTACCGCCCCAGGTTCAGCCATATTGCCGCCGCTCTTGCTAAACGCGTGGCGCACATCTGCCACCGTACGGTTACGATTGTCACTGACACATTCCACCATAATTGCCGAACCATGCGGCCCGTAACCTTCTAGAGTCAACTCTTCGTAAGTTGCCCCGTCTTTGTCTTCCCCGCTGCCACGCCGAATGGCACGCTCGATGTTGTCTTTGGGCATGTTCTCCGCGCGGGCTTTATCAATCGCCAAACGCAATCGAAAATTCGTGTTCGGATCACTGCCGCCATCGCGTGACGACATTACAATCTCCCGTGCCAAACGCGTAAAAATTGCGCCTCGTTTTGCATCCGTCGCGCCTTTTTTACGTTTAATTGTTGACCATTTTGAATGCCCAGACATAAAAAAATACTCCTTAGAATTTTAAAAATAGCCTGAAAATTATATCATGGTGGAATTTAAGCTTGGGCTGGGTATAATCGCGCCCATGCTTAAGAAACTCTCCACAATCTTTGGCTTTACCGGCCACTCTTCTTACTTACTTTCTGCTTTTTTGCTCACTTGCTTCTTAATTGTTTATATTTGGTGGCCGCTGGTAGAAGAGTATTTCTCTACCTACGACCCCCGCTTTGCATGGTATCTCTATATTGACTGGCTCTTAATCGGCATATTCGGCTTCATGTCGCTGACCATTATGGCGCATGCCAATTTAAAACGAGATGGCTTAATTATTTTTGTGGGCATTTTTGGCGGGCTGGTGATTGAAAGCTGGGGCACACAAACCAATTTATGGCATTACTATACAGCCGAACGCCCGCCTTTGTGGATTATCCCCGCTTGGCCGATTGCCAGCCTAAGCATTGACCGAATCGCTCGCAGCTTGAAGCACCTTTCCGTTAAATGGAGCGAGGCGTGGTTCCGGCCCGCCTACTGGTTCACCTTCCCAGCATTTTACTTATTAATGCTCAGTTACGTTGCCCCCACTTTAATTAAATCCTATACATTGGCGGCCCTTTTAATTTGTGCCTTGCTGATATTAACACCTACAAACTACCGCATGGCTTTACTCACTTTTTTGGCTGGCTCGGCGCTGGGGTATTTTTTAGAGCTTTGGGGCACCACCCGTGAGTGTTGGATTTACTATACTGGCGAAACCCCGCCTGTGTTTGCCGTTTTTGCGCATGGCATGGCGGCGGTGGCCTTTTGGCGAACTGGGCTTTTGGTAGAAAAAACTTGGAATTTAATTAACGAAAGACGGATGCTCATATGGCCAAATTAAAACTAGATTTACATGAGATTTACAACAAAGGCTACCAAATTGATGCGGAATTAAACCGCATTGTACAAGAAGCAATAGACCGAAAAATTGAACTGGTTGAAATTATCCCAGGTAAGGGCAGCGGGCAATTAAAGAAAAAAGTGCTGCGTTTTCTCAACCAAAGCCACATTAAGAAGCTCTATCATCGAGTGGAGAAAGATGACAAGAACTTCGGGCGGATTTTTATTCATTTTCGCTTTTAATTAACACCATTGCTTGGCTAACTCGTTAAGCGAGTCGTAATACGGCTGAATACTCGGAATATAATGCGCTTCGTTTTTGGCATGCGGACCAATGCCACTCTGACCCCAGACCACGGCTTGACCATCGGGTGCAAAACGCGCGCTGGTGCCCGGCAATTTTTTACCAAGAATTGGCTGGTTACCTGAAACAGTAGCAACTGCTTTGATTAAGCGCTGCAAGGCTGGGTTGTCTGGGCTGCAAGCTACCCCATTTTCCATTACTGAAAAATGTACTTCTAACTGGTTTTTTGCACACCAGGCTTCAACTTCTTTTCTTAATTTAACAATGTCATCTTGCGGGATCGGGCGAATTTCAACACCCAAAACACCCTCAGCGGCGGTGGTGTTATACACGCCCGGAGTACCTACCGATATAAACGGAAATTTGGATTGAGACTGCCAGCCATCTGTTGCATTTAAAGTAAGGTGTTTGGCAAATATTTCGTTTAAGGCGGCGCGCGCGTTAATTAAACGGTCACTTAAATCACCTGTGCCAGCCACGCCCGAATGGGCTTTTACGCCGCGCGCGATTAACTCCAAGCGCATCACGCCGCGGTTTTCCACACAGATTTCGCCAAACAACTCAGTGCCTTTTTCGCCGGTGCGTTCACCCGCGATGAACAGGGCTGGCTTTAGCCCCAGTTCCTTTAAGACATGCGGTGTGCCCCACGCTTCAGCCTCGCCGTTTTCTTCGTTGCCAACCAAGAGCAAAGCGATATTGGGCAAATTGGCAGGATTCTTTTTAAGGGTATCTTTCATCCAAACCATGTAGGTCGCAACAACCGTTTTCATATCCGCCGCGCCCCGCCC
>CAYOGW010000053.1:0-1977 GCA_964403635.1 uncultured Anaerolineaceae bacterium | reverse complement strand
GCCGTTTTATTTGGGTAGTCCGCATCTTTCATTAATCCCGATGCCGGACGGAAACGAATGGGCAAGGTTTGGTCTGTGCGAGCAGCATCACGCGCATGTTGAATAAATTCGGCAAGTTTTTTAGAGTCGCTATTAAATTGATTAGTTTGAGCCGCCACTTTTTCAATGTCGGCTCGAATTTCAGCCGCTCGTTCTGCAGCTAATTCTCTGAGCAAGGTTTGGGGCACTTCGTCATTTCCGCCAAGTTCCATTTTTAAGCGGGCACGAATTTTCTCGGCGGTGTTGGGCGCGCCATTTGCCATTTCTACCAACGGCTGAACATCCTCCCAGAGATTAAGCGCTTCGGCTAGCGGCTTTAATTCCATTAAAGTCCATTTTAAGAAGGCTCTTAAGCCAATGGGTTTGCCCGTTAATGGGTTTTCAATTTCTGCGCGTAAACCTTGTTCCGCGGCTAGTTTTTCGTTGGCACGAGAGCGGGTAATGTCTTCTCGGTCGTAGCGATAGGAACGGGCAAAGTTTGAATCGGCATAGATTTTTAGCAGAAGCAAATGTTTAAAAGTTAAATTGGCAACATCTAACTCAAGCGAGTTACCTCCATCATCGGTGCGGATTTCGACACGCCCCATGGGCAAATTAATGCGCGCCATCAGGTTTTGCTTTTCAATTTGACGGGCCATTTCCTCGGCTGGGGTAGCCTCACCAACGGAATACAGGCCGCGGGTGTACAGCTCGGTCAGTTGATCGCCGGTGGTAGAGATTAATCGTTCCACTGGCTCAGCAAAACTACGGGCACGCACCGGCGTCCAATTGTTGTTACCAAAACGGATACCGCGACGGACAACATCATAGGAGATTTGCAAATAATCGGCATACGAACGATATAAATCGGGCTGGTCAATTTCGGCAGGATTCGGGAAGGTTAAATTTCGAACGGAGTCATTTTCGGTCAAGACCAAAACTGCCCGCCCGCCGCGCATTTGCGCTTGCAAAGGGGTGCTGGCGCTGGTAGCAATGTAAAGCGGAGTAAAGGCGCGCAGCAAACGGGTGGCGGTGATATAGAACTCCGATTTAAAATCGTCAAGATGTTTGTCACCCCGTTGGCTGGCAGGCTGATGCATAAAATCCCACATAAAGAGTGAATCGGGCAGGGATAGGTTGCTATGGGTACCCGCCGTGGCAAGCGTATCGCCGTACATATCGACACATTTTTCAAGGTACCGGCGCTTGGCAATGCTCCAATTACCTGGAATACTGTCGTGCCCGATGGCGGTTAAAAATAATAAGTTGCCATGCCAATGATAGAGTTTTTCGCTAAACTGCTGACCGGCTTGTTGAAGAGCATTAAGCAACACGCCTTCCATTAATCGCGCTTCGTAGATGGTGCCGCGCGGGGTGTAGTATGGGCGGGTAGCAAACTCTATCATCCAGTGAAAGACTTCGAGTTGGCTAAAGCTGGCAAGCCAAGGCGGAATACACTCGGCACGCAAATAATCCACAAAAGATTGTTCAGCGGGACCAGAACCAACCGTGCGCAAAGGTCGAAACTGCTCATCCAGCAAGTTCCACTCTAGTTCAAAGCCATTTAATCCACCTTGCGGATTTTCTTTTTGCGCGGATTCGAGGGCGAGTTTGTATTTTTCTGCAAATTGGAGCGGATTAAATGACATGGGAAGTAACCTTTAATTAAAATTAATTAAGCCTGTAAGCTGTTTAAACCAGCCAATAAACGTTCAAACGCGCCGATTGTTTTTTGCTCAGGAGTCGCATACGAAAAGCGAATCCACTCGTTGCCAAAAGGCGAGAAAAACGCACCCGGCACAACCGCCAAGCCAACATTTTCGGCTAAATATTGACCCAGTGGTTCGCTGCTTTGCCAACCTTTACTTTGCAAAAAATCACCAACATGCAAAAAAGCATAATAACCTTTGCCAATAATGTGGCGCATTTTATTTTTTATTAAGAGTTCTTTTAATGCCG
>CAYOGW010000052.1:12428-19067 GCA_964403635.1 uncultured Anaerolineaceae bacterium | reverse complement strand
CGCTGGGCTCGTTTAAGGACGTCCGCGAGATTCAGAAACACATCAAAGCCGCGGGATTAACCCTCGACAGCGAAGCCGACGAAACCACCAGCGGACCCGCCAGCTTTTTCATCACTGACCCAGACGGCAACCCGATTTTGGTTGACCAGCATGTGTAGGCTTATCTGTATAATATGTATATAAGGTGTTATCCCCTAGGGGACTTTACAAAATTAATTCTGTAAGGTTCCCGCAGGAAATAAACCATGGTAAAGCTCTTTATGACAAATTTACGCAAAACCGAAATCTCGCAAGTCAAGAAAGAGAAGGAAACTGGGTAAAAGATGAATGCAAGTTCGCTTATCTGTCCTAAATGTGGCAAGGAAAACATAGGAGATCATGTCCACGCATGCGCCTTTTGTGGCGAAGATTTATTCTATGTCGAAGGGAAATTCACCCCAACGCTAAAATTAATTATGTGGCTTTCATTTGTTGTTGGGTTTGTGTATCTATTCGTATTAGTTTCCATCTTATTCCTGTTTGAAGATAGACATTACTCTCTATATTCCCTTATTTACATCCTAGGCACTATCAATTTAGCCATTGGTTGGGGAATTTGGAAAAGAAAATACTGGACGCGAAAATTTGCTATAACAATTTGGACCATCTTAACCATTTTGAATTTGCTATCCTTCTCATTAACTGAAATATTTCTTGGTTTGTTTATCATCTACACACTGGAGACTCCAGAAGCCAAGATGTTCTTCAGAAATAAATGACATGTTTTTTGCGTTCGTATGTCTATGGCGCAGCCCGCTATTATACAAAACATGCCTAACACAGCGTTATGTAAAATCGCTGGGATAATACCGAAACTTCACCGACATACGCTACGCTTGCACCTGACAAACGGGATTCAGCGTAATTTATGGGCATTTTCTACGATAAGAACATTTTGTACAATACTTGGAGGATTTAATGGTTCAAAGTCAAGATGAGCAATATTTAAAGATACTTTCAATATTTCACTATGTTGTGGGTGGAATCGCAGGATTATATGCGTGCTTCCCAATTATCCATCTTGTAGCTGGAATTGGGATAGTGATTTTAAGTTTCACAGAAAAATCTGCTGAAGGCGTCCCTCCCTTATTCATCGGGCTCTTTTTTATAATTTTCGCGGGAAGTTTTATCTTAATTGGGTGGGCTTTGGCGATTTGTATAATTTTGGCAGGGATATTTATTAGTAAGAGAACAAACTATATGTTTTGTCTTGTCATCGCCGGAATACAGTGTGTGTTTACCCCTTTTGGAACAGTACTAGGAGTTTTTACTATTATCAACTTAATACATCCATCGGTAAAAGAATCATTTGATATCCAACTATCCAATTCGGCGCCAAAAGTCACCTAAAAAAGCATTTCTAAAGAACAGGGATTCTGCCGGAATTTCACTGGCAGATGTTACGTTTGCACCTGACCCCGTAGTACATCGGGGCATCCCAAAAATCATTATGACAAGCGCGGCTTGAGCAAATACGGCAATATAAACAGAAACCATTAAACTTAAATAATTCAAAATAAGTGGGAGGAAATTATGAAGCGGTCTTTTTTGGTCACACTCGTTTGTTTAATTACCTTGGCTTTTTCCAGTTGCACCACAGAGCAACCACCTTCACATACGCTTGAAACATCTACAGCAACGGCTACTTCACAAAACACCCCGACACCATCACAAACCACTCGTCCAACCCCAACATTAACGGTAACATCACCCCCTCCCACTGAAGTAGACACCCAAGCCGCCGACGCCACCTTTGCATCGCTTTTGGAAAGAGTAAAACAAGCTGACCCCAGCGTAGATTTTACAGAATTCCGAATGGCTTATGCAAAAACATCACATTATGACCCATATGATAATTGGTATCAAGAACTCGAAACTGCCATGTTTACCGCCTTAAACGCCAAAGATTATGAATATGCACTCAAATTGGCAAATGACGTTCTCGAAAAAAATTACATCTTCCCAGATGCTCACCTTGTCGCAATTGGAGCTTATGATGGCTTGGGGCAATCAAAACAAGCCGAGTATCATCGCTATGTATTAAAAGGCTTAATTAAATCTATACTGCAATCAGGCGATGGAAAAAGCCCAGAATCTGCCTATGTGGTCGTATTAATTCAAGAAGAGTACACAATACTAAGTGTCCTTGGAATTAAAGATGCAGACCAAGGAATAGTTCATATTAATGGTCATTCATATGATGTTTTTAACGGTGTTGATTCAAAATCAAAGAACCCCGTAACCGTTAATTTCAATATTGATATCCCTTTCAATATATTAAAAAGTGAATTGAATCCATAAGGCACTTCGAGCGTCTACAGCACCTCATTCAAGCCAGTCCATTGGTTAATTTTTAATTTCTAAAAAAAAATTGGAGTTAAAAATATGAAGATTATCGTTATTGGCGGTAGCGGGCTTATCGGAACCAAACTCGTGCAAATACTGCGCTCACGCGGTCACGAAGCCATCGCCGCCTCTCCTTCTTCAGGCATTAATACCATCACAGGGACAGGATTAAAAGAAGCATTAATAGGCGCTGATGTTGTCATAGATGTAACAAACTCACGATCGTTTGAAGATGCAGCCATCTTAAATTTCTTCGAGACATCAACTCGTCAAATCCTAACCGCCGAAGCAGCCGCAAAGGTCAAGCATCATATCCTGTTATCCGTTGTTGGCGTCAACCAAATGCCCGAAAGCGGTTATATGTGTGCTAAAGTAGCGCAAGAAAATCTGGTGCGTTCTTCTGCCAACCCATATACAATTTTACGCGCCACTCAGTTCTTTGAATTCCTCGATGTCATCGCAAACGCAAATACCAATCAAAAAACCGTACGCTTGCCAATCGCCTCCTTTCAACCCGTTGCGGCAAACGATGTTGCTGAAACCTTGGCAGATATTGCCGTTAATCCGCCAGCGAACAACACAATCGAACTCGCTGGCCCAGAACGTTTTCGCCTCGATGAATTGGTCCGGCAATATTTACATTTCATCAAAGATACAAGAGACGTGACTACTGACCTTCATGCCCGCTATTTTGGCGCAACATTGGAAGAATTAACCTTAATACCCACAGATAACCCGCGTATTGGGTCTATCCGTTTTGAGCAATGGCTTAAATTACAATCGTAATGAATAAGACATAAAATCATAATTTTCGTATGAGAAAATATAGTTTACCCAGCCCCAACCAATAAACCAACAGGAAAACATTGAGATGAAATTTGAAATACAAGCCATTGGCATGGTGGAAGCCATCCGTAGCCACGCGGAAGATGATTTTTGGGGTGGAGAAGAAGCCTGCATCTCTCTCAGCGAGCCATATACCGCCGAAGCCTTACAAGGGCTGGCTGATTTCTCTCATGTGGAGATACTATTCCTTTTTCACCAAGTGGATGCATCAAAAATTGTCACTGGCGCGCGGCACCCCCGCAACAACCCATCCTTGCCCACGGTCGGCATCTTTGCCCAGCGTGGCAAAAACCGCCCCAATCGCATTGGCAGTACCATTTGTCGCGTACTCCGCGTGGAAGGCAGCAAACTCTTTGTGGCAGAACTGGATGCGATTAACGGAACGCCAGTCATTGATATCAAACCGGTCATGCTTGAATTCCTGCCCCGTCAGCCTGTTCAGCAGCCCGCTTGGTCAACCGAAATCATGCGAGACTACTGGCTGCCCAAGCCTTAATCCTTACCCAATACTCCTTATCTGCGCCTTTGAGTATTGGTTTATTCATCAAGAAAGAAAAATAATATGGCCTATAACGAAAATCTCGCAGATCGAATTCGCGCCAAAATCACCGCCCAAACTGGGCTTAAAGAGAAGAAAATGTTTGGCGGATTGTCCTTTTTAATTAACGGCAACATGAGCGTCGGCGTGCATGGCGATGAAATGATCGTCCGGCTGGCGCCCGACCAAACGGATTCCGCGCTCAGTAAGCCGCACACCCGCTTGTTCAATTTAACCGGCCGCCCCATTCAAGGTTGGATTTTGGTGAAAGCAGATGCCCTTAATCAAGAAGAATTAGCCAATTGGATTAATATCGGAGTCAATTTTGCCGCTTCATTGCCACCAAAAAAACTTTAATAAATTTATAATAAATAACGCAGGAGGGTTGAGTAAATTATGAAAACATACGTAAACATTATCAATAGTGATATAGCCAAACTTTTGATCCTAATTGGTTATTTACTTTTTTTCTCCTTAGCATGTGGACTTTGCGCTGCGTCTTTCTTTGTATTAACACCTCAATTATCTTCTCAAAGCAACGAAATAATTACAAATCTACCGCCTCGTACAATTACCCCTAGTATTCCTTTTCCATCCCAATTAAATGGCCTAATATTATTTGATGACGACTTCACAAATAATGAAAATAATTGGACTCCAACTGATGTTAAGAATGCTAGCTTAACAATTAAGGATGGTAATCTACTTCTTAAATCACTATATTATGAAAATTCTGCAATAGCCTTTTGCGATAAATGTGAATCTATCGAAGAACCCTTTTATTTACAAGCAGATTTTATTCCTACCACTGCCACGAATGAATCGTTTGGTATCGTCTTTTCGGCAAGAGGCAATACTCGTTTTTATTATCTATTTCTAATTAATGCAGAATCAAAAGAATACAGACTATTTCACCAAGGAAGTAATGGTTGGTCTCGTCTCTTAACTGGAGGCAGTAGTGAAATAAAATCTTTTCCACTCGTTAATAAAATAGGAATCTATGCAAATGATGATATTGTTGAATTTTATATTAATGACAAAATGGTTGATTCTTATTCACAAACAGGCGAAAAGTTTTATTTTGGACGTTTTGGGCTTTATGTCAACGATGCAGGTTTTGAATTAGGAATAGATAATTTATCCATCATCAAAGTGGAGCAATAAAATCATGACAGAAATTGAAGAACCAGAAACTGAAAAACCTGTAATCAACACAACAATCAAATTGTCAGGAAGTATTTTACTTATCCTTTATTTCTTATTATGTATTGGGTTTGGATCTTTGTTATATACCCAAACTGGTATGAAAAATCAACCCAAAGTATCTCAACCAACAATAATTGCTCCAACACCTCAAATTCTTGTGCGATATCCCGAACATGAATGGCAAATTCAATTTGAAGATTTTTCCACCAATATTCACGAATGGACTTTAATTTATTCTCTAGGAAAGGTAGAACTCATTAATGGAAAAATGATTCTACAATCATATTTCAAAAATGGTGGCATTCTTGCAACCACCTATAGCGAAAATAGCCAATTCGAACCATCCGAAGATGTATATTATGTTCAAGCCGATTTTTCTACCGACACATCCAAATCTTCAGGATATGGTTTGGTATTTGGGTTAGATAAATATTTAGGAACGTTCTATCTGTTCCAAATTAATCCTCAATCCAAAAAACTCATTCTTTATAAATACACAGCCGGAGGATTTGTTAATTTATTCTCTAAAAACCACTTTCAATTACACAGCTACCCAGAACCAAACACTCTAAGTGTATATTTTTCAAAAGGGGAAATAGAGTTATATGCAAATGGAGAATTAATTAATACTCTAATTGATGATAACCCTTTAAATTCCAGAGGGGTTGGGGCCTTTATTAGTGATTCAAGCGCACGCTTAATTGTTGATAATTTTTTCACTTATGACGATAAAAAATAAAACAAAAAGAAACACGATTTACAGTGTAGAAAACCTACCAGGTTATCCCGGCTACCGCACTCGCCCTGGCCGTACCGGTTACGACCCAATTGACACAAACCTCGAAAGAGCTCACATGCAAGGGGTCTTTTATCGCAATTTGTTTACGTTTAATTTAAAAACACGTGACATCTTCCATCTATCATTAATGTTATTTTTCGGAATAACTACTTCTCTCTTGATGTCTTTTTTTCTTTATGGGCTGATTACATCCCCTAAATATGGCGAACATGATTTACTTTTTTATTTCGTTTTTGCTTATGCCTACCTACTCATTGGCTTCGTACTTCTCGTTGGGGTGGCTCTTTTAATAAACTTTTTCATTAATCTCGCCATTATCTTTGGTTTCAATAAGAATAAAACATCTCGTAAAAAAATAAAAGAAAAAAAGTTACCGAAACGCCGAAAGGATTTTCGATAACTTCTCACATCTACTTTATCAACCAACATTTTTAATTGTTATTAATTTAATTAAATTTCCCCAATACCCGAAAGTGATGGAAACCTATGCCCGAAGAGCTTGTACCAATCTTCTACGTTAAGCACGGATACGAAACTGCCAAATGGTACGCGCGTCTCGGTTTTGTAACCGAAGGGGAACACCGCTTTGCCCCCAACTTGCCGCTCTATTTGTTTCTGCGGCGCGGACCCAACGCCCTGCATCTTTCGGAACACAAAGGAGATGCGCGCCCCAACACACTGGTCTATCTCTATGTAAACAACGTTGAAGAAATCGCAGCCGAGTTCAAAGTCCCAATTGAAAATCAGCCTTGGGCGTTTGAAGTGCAACTGACCGACCCAGATGGAAACCGTTTACGAATTGGTCAACGCCACAGTTAATACAAGTTTTGCTACTTTAATTAACCTTCCCGTCCCACACTTTACC
>CAYOGW010000052.1:8289-12328 GCA_964403635.1 uncultured Anaerolineaceae bacterium | reverse complement strand
GCTTTGGCATGCCCGCCGCCGCCATAGATGATTAAGTGATTCTCGTTGTAGTCTGGTAAATTAATTTCGGCAACCCCCGCCAGTTTTTTAATTAACGATTCAGTGATTAATTGGTCAGTTGGCAGCGCCGCCAAATCTATCTTTAATCGTTCTGCTAGTTCGCGCGCGGGGCGGGTGATGCGCAAGCCATCCACCGGAGAAGCGGTTACAGCAACGGAATCACGCTGCGGGCTGAGCCCGCTTTCGATAGCTTCGTCAGCCGTCGGCGTGATCACCGCCAGCAAATCTCCCACTTGCAGGGTGGCGCCTTCTTCACTGATTAATCTAAAATAACCCGCTGCCGTGCTTTCCACATCCGAGGCGGCTTTGGTGGTTTCAACCGTAAACAACAAATCACCAATTTGCACCAGCGCGCCGTCTTTGGCATGAATTTCTACCAAGCGGGCTTCGGGTTCGTTGGCGTTTAAAAGCGGAACAAGAATAGGTGTCTGTGGCATAAATTTTCCTTTAGGGTCATTATTTTACCTTTTAAGCCTATAATTAAAAATATTATTTTAAAAGGAGAAAAAAATGGATTTTGGACGTGCTTTTCGCTTTATTACAGAAGACCCAGACTGGTTAAAAAAATTAGCCATTACCGGTTTAATTGCCTTCATTCCTGTCATCGGCGCGATTGCCTTGCTGGGCTGGATGTTAGAAATTACCCGCCGTGTGATAACCGATGATAGCCAACCCCTGCCCGGCTGGGAAAACTTTAGCAGCCTATTAACCAACGGGCTAAAAGCCTATGTGGTAACGTTTGCTTACGCGTTGCCCATATTTTTGCTTTCGGTCTGCGCTCAATTAACTATCCCGCTCATGACAACCGCTGGCGACCAAGAACAAATCGGCTTAATCATTTCCTTGTTCGCCTTTTGCTTAAGCTGCATGGTTATTTTATTTAGCTTGGTCTTGGCTTTTATCATCCCCGCTGCTTTTGCAAGCCTAGCCGCCAGCGGAGAAATTAAAGACGCCTTCAACTTTAATCATGTTTTTGCGTTAATCCGCTCGGCTATGGGCGCTTATTTGTTAACCATTGTTGGCGGCATGGCAGCCGGTTTTATCTCTTCCGCGGGCGCGTTTTTGTGCTTCGTGGGCATTATCATCACCGCGCCGTTTGGCTTGGCGGTTCAAGGTCATTTATACGGGCAAGCCTATAAAGCGGCCAAAACGGCACAAAGCCTTAACGCCGAGCTACAGTAATAAAAAAGGGTGCTGGTTTCAGCGCCCTTTTTTATTTAAACAAGCATTTCTAAAACAGTTTTAATTAAGCTGGATTCATCCGGCAAAATGGCATCTTCCAACGTTTTGGAATTCCCTATCGGCAGGTTCTTGGCGGCTACCCGCCGAATCTGGCTCACCCCTGCCTTTTCTGCCGTTAAAGCGGCGATCTCCGCTCCCCAGCCAAGGGTGTAGGTGCCTTCTTCAAAGGTGATTAATCGCTGCGTTCGCCCCACCGATTTAATTAACGGGTCTAGCTCAAACGGGCTTAATTGACTGAAAACAATTATTTCGCAAAATATTTCGTGTTCATACATTAAGTGCTGAGCGGCGGCACGCACAATTTCAAAGTTGTAGCCATAGGTGGCAATACTTACTTTCGGCTTTACATTTGGCACTTGTAAAGTAAAGGTTGGGTACACCCCGCCACCTGAGGATATTTTCCAATCTGGCAGGTCGCTTGCGGTTAACACTTGCTTCGGGTAAAGCAATTTATGCTCTACAAATAAAACCGGTTCCAAGTCATTAATCGCTTCCCGCAACAAAGCGGCGGGGTCACCGAGGGTGCTGGGGGCAATCATTTTTAATCCGGGTACGCCTAAAAATAGCTTTTCAATCGACTGCGAGTGGGTTGGCCCGTAACCCCGCCGCCCACCCATCGGCAGGCGTAGCACCAATGGCACATCCACTTGCTCGTTATACATCCAGCGAAACTTGCTGGCATGGTTAATTAATTGGTCGGCGGCTAGGGTTACAAAATCACCAAACATCACTTCGGCAATCGGTCTTAACCCGCGCAGAGCCATGCCGTTGGCCATGCCTACAATCGCCGCTTCCGAGATCGGCGTAGTGAGTACCCGCTCTGGGAACTGGCTAGACAAACCGCGCGTTACTTTAAACGCGCCGCCGTAGGGGTCTAAAATATCTTCACCCAGAATATAGACGCGTTCATCCGCTTGCATGGCATTTAGTAAAGCATTGTTTAAAGTTTCGAGTACAGTGCTCATGGTTTCAACTCTGGGAAGGGGTCATTAATCGCGCGACTGAAGGCATCTTCGATGATTTCTGCCACTTCGGCTTCGGCCTGATTAATTTCGTCATTACTTAATCGCACAGCATGAATGGTCAGCGGGTCGTGCTTTTGCTTAATTAAAGCAATTGTTTCTCGGTCGCGGGTGTCGTCGCCTTTGCTATGGGCGGAGAAGCGCTGCGTGTGCAGAATCAAGGCTGCGGGTTGCCCGCCCCGAGCGTGATTAATCGCCTGTTGGGCTAAGGGCAAAATGCTTAATACATCGCTTGATTCTATCTCCCAAGTATTAATCCCAAAGGCTTGAAAACGAGCAGCAATAGAGCCAGTTACACCTAACTCAATGGGGGTGGTTTGGGCAAAGCGATTATTTTCCAGCACAAATAATATGGGCAATTGCCACAGCGCAGATAAATTCATGGTTTCGTAAAGCACACCTTCACCGAGTGTGCCGTCGCCTATAAACACAATGGCAATTTGACCTGTTTTTTGTACTTTTTCTGCCAATGCCATACCCGCAGTCACTGGTACAATGCCGCCCTGAATGCCGTTAGAATAAAAGTTTTTCCATTGTATATGTTGGCTGCCGCCGCGCCCGCCCACCAAGCCAGTGGCTTTGCCCATTAATTCGGCAGCCAAACCGTGCGCCGAGCCGCCATACGCCAAAAAGTGACCGTGACAGCGATGGTTGCTAAAGACCACATCACCCGCATCGGCAGCGGCAAAAACAGCAGCGGCATCGGCTTCTTGACCAATATAAGCATGGGTGGTGCCAAACAATTTTCCGGTAGAAAACTCGGCCAGCGCCCGCTCTTCAAAGCGGCGAATTAAAAGCATGGATTTGTATAAAGTATAGTTTTCAGACATCGGCTGGAATTATAGCAGAGAGAATTAATAGGTTTGAAGTGGTATAATCCGCCTTCGTATGACATTAGAAACCCCCACCCCCACCACAAAAATTTGTCCCACTTGTGGCACGCGCTTGGCGGAAAATGCCACTCGCTGCCTCGTGTGCGGCACCGAACTTAACCTTGCCGCCGAAGCCAAAAAACCAACCGCCATGCAAGCCAGCCGCATGCCAGAGATAACCCTTAGCTTGCCCGCCGCGCTCGGCGCGCTGGCTGTACTGCTTTTGCTGGGCGCTGGGTTGGTTTATTTCGCCATGACGTTAACTGGCACAACCCCAGCATCTGGCGCTCAGGGTGGTGAAATTGGCACTCCGACCCAAAGCCCAACGCCCTCCCCCACGGCTACTGAAACATTAATCCCAACCGCTATTCCTACCGCCACCAACCAGCCTCCATTTGAATATGCGGTAGCGGCTGGCGACACTTGTACATCAATTGCGGTGGCGTTTGGCGTTTCGGTTCAAAGCATTATTGTATTAAACAATTTGCCGGTGGCTTGTAATACCTTGTTTATTGGCCAAAAACTACAAGTTCCTTTCCCAACGCCCACCCAGCCCGCCGCGGCAACCGCCACCTTAGAAGCCGGTGACGCCACCCGCCAAGCCTGCGAAAAAGTGGTGTATACCGTGCAAGCCAACGACACCCTCTCTAGCATTGCTGGCAATTATGCCGTGCCACAAGAAGCCATTAAAAATTTCAACGGGTTAAGCACCGATACCGTATTTTTAGGAATGAGTTTGGTGATTCCGCTCTGCGAGCGAGCCGCCACCCCCGGGCCTTCTCCTACGCCCACTATTCCTCCGCCGTACCCAGCCGCCAACTTGCTCCTGCCTGCGGATGGCGC
>CAYOGW010000052.1:0-8189 GCA_964403635.1 uncultured Anaerolineaceae bacterium | reverse complement strand
AATATGCCACAAGCCCCCAAACGCCCCAAAGAAATAACCCAGCACGGTCAAACCCGAATTGACAATTATTTTTGGATGCGCTACCGTGAAGACCCAGAAGTGCTGAAATATTTAAACAGCGAAACAGATTACCACGAAGAAGTGATGCAGCATACCCAAAACCTGCAAAAGACTCTTTTTAACGAAATGAAAGCCCGAATTAAGGAAGATGACATCTCAGCCCCCGAAAAAAACGGGGAATATTTCTATTACACGCGGCAAGAAGCAGGCAAACAATATCCCATTTATTGCCGGAAAAAAGGGGCATTGAGCGAACCAGAACAAATTTTATTAGACCAAAACGAACTGGCCGAAGGCAAAAATTTTCTACGAATCGGTGCTTTTTCGGTAAGCCCAGATGGAAACAAATTGGCTTATTCATTGGACGCTGACGGCTCCGAAAAATGTACCCTTTATATTAAAGATTTATTGAATAACCGCTTGTTTTCTGAAACCATCGAAAACACCTATGGCGATGTTTATGACCACAGCGGCATCGAATGGGCTGCCGACAGCCAAACTTTTTACTACTTAACTTTAGATGCTTCACAGCGCCCGCATAAAATTTGGCGGCACCGCTTGGGAGATTTAATTAATAACGACTCGTTATTGTTTCACGAAAGTGATGAAACATTTTTCTTATTTGTATACAAAACCCGCAGCGGAGAATTCATCACAACCTATCACTTAAGCACCAACACCCGCGAAATGCGCTTTTTACCCGCCAATGACCCGAATGCCAACTTAACCGTGCTGCAAGCCCGCAAAAAAGGACATGAATACTTTGCCGAACATCATGGCGATTATTTTTACATTTTAAGCAACGAAAACGCCAAAAACTTTAAATTAATGCGCACGCCAGTTTCAAAACCAAACCAAAAAAACTGGCAAGAAGTGCTGCCCCATCGCACCGATACTTTAATTCAACATATTCTGCCGTTTCAAGATTATTTGGTCTTACTTGAACGACGAAATGGATTAAAGCAAATTCGCATCAGCCCGATAAACGCTATTCAAAACGGAAGCTACATCCAGTTCCCGGAGCCGAGCTACACTTTTGTAGAAGAGAAAAACCCTGAGTTCGATTCCCCTATTTTGCGCTTTAGTTACACATCCTTAATCACACCCATGAGTGTAGTAGATTATGACATGGCCAGCCAAAAATGGACGGTGGTTAAAGAACAAGAAATTCCTAGCGGCTATGATAAAACCCTGTTTGTTTCTGAGCGTTTGTTTGCCACAGCAGAAGACGGCACACAAATTCCGCTTTCGATTGTGTACAAAAAGGGAATTAAATTAGATGGCAGTAACCCTTGTTTAATGTATTCCTATGGTTCATATGGCGCCAGTACAGACCCAGCCTTCAACAGCAACCGTTTAAGCTTATTAGAGCGCGGCTTTGTCTATGCCATTGCCCATATTCGCGGCGGGTCTGAAATGGGACGCGAATGGTACGAAGGTGGAAAAATGCTGAACAAACGCAACACCTTTACCGATTTTATTGCCTGCGGCGAACACCTAATTAAACAAGGATATACCAACACACCAAAACTTTCGATTATGGGCGGTTCGGCTGGTGGCTTGTTGGTTGGTGCGGCTATGACTTTAAGGCCAGATTTATTTGGCGCGGTGATTGCTCAGGTGCCTTTTGTGGATGTGATTAACACCATGTCTGACCCTAGCATTCCGCTAACCACGCTGGAATACGATCAGTGGGGCAACCCAGAAAACAAAGAATATTTTGACTATATGATGTCCTACTCGCCTTATGACAATATTCGTGCAACAAGTTACCCCCACACCTTAATTACGACTGGCTTAAACGACCCGCGCGTGGCTTATTGGGAACCAGCCAAATTTACAGCCAAATTGAGGGAATATAACACCAGTAAAAATACCATTTTGCTTAAAACCAATTATGAAGCCGGGCATGCGGGCGCCAGCGGCAGATATGATTATTTAACCGAGATTGCTTTTAATTACGCTTTTCTGATTGATAAGCTTGGTGAACGAATTTAATTAAATAAAGGGCTTCCATAAAAATGGAAGTCCTTTATTTTTCAAGCTATCTATTTACTTCTTGCGGAATTGAGAGATAGCCATTGCCACGGCATAAACACCAGCCGCGATAATATATAAACTTTTAATCCCCCATACCTGCGAGCCGTATTCCATAACGCCGCCAGCGAAAGTGCCGCTTAAGTTAGAAGCCAGCGGACGGGAAGTTTCACCCGCCAGCCGAAGCGACTCGCTAAAGATAACGCCAGCAAAAAACATAGGGGTTGTTAATAAAACAATGCCTGCTAGCCCGCGCAAAACCGGAGAGAGAGCATTTAAACTTTCAAGCGGGAAGAAATAGGAAACCGCTAAACTAGCAAATAACCAGCCATACACCCAGCGCAGGTTTAATCCAGGGCGTTTTAATACCAGCAAATTTGCCAGCAGCGCCATCGTTAACACACCAGTAATTGCCAGTGTGTTTACAAACCAAGTTGTGCCAAATAACAAAGCAAACTCGGTAATACTCTTAAACTCTATTAATAAGAAGGCGGCGCCCAATAACCAAAAATGCCAATCGGGGCGTAAGGCTTCTGGAAACGAGCGGGCCATTAACAATAACACCACAATAGCAATGGCTAACAAAACCTGCCAGTACGCATCTGGTATGGATTTCGTGCGCAAATATAAATAAGGCCAGTCATCGGTGCTTAGTGGCAAATCTTGAATATTTTCTTCTGGCTGCCAAGCGGTTAAGGCAAACCCTTCAGATTGGGGCGGGTGAAGGCCAGCCATATAATGTAAATCGACGCCGCTTTGATATACAACCACGTTTTCTTGGCCATATACTTCTGCCAGCATGCGTCCAATGCGCTCGTTTACCCATTGCCCAGCCGCAAAAGAGATTACGACAATCCCATCTTCTTTAAGATGCGAGCGGGCTTGCTCAAAGCTTTCTACCGTATAAACAAACGAATCCAATCGGACGGAAGACAGACCCGAAAGCAGGGTTTGCGAATCGAGATAGCCAAAAACAATCACATCATACTTTTGGGTATTTCGTTCAAAATAAGCGCGCGCGTCATCTACCACTAAGGTCAAGCGCTCATCTTGATAAGGGTGTTCTGGGTGTTGCTCAACACCTAATCGGGCAATGACGGGGTCAATCTCTACCGCGGTAACATGCCGAGCGCCGTTTCTTAAAGCGGCAGAAGCATCGTTCCCCATCCCAGCGCCTACAATTAAAACATCTGCACCAGGTTTAGCAAATTGATAGGGAAAGTTATAGTAAGAAACAACCGCATCCAGTTCCGGAAGGTCCCCTTCAAATTGCTGAACATACTCATCCGACATATCCATGGCGGTTTGATAAAAAACCTGCTGAACTTGCAAAGTTTTCCCTACTAAAACTTGCTCGCCGGTGCTTTTGCGCGTTAACTCTAAATTAACCAAATCGAGGCGTTGGTAGGGTGACCAAATGGAAGTGCCGCGAAAGATGATTAAACCCACAAAAGCGATCATCATTAAAGCACTCATTAACCAAGTTAATTTCTTTCGCATCCACCAATAGACCCCCAAACCAGCCATGCCAACCCCAAACCAAATGTAAGGCGGTGTTTCCAAATAAGAAAAACCAGCGAACAACCAAATACCAGCCAAGCTAGCCAAAATATTAACAATGTAAGCCAAAACCGGCTGATGCAAAGCCATTTCATCACCAGCTGCTTGACCAAGTGGAATAAAAATTAATAAGGTAAGAATAAAAAATAATATAGTTAAAGCCAAAAATACAAACAAGGCAGACCAGTAAGAAAAATCACCTGTGAACCACAAAAAGTCATCTCCGGTGCTGGGGTAAACCAACGCACGCGGAGATGTGAAACGCCCGACAATAATTGTCAGAGCAATGTAGGCTACCAATAACGGAGCGAAGGTTTGTCGGTAATCGCGCCCTTTTCCCACCTTAGAGTAACCAATGGCAAGACCCAAAAAAGCTGCCAGCAAAGGTAAATTCTTAAAATAAGAAAATAATCGTATTTCGGCTGAAACCCAGCGCACAACGGCCAATTCTAAAAATAGCCCTAAACTGGTTACTAAAAATAAGGGCAGCCATTTATTAAGTTTTGAATTCATGAAAATTACTCCCGTATAAATTTGATGTCAAATTGTATGCGAAGAAAGTTGAACTGACCAGTAATAAACAATAAAGCCTTCGCACTCGCGAAGGCTTTATTGTTGTTAAGCCATTTCTTTTGCTAGGTCTTCTAACATTTTAGTAGTGAGCGATTTTGGCCGTTCAATTGGAGCACCAAGCGCGCGCGACCAAATATAGTTGGCCGTTACGCCCAAGGCGCGCCCAACCCCAAACAATACGGTGTAAAAGTCAAATTCTTTTACGCCATAATAATATTGCAAACTACCGGAAATTGCGTCTACATTGGGAGCGGGATTTTTTGCTTTGCCTTGTTCTTTCAATACTTCGGGGGCAACTTCAAAAACCAAGTCTACTAATCGAACCAATTCATCATCTGGGAAGCGTTTCTTAGCAAATTTCATTTGATAAGTAAAACGTGGGTCTGGAACGCGTAAAACGCCATGCCCATAGCCAGGGATGACCTGCCCGCTGTTCAGCGTATCCCAAACGTAGGTACGCAACTGTTCACGGGTTGGTACACCACCAAAATGGTCATACACATTAAGCAGCCACGAAAGAGACTCTTGGTTAGCTAAACCATGCAAAGGACCAGCCAACCCGTTTAAGCAAGCAGAGAAGGCATAGTAGGCATCTGAAAGAGAAGACCCTACCAAGTGCATCGCATGGGCAGAGACATTGCCAGACTCATGATCGGAATGAAGAATAAAATATAACCGTGCTAAATCAGCATATCCTTCTTGATCATCCACGCGCATCATGGCAGCAAAATTCGCACCATAATCTAAATTTGGGTTCCAAACAGGGATTTTTCCAGCGCGATATTTCCAGTTATAAATAAAAGCAGCAATAATAGGCAATTTAGCAGTTAGGTTAAGGCTGTCTTCTAAACTAGCTTCCCAATATGCATCTTTGGTTAAACCTTGATGATATTCTTTAGCAAACCGAGAAGTATTTTGCAACGCCAAAACAGCCTGAGAGAACAACGTCATCGGGTGCGTATCTTTAGGCATGGCACGAATCATGTCAAAGACATATTCTGGTACTTCAGCACGTTTCGCCCACTCTGCTTCTACTGCTTGGGCTTGCTCTCTGGTTGGCACTTCTCCGACAATTAATAAATAATATAAACCGCCTACATATGGCATATCAGCCCCATCGGGGTTTGGCAAGGCATCCAAGGTCTCAGGGATAGACATTCCACGAAAGCGAATCCCCTCCGCGGGGTCTACAAACGAAACATCAGTCATCAGGCTTTTAATATCACGCATACCGCCCAATACCTGACCAATGGTTACTTGGTCAATCACCACATCGCCATGTTCTTTGGCTAACACTTTTATCCGCTCACGCCATGCGGGCAATATCGCAGAAAGCTTCTCGTGCAAAATCATAATTTTCTCCTTAACAAAGGCTGAATTTCACTCAGCCTACTTAATTAATTTAAAGCTGAACCAAGCTCTTCAAAGCTTCGTGAGTTTCTTTCACCGAAGCGGCGCTCTTATCAAACTCAGAGTGTTCTTCTGCGTCTAACGAATATTCAATAATCTTAACCAGCCCTTTGCGGCCCAGCATCACCGGCACACCAAAGAACATATCTTTCAAACCATACTCACCTTCCATGTGAACAGCACATGGAACGATTAAATTTTTATCTTTCAAAATCGCTTCTGCCATTTGGGCACAAGCCGCTGCTGGCGCATAAAAAGCTGAACCAGTTTTAAGCAAGTTCACAATTTCACCGCCGCCTTTGCGAGTACGTTCTACAATGGCGTTAAGCTTATCAGTGGGCAAATAATCGCGTAAGGGAACACCAGCGATATTCGAGTGGCGTGTTAATGGCACCATTTCATCGCCATGGCCGCCCAAAACATAGCAATCAATATTTTCAACACTGACGCCCGTTTCCATACCTACAAAGGCGCGCATACGCGCCGAATCTAAAATACCGGCTTGCCCAATGACTCGTTCACGGGGCAACTTGCCAACCTTCATCGCCAAATAAGCCATTGTATCCAAGGGGTTCGTTAAAATAATAAAAATCGTATCTGGAGAATATTTCAAACATTCTGTCACCGCTGTTCGTACAATTTCAGCATTTGTCTTCAACAAATCATCGCGGCTCATGCCCGGCTTCCGTGGCAAACCAGCCGTTACAATCACAATATCAGAGCCTGCTGTGGCGGCGTAATCATTCGCGCCAACAACCTGCACATCCTTGCCAATAATCGGCAAAGCTTCCATCATATCTAAACTTTTCCCTTGCGGCATCCCTTCAACAATATCCACCAGCACCAAATCTGCAATTTCGCGTTCGGCCAACCAATGCGCTGTGGTAGAGCCGGTCATCCCGGCGCCAATAATAGAAATTTTATTCATTCATCCTCCAAAAATTTTTGATACAGACAGCCTTAAACCATCTCATATTGAAAATAATGAAACAATTAATTAAATGGAACTTAACTTAATTGCCCGAAGCATTGTAACAAAAAATGAGACAACCCGCCAAACAAGTTTTGGATACGGGCTCAGCCCAAAACTTAATCTCGTTAAATTAAACCATACCAGACCAAAAAAATTCCCGTTAACCATTTGTCAACGGGAATTCATTAAATTACTTTGCTTCGGCTGCAGGTTCTGCATTCTTCTCTAAAAAGTGAGTCGCCTGAATGGCAGCCGCAGCCCCCATCCCCGCCGAAGTAACTACCTGCCGAAAATGAGAATCGGCTACTTCTCCCGCTACAAAAACGCCTGGCACATTGGTTTCCATTAAATGATTAGCGTTGATATAGCCGCCCTCATCCATATCTAACTGACCTTTAAAAATTTGTGTGTTCGGTGTATGACCGATAAAGATAAACAAACCTTCGGTTTCAACAAACCCTTCTTCACCTGTTTTTACATTTTTGGTCTTCACACCCGTTGTTTTCACTTCATCACTGACCACTTCAGTAACTACTGTATCCCAAATAAACTTAATTTTAGGATGGTCAAAAGCCCGCTTTTGCAAAATTGCTCCGGCGCGCAACGTATCACGGCGATGGATAATGGTAACCGTTGTAGCATAACGAGTGATAAATAAGGCTTCTTCAATCGCGCTATCGCCACCGCCAACCACCACCACGCGTTTATCTTTAAAAAACCAGCCATCACAGGTCGCGCAGTATGATACCCCGCGACCAATTAATTCATTTTCACCGGGTACTTCTAGGTGATTCGGGCGTGCGCCTGTACCAATAATTAAACTTTCGGCTAAATATACGCCACTGTCTGTTATTACTTTAAACGGTCGCTGGCTTAAATCCACCGCTTGCGCTGTATCAAATTCCACTTTAGCGCCAAATCGTTCGGCTTGTTTCTGAAACAATTCGCCTAACTCGGCGCCGCCTACTCCATCTGGAAAGCCTGGGTAGTTTTCTATAATGTGGGTTAAAGCAGCCTGACCGCCTAACTCCATGCCGGTTAATACCACCGGAGCCAATTCTGCCCGAGCCGCGTATAAAGCGGCTGAAAGCCCTGCTGGACCAGAACCCAAAACCAATACCTTTACGGTTTTCGCTTCCACCTCACTGCTACCATTATTCACATTCAACATTCATCACCTCGTTAATTAATTCTCTCATCCTTTCGGATGCTTATTTAGCAAATAAACTTACGTTTGAATTTTATCAGAAAGACGAGCCAACGAAGACCCGATAAAAAAAATATCCCCGTTACGGGGATATTTTTTTTATGAATTTGTAAAGTTTTTATGAGAAAAAATACCGCGTTTTTCACGCCGGACCAAAGACGTATTCATTGTTTCGTTCTCTACTGATGTTCCATTAATATAGTGAGCCATTAAACTATACATTAACACCGCTTGAGTTGCGGGCGGCAATTGTGAGCCTTGCATTTGTGAACGGGCCAATTTTGCTATTAAATTTCGAGGCCGATCTTCGGGTTGCATCATAATGGAACATCCTTTCTCGCTTGAATGTTCCATTTTTAACACGCGACC
>CAYOGW010000051.1:0-19160 GCA_964403635.1 uncultured Anaerolineaceae bacterium | reverse complement strand
CGCGAACCAAAGTGCGTGTTAATGCCATAAATAAGGCGGCTGGCACTCCTTTATCGGCTACATCAGCAATAAAAATGCCTATTTTCCCATTCGATAACTCGAACGCGTCGTAAAAATCGCCGCCTACCTCGCGAGCGGTACGCCACCTTGCTGAAAAATCCCAACCGGTTTTGCTTGGTAAGGTCTCTGGTAAAAAGGTTTGCTGAATTTGGCGAGCGAGTTCTACTTCGGTTTCTAGTCTTTCACGCGCGCGGCTTTCAGACATAAATAAATCATTTTGAATGGCCAAAGCGGCTTGTTGAGAAACTCCATTTAAAATTTCGATGCGCCGATTACGAAAACGCCGCCCACCAAACGCTTCTTCGATGATTAATACCCCAAAACAGACTTCTTTAATCATTAATGGAAAAGCCATTAATAATCGGTCTTCAGACTGTAACAGAGGTGTGAGGCTTTCTAATTGTGGCGGATTAATTTGTAACCATGCTTCAGGACCCAAGTGCGCTTTTTCGCTGAAGGCGGTAGAACCGCTTTCTATAGCGGTGGCAGCTAGGGGGAAGCCCGCCAAGGGGATGTTTTCCCATAAAACGGTTAATTGTTCCTCTGGCAAGCCATATTGTTGTGATGGGATTAATACTTCATTTAATTCATCAAGGCGGTATAAAGCAGCCCGCTCTACCCCAACCAATATTGGCAATATACGGACAATGGTTGCCAGTATTTCATTTAAATCTGAAAGGCTTACCACCGCTTGAGCTACTTGCAGCAAAGCGGCAGATGCATAGGCTTGTTGCTGCGCGGCGTCATATAAGCGGGCATTTTCTATTGCAACCGCTGCATAACTGGCAAATGTGGTGGTCATGGCTTGGGCTTCATGCCCGTATCGGCCTGGGGTATGGTGAGCGAGGGTTAACACACCGACGGGCTGGTCTCCCACTTTTAATGGCGCGGCAATGGATGAATAGTCTGGATTAAAGCCAGCGGCAAGACCAGAGGGGCCAATAGGGTCGGTGGGTTTGCGAATGATTGGCTGACGCGCCAATAAGGCGCTGGTTAACCAAGTGGAGGCGGCGGGGTCTGCTAGACGCAGACTTTGAATATCTGCGGCAGGTGCCCCATGAACAGCCGCTAGGTGAATATCTTCATCATCTAAAAGCCAGATGGTGGCAATGTCACTGGGTAAGTTTCTTTCTAGCTCAGTGAGAATGCTTTCCATTACTTGTTCTAGGGTGGCGTTAGCAGAAAGCAAACCCGCTACTTCGCGCAGGCTGTCTGCAACTTGCCGCCGCCATTGTTCCGAACGGTATAAGTCGGCATTACGGATGGCAGCCGCGATGGAATCGGCAAGGGTTTCAAATAATATTTGGTCGCTTTCAGTAAAAGCGTTTAATTGGTCACTTTGAACATCCATCACGCCATATACTTGCCCGCCAAACATTAATGGCACAGTTAGTTCGGAGCGAGTATCGGCTGGCGGCAGCAAGGATGGCCGATAACGCGGCTCTTGCTCTACATTGTTTGAAAATATGGTTTCGCCATTACGGGCAACCCAAGGCACAATGCCATCGGCATCATCTAAACTAAGCACATAGCCTTCTAAAGCTACTGAACGAATCCCGCTTCCGGCTTCGTAATGGATTTGGCGGCGGTTTGGATGAACGGTAAATAAGTGAATATAGGGATAATTAAAGCGTTGTTGAATAATATTGGCGACTTCTTGCATTAATTCTTTTAAATTAAGGAAAGAAGTAATTTGTTTGCTTATATCAGCAACCAGGCGCATCTGTTCTGCGCGATGCTGAAGGTCATTGTATAAAATCACCGAATCAATGGCGACGGCAATGTTATCTGCGAGGGCTCTTAAAACCAATAAATCGTAAGGATGAAAGGCGTTTAATTTGTCACTCTGAATATCTAGGACGCCTAATAATTGACCTTCAGATTTTAATGGCAGCACAATTTCTGAATGCGTTTCTGGTAGTACTGCCACTTTACGAAAACGTTTATCTTGGCGAACATCATTAACAATCACTTCTTCGCCGCTTAACGCCACACCGCCAATTAAACCCTGCCCCATCTGAACTTCTAACACCGGCGCGGTTAACCGTCCTTTACGGCGGGTTGCGCCGCCAGCGCTAGAGCGAAAACGAAGCGTTTGGTCACGTTCCAATGTAAACATGGCAACGTAGTAATATTTAAAAGTATTTTGAATTAATCGCGTAATGCGCGGGCCTAGTTCGTCTAAATCTTGTGCTTTGGCAATTTGAGCACTGACCGAGCGGACCAAGTTTAATTGTCCTAGCCGCCATTGTTCTACGGTGATACGATGCCAAGCCAACAGCGCCACCGAAGCAGCGCGGGCGATGCCTCGTAAAAATCGAAATTCTGAACGGCTTAATCGGCTGCCATCTTTTTTAAGGATTTGGATAGCGCCAAGCACACTTTCATCATAAGAAAAGCGCATGGCTACCGAATAATGATTGCCGTCTAAATGATTAATCGGTTGAGCGCGGGCAACGGCCAGTTTTAAGGCTTCTGTTGGCGGAGTTTCAGGAAATAAAGTCTCAACCCAGCTGGGCAAGCTGAAAACTTTCTCATCCAACCAGAGCACTACTTCGCCCTTAATCAGTTGACTGGCAATCTCTACAATTAAGTCTCTTTGTTCGGCAAGGGTTGTGGCTGCCAGCATCTTATCTGCTAGGGCAATGATGTCGGGCCAGCCAGCGCGCTTGTCGTGAGTCTGCTTTTTGGTGCGAGCCAGTTTCTTGCGCATGGTTAAAATATTTTTACCATCCAGATGCAAAAACTGAACATCATCCATTAATCGGCGCATAAAGAAAAGACCCAACCCGCCAATGGGCCGGTCTTCTATCTCGGCACTTAAATCTGGATCGGCAACTTCTTCTTCTGCAAAAGATTTGCCTTGATCAATCATGGTTACGACAAGTTCTTTGCCAACAATTTCTACGCCTACTTCAAATTCACCGTTTTCAACCCCTTCGTAGGCATGCTCAATAATATTAGAGGCGGCTTCATCTACTACCAATTGAATGTTATAAACTTCTTTTTCATCCATCCCAGCAGAACGAGCAATATCCGCAACAAAATCGCGGACAGAATCTAAAGATTCAAATTGAGCGGGATAAGTATTTTTATTCATAAATAAATGATTTCAAATAGAAAACCGCTCCGACAAAATTGGTCAGAGCGGTCAACAATCGTAAAATAAAATAGTTAAGCCTTTTTAACCACTCTAAAATTAGAAATGGCCGACGGCTTTGGTCATATCATCAAAGACTTCAAATAAGGTTGTAAAACCAGCCAGCTCTAATGCTGAATGAATGGTTTCAGGTACAAGCGCTAAAACAACTTCACCTCGGCCAAATTTTTTGCAGTTTCGCTGGGTAGCGATTAATGCCCGAAAACCTGCACTCGACATGTATTCTAAGCCAGACATATCAATAACGATTTTAAATCGGCTTTCGTTGGTGAGGGCTTCCATGGCTTCAAGAAATTTTGGAGCGGTGGCACTATCAACCCGACCTTTGACAGTAACCAAATCACAATGCTTGAATTGCTGAGTGCTAACTTCCATGCTTCCTCCAATTGGGAGATGATTTAACGAATAAAAAAATTATATCATGCAAACCATTTGAAATTACAAACCTGCTCCAAAAATTTCGCCTCCTAATTTAAATCCAGCTACTTCTAATTTGGGATTAAAAACAGGGCGAATACCGGTTGATTTAATTTCCCCTTGTATTTTGCCGTCTTGCCCCACACCGGATTGGTTAAATTTAAAAATATCTGTTAACGTCACAATATCCCCTTCCATGCCAACCACTTCAGTAATTTGAACTACCTTTCGGGTACCATCCGACAAACGAGACATTTGCACAATTAAATCCAAAGCAGAAGCAATTTGTCGGCGTATTGCTACCACTGGTAAATCAATCCCAGACATAAGAGATGTTGTTTCTAATCGAGCGATCGCATCCCTCGGAGAATTGGCATGTAAAGTAGTCAACGAACCAGAATGCCCAGTGTTCATGGCTTGCAACATATCTAAAGTTTCTCCGCCGCGCACTTCACCAACAACCAAGCGGTCTGGGCGCATGCGCAAGGCATTTTTAACCAAGTCCCGAATGGTCACCGCGCCGACCCCATCTACCCCAGCGAGTTTCGTTTCTAATCGCACCACATGCCGTTGATGCATTTGCAATTCCACCGCATCTTCAATGGTTACAATTCGTTCATCATTAGGGATGAATGTAGAAAGCACATTTAACATCGTGCTTTTGCCAGAACTAGTATTTCCAGCAATGAGAATATTTAATCGAGAAACCACACAAGCCTGTAAAAAAGTAACCATATATTGATTTAATGTCCCTAAGGCAATTAAATCTTCCATGGTCATTTTGTTATTTAAAAACTTTCGAATAGTAATCACAGGGCCATCCACCGCCACGGGCGGAATTGCAACATTCACCCGTGAACCGTCTGGCAAACGCGCATCTGCGGTTGGGTTGTCATAATCTACCCTGCGCCCAAGCGGCAACAAAATTCGGTCAATTATCCTTAATACATGGTCGTCATTATCAAATTGAACATCTGTCTCAAACAATTCTCCGCCCCGTTCTACAAAGGTTAATCCCGCGCCATTCACCATCACTTCGCTCACATCCCCTTCAGCCAAAAGCCAATCTAAAGGGCCATAGCCAATTAAATCTGAAAGCGCAGCATTTAACACTTGCTCGCGAACATTTTCAGGCATTCCTGAAACATTTAAATGCTCTAAAGTACTGGTTAATTTCCCCAGCACCACTTCACGAGTCTGTTCCCGAAGCGGCAACTTCTGCAAATCGGGAGCAACACTTCCTAACAATCGCGCCTTAAGGGCAAGTACACGCGGGTCTTTTAATGCTAATGGGGTTACTTGAAAAATATCAGGCATTGTTTCACCTTCCGATTCATTAAAGTATACAATAATCATGCCCAACGTTGACAAGCCCGTTCACATCAGTTATGCTAGCCACCGTCCGGGCAGGCCCGGCGCGGCAGAACCCTGCGAAACCCGCCAGATCCGAAAGGAAGCAACGGTAAGGAGGCGTTTCTGGGTGCCGCCGATCTCCTGCTCGGGCATTTTCTTGCTCTTCACTCCGCTCTATGGCACAATAAACCTATGACAACACGCCGTTGGATTTTCTTTTTAATTACCATTGCCGTTGGCATTGGGTTGGGATTACTCTACGGATGGGTTCTCTCCCCATTAGAGTATGTAGATACTTCTCCCGACACCCTGCGTGCCGATTTCAAAACAGACTACACGCTGATGGTTGCTGAAATCTATCAGGCAGAATTAAACACAGATGCTGCGGCGCGGCGCTTGGCTCTCTTAGGAAGCGAACATCCCCTTAACATCATCTCGGCTGCCATAGAGTATGCCCGCAGTGTCTCTTACAGCCCGCAAGATATTGCCTTACTTCAATCCTTTCAGCTTGCCATGCAAACATGGCAGCCAAGCGGAACGCAACCATGAAAGAAGCGCGTGGTTCTTGGTATTTAATTACCGGCTTATTCATCGGTGTCGTCATTGGGCTACTCACCGCTTGGTTATTGGTTCCAGTAGAATTTGTTAATACCAGCCCCGCTACCCTAAGAGCAGATTTCAAAAATGAATATCGCTACCTCATTGCCAATGCTTACGCCGCAACGGGCAATTTAGGTCGGGCCAAAGCAAGATTAAACCTTTTACAAGATACAGACTCAGCCGCCGCTTTAATTAATCAAGCGCAAGCACTTTCCGCAGCCGGAGCAAGCATAGAATCTGTTCAAGTTTTAGAAGGGCTTGCCAACATCCTTAATACCAGCCCACAGCCAAACCAATTGAACGCAACACCCTTCCCTACTTTGGAAAGCGCTTCAAATAATTTAACTTCAAGTCCAACATCGCTACCCATAGATAACAATGCTTTAACACCAACTGTTACCCATTTACCCAGTTCAACCCCCACCTTTGCATTTACTGTTACCCCCAAACCAACCCGAACCCCGACTGCTACTCCAGGTTCTCCTTTTGCTCTCGTGCGCCAATCCACTTTTTGCCGGGTAAACCAACCTGGCTTATTACAAATTTGGCTAACCGATTCAGCAGGGCAACCTGCCGCAGGGATTGAAATAACCATTACTTGGGCAAACGGGCAAGACACTTTTTTTACAGGCTTAAAACCTGAAATTAATAACGGGTATGCCGATTATCACTTAAGCAACGACATTGAGTACGCGGTTGGCTTAAGCGGGGGAAACACCCGCATTACCGGCATCCGTACAGGCCAATGCAAAGATGATTCGATTGGCAATTATGCGGGTGGTGTAGAACTCATCTTTAATCAACCTTAATTAAAAAAGCCAGCTTTTCGCTGGCTTTTTTAATTTTATGTTTATCCTTACGGCATCGGGTTATTAAATGCCCAATCATCACCTAGGATGATTTCAATATCAGCCGGCGCGTTCGGGTCATACTGACTAATAATTTGAGCACCGCTGCTAATGCCAAATAACTGTTGAAAATATTTTAATGCGTACGGTTTACCACGGTGATCAATAATCTTGGTTACCCCTGGGGTTTCGTTGGCATTGTCTGCCCCAATTACATTCACACCTTGCGCCAATAAAAAGTCGGCTGTTCGTTGGCTTAAACCGGCAGTAAAGGTACCGTTTCGAACCACCACCGTCGCCCCTTCTTGACGCATTAAATCACCTAAATCGGCACCGGTCGCCTTGGGGCTTAATGCACCGCCCGCTGTAAATATTTCATCTCGCAATTCGCGAATTTTATCGGGGATTGGCTTAAAGATATCCAAACCATCAGGAGATGTTTGAATGGTAACCATATCGTAATTAATGACACCCCGATTAATACTTTCTAGTGGAATTTGCTGAATTAATACAGCGAGCTTAATCGCATCATCTAAAGACATGTTGGTACGAACACCGCTTTGAACCACGTCATAAATGGCTGGCGCGCTGGCAATTAAAGTAGGGAAGTTTGCAGGATCAAGCGCTTTATCGCGAATGGCTAAAATAACTTGCTGGGTACGGCGGGCGCGGTCGATATCGCCACCTTCAGAATGGCGTGCGCGGGCATAAGCCAAAGCAATCATGCCATCCATTCGCTTTAAGCCAACGGGAATAATACGGTTATCTGGTCCCGGACCCAATGGGTCTACTTCAATTTTCTTTTCGACATTTACCCAAACCCCACCTAACTGATCGATTAAGTAGATAAAGGTTGAAAATTCAACTTGAGCATAATAATGAATCGGAACGCCTAACACTTGTTCAACTGCTTTAGACGCCAAAGCAGGCCCACCGCCGGGCAATTTATTTGCATCCCCTAAGTAATAGGCGGTATTAATCTTGCCATAATCAAAACCAGGGATATTTACCCACAAGTCGCGAGGGATAGACAACATTCCAGCCGTTTTACTCTGCGGGTCCACGGTGAGTACCAGCATCGTGTCTGAACGGGCAGGGCCTTGGCGGTCATCTGCCCAGTCACCAGCATCTACCCCCAATAAGAGGATATTAATCCGACTGGCACCATCCCAAGCGGGAGGTAATTCCACGGCTGGGGCAGCCACTGCAGGTGTTGGAGGAACTGGAGGCAAGGCTGCTCCTTCTTCTGTAAATTGCGGGTCGGTGCTTTCACCACAACCTGAAATTGCAATGCCCGGGAGCGGCGTTAAGCACCACGAAACCACAATGCTTCTTACAACCAACATGGCTGTAACAAACAACACGAGGCCTACAGCACCAATAATTAATTGTCGAGGGGTAATTTTTTTAATCATTTGCATCATTTTATTTTCTCTTTCGGTAGTCAGTCAGGTTTTATATAAACCATTCCGAGACCCATTTTATTTAATCCTTGTTCGGCCCAATATTGCACGAGTGCCGATTCTTCGCTCATTGCTTTCATTAAAGCGGGTATGGTTCTTGTATCAGATAGTTCTGCCAATATGCGGGCTGCTTCTATTCGAGCAGAATTATTTTTATCATCTAACACTTGTAAGAGTGCTGGCACTGCCGCAGAACCTATTTTTATTATTGCATTTCCTGCTAATGTAACAAGCAAACTATTTTTATCTGAAAGTAATTTAATTAATTCGTCTAAGGCGGCCTCGGTTGGATATTTACATAGGGCCAATGCCGCACATTGCTGCACCTGAACTGATGAATCTTTTAATGCTGTAATAAATAATGAAACTAGTTCTTCTTGATGTGGGAAAAGGGCTAAGGTTCTTAATGCCCACCATCGTTCATCAGGGTCTTCAGCGTGGAGCAAATTTTTTAAACACGGAAGTGACGCCTGGGGTGAGCCCGCCAGTTGGATAGCGGCCCGCTCAGCCGCATCATCATCCCCATTCCTTAATTGCTCAATCCACTGATGAATTTCTGACATTTATCTGGCTGGTGGCGGAACGGGTAAGTCTTTGGCGGCAGTGTTAAGCCACTTGTCACCTTCGTCTATTAGCATGACGGGTATTTGATCTACGATTGGGTATTTTCTGCCGCAATCCTGACAGACCAGCCAGCTATCGCGTGTTAATTGTAGTAATGCCTCGCTTTCACGCACACAGGCTGGGCAGCGCAAAATTTCTAGCAGTTCTTTTTTCACCATGTATTCTCCTATCGGCGATTAATCGGAGCAAATTTTACCATGCGGGCTTGCTTAACTTTGACATAAGCCGCGTTTTTTGGCAATTTTTTCGGGGTCTTTAGTTCCAGGTCCATATTCGCAAACGGCTCGCCACGGTTGATAATTGGTGACAAATTTGTCTATAAAGTGAATTTTACCATCCCGCATTACGGTTCGTGTGACGATGACATCCGCGCCTTCGGCGGCGTAGTCTACTTGTTTAAATTCGTCACGGCTGTACTCTGGGTTAATACGAATCTCTGGCGGCGGGGCGGGAATGATGTTTTGCGGGCCGGTAGTGTCATAAGTAATAGTACGCCCATCGGATGTAGAGTAAAACTTCCATTCTAATGATGAACTAGAAGGGTTGAAATACGTTTCCATTAATAGCCAGTAAGGGGTGTCGTTCACAAATTTAAAGTCGATTAATGGAAAATAAACAGTTGCATCTAACCCTGCTAAGTTGGTATCAATTCCGCCGCCGCGGCGCTGTTCGTAATAACTGACACGATAAGCGTGGGCATGCCTTTCAACGATGGGGAAGCCGCCAAAAAAGGCGGTGCGGAACAAAGTAGTGCTCACTTGACAAACCCCGCCGCCGACGCCCTTAATGGTTTGACCGTTATAAATAATTAATGCTTCGGCAAAGCCATTATCTAAACTTACATCGCCCATCCACTCACCCATAGAAAAGGTTGCCCCGGGCGGCACCAATAAACCATGAAATTTAATGGCGGCGGCCTGAATATTTTGCAAGCGGGCCGCGCTGGAACCATAAAAATAAGTGGTATGAGCGCTGACCAATTGAGTAATTCCCAATTCTGCCGCGGTGCTGGTTTCTGGAACAATGGGCTGTTCTAGGTTTAATACCAACGGAACATTTTGCTGGCCGGTGATGATAGCATCATTAAGCGCTTGAATGCTGGCATCAATTTGAACTTCTCGCCCAACAAAAGCAGATTGGATTAATTCTAGTTGAGCGGTTTCATCATTAAAGATAAAGCGTGGGTTATTGGCTGGGCGGTTTACACTACCGGCAATAGTTCTTAATTTGGGTCCTAAAATACGCGGGTCAAACTCTAAGCGAACTTGCATACCAGCCTCGGTGTTATGAGTGCCAATTTTTAACATCTCTGCCATTTCTTCCGGCTGTAGCTGCCAAGGGCCAGGGTCGGCGGCTTGCGCGTTGGGCAGAGAAATGGTTAACGGCGCAGAGAGTAACCTGCGGGCTTGTTCTGCCTGTAAGCCTGCGTCCATCACGTTAGGCGCACGCTCGATAACCACTAAGGGAACTTCACCGTCTCGAAAAGTTAATAATTGCGCGTTAATAAACACCAAAGAAGCATCCGCGTTTAAAACCCGCTCCATTTGCCCGGGCACAGCACTTACTTCTAACCCATTAATGGTGAGAGAGGCCTCTTGGGCTGGGCGGTCTATCTCTTTTGCTAAATTTTGCAAATAAATATAAGCCACCCGTTGATCAAAAATACTCACAGGGGGCAGGTCAATCCCTACTTGCAGCCCGTTTAATTGGTCGTTCAAATTTTGTAAGGGATTCAAACTTCGTCCAAACTGATAAGCCAATTCAGCGGTTGCCTTGGGGTCAAAGAGCATTCCCAATTGAGCGGGCGTGGTTGTCCAAGTATTGGCACCATCCCTTAACGTTACCCGCCCACCATACGGGAAGGTTAAGCTGGTACTTAACTTAATCACTGCTTCATCTTGATTAAGACCTGAAAGGTCTACTCCCGCCACGGATACGCCGGGGAAAATACGGCCAGCATACACCAAGCCATACAACATTGAAAGCAGGCTTAAAACAACCCCAAATACAACAATACCGCCGGTTAAGGCAGCTGCCATTTGTACCCAAATTAACCCCGGTTGGTCCGAAGGGCGCGGCGGGCGAGCGAAGCGAACAGTAGTTTGATGCATAAGAAATAATTTACTCTTAAGTGAAAATACTAATGGATATAACTAAATAACAGATTAATAAACTGCCGTGATAAGACGCTTAATGAATGGCGCTGGTTCCAATTAAATTAACCTTTGTCGAAGCCAGGCAATTCGTACAACTCATCTCCTGAACGGATTAAGTAGTACGGCTCCCAAGCAACACCAAAATACTCCACATACACATCAGACTTTTTGGCAGCAACTGAAACTTCGCTAACCTGATTAACCACCGCCGCCCATTTGTCATTAATGTCTTGTGTTAACTGCTCGCGGCGTTGCTCTATTTCAGCAATTTGCGATTGATATTGTTGAATCGCATCCACCGATTCGTCTACTTCTGCTTTGGCTTGCTCGGTTAAACGGCGTTTTGTCATGGAGGAAGAAACTTTTCGCATAGAGCCTTTGCCGGTTATAAACCCAAGCACATTCTCTGCATGGGTGGCGTTCTCCTCCCATTTGCGGCTATCCAATTCTCGTTCATCTTGTTCTAATTCGCGGGTTTCTCTGTTAAGACGGTCTTGCAATGTAGCCAATTGACGATTTAACGTTGTAACCGCTTTGGCAATTTCAGCATCACGCGCCGCGCGCGCCGCGTCCGCACAGGCAGTTCGAAACTCTGCCATGCTCACATCAGGCCCGGCATATACCTTTAATGTATCATTCACCCGCGCCGAGACGGATGTTGTCCGGTACACCCAATCGGCAAAATCTTTTTGCAAATTGGCTAATTGCTTGGCGTCTAAATAAGCCGCGTCTGGGGTTTCAAATCGCGCCTGCGGAGAGGGCTGTTTTTCAATATTCTCTACGCCAGCCCCGCCATAAGCAAAACTCTCCCAACGCACCACACCGCGTTTATCCATTTCATCCACCAAAGCTGCTTTTAACACTTCGCTATCTACCCCATAACGCCGATCGAGCAAACGGACTTTTGCAGCCGCCAGCAAGGTTGGGCGGTACAAAATCGCTTCCATACGGGCATCGGCGGGCATCGGCTCGGCAGAGGCTTTAAAAGCCTGCGTAATACTGTAATTAAGCGGTAAGAAATATTCAGCAATGCCAGAGGGGATGGCTGGGCGGGTTTCTGTACCAGGGATATCGGTGGGATGCTGCGCCTTACGAGTCGCAGGGCTTCTGGCTGGCTCAGCCATAGCGGGTTCAACACTGGGAGGCGAAGCATAGCTGACAGGTTGAAACTTGCCCAAATCGGCGGCAGGGGTTTCCCCATTAATTAAACGGGAGGCAACTTGTGGTGGGTTCGCCGCTCCGGCAAGCTGGTTCGCCGCAGGGATTTGGGCGCGGGTTAATGGCCCGGCTAAAAAGTTCATCACCCAACGCGTTTGAAACAACACTGGTTTTTTCTCGTGAATATTGTGTAATAAAAATGCCCGTTTCCCCAACGCTGAAATCACTTTGTCGTAACCAGCGCGGTCTAGGCCGCCGCTAGCCGCTTCAAGACCATCTAACAGGCGTTCTTTATCCCGTTCGGTTTGTAACTTACCCACAAACCAAGTACCCGCGTTAGAGAGCGCTTTGTAATCTACATCTACTGGGTTCTGGGTAGCCAGCACCAAACCTACCCCAAACGCGCGAGCTTGTTTAAGCATGCGTAACAACGGGGTTTTGCTAGGCGGGTTCCGTTGAGGGGGCAGATAACCAAATAATTCATCGAAATAAAGAATGCCGCGCAAAGAAGAAGAGCCGCTCTGGGTACGCATCCAAGTTTCAAAGGCGGAAAGCAGCAAGGTGACAAAAAACATACGTTCGCCTTCGCTTAAATGGGCCAAATAAAAAACAGACTGACGCGGACGGCCATCGGCGGTGTAAAGCAATTCTGGAATATTTAACGCCTGCCCCTCGCGCCACGCCTGAAAAGCTGGCGAAGCCAAAATGTTATTTAAGACCATTGCCAAGCTGCTGCGATCTTTGGCTGCAAAAAAGTTCTCTAATGGAAAAGCCCCCAATTGTTGAAATGGTGGGTTTTGCACTTGTAAAATTAATTCAGTTAAATCTAGCGGTTTGTCATTGCTCCAAGCGTGCTCAAAAATATTAGAAAGTAAAATGTGCTCACGGGAACGCAAAGGGTCTACATCATCATAGCCTACCAAGCCTAGCAAAGCTGTAACCGTGCTGGCTATGCGCTCTCTTAATATCTCTCGGTTTCCTTCCCAAGGCAGCTCGGGCGCGGAGAGAGAAGACAAAACACTCACTTGCAAACCCGCGTCTGAACCGGGCGTATAAATGCCATATTGCGCCGCGTTTTTAAGCGCGGTTAATCGTTCTTTAGAAATGCCCCACTCCCCCAAACCCTTTTTCCATTGTTCGGCAGTTTCACCGGCGGCTTGCTCTAACGCTTTACCTTGCCTACGAATGGTATCGGCATCCAGCCACGGCTGAAAATCTTCTGGTGCCATATTGGGAAAATGCAGCAATAAATTGGTTAAATCACCTTTGGGGTCAATTAAAATGGCAGGAATACCTTGTAAAGCGGCTTCTTCCATTAATGAAATACACAAGCCGGTTTTACCAGAACCAGTCATACCAGTTACAACGGCATGGGTGGTTAAATCGGCTGGGTTATACAACAACGGTTTTTCACCCGCTTGTCCTTTTGTAAAATCAAACAGTCTGCCAAGGTAAAAATGCGTGTCTTGCATGCGGCCTCCAGAAGGTTTAATTAAGCTCAAATCAGCTTTTCGTTAATTTTAATATTCAAATTGAATAGAACAAATATATCACAATCGCCTAAATTCCTTAATTAAAAAAGCGAGGCGCGCCTCGCTTTTTTAATTAATCATCCGAACTGCTCGACTCTTCACTTTCATCTTCTTCGGAAGAGGATGACTCTTCATCATCTTCTTCTTTTTTATCATCCGAGGATGAACTCGCTGACGAACTAAAACCCTCTCTACTGCTAGATGAGGACGAACTACTTTCAGCCGACTTACCAACACCACTGCCCCAATTTTGACCGCGAAGAATATCAGAATTTCCATCTGGAGGAAGTAATAATGGCGAAAATTCTAAGCTTGTCACCAACCGAATTTCTCTTGCCAACACAACCCCATCAGCTTGAGATGTTCCATTAATTTGAATAATATCCCCCACCTGAACAGCCTCATCCATTTGAGTTTGTTCGGAAACAGACACCCGAATGCCGCCTACAATCCATTCTGTTTCTTGCTGGCTGGTCACCACACCGATAAATTCCACATCGGCTTGGCGTTTCTGAGCCAGCACATGTTCTACTTCTCGCAGACGCTCTTCTTCTAGTTGATTTTTAATCGTTACCTTGGCTTGTTCATCCAAGGTTGCCCAAAGCCGCAGCGACTCTAAACCTCGTTTCATCGGATACAAATTATCCCCAGGGATCGACTCAGCGGAAGCAGAAACCAAACTGGTACCTGCTGTAAAGAGCAAGATGGCAACCAAAAGTAAATTAAATGCCAACCGCGGAATATATTGATTTCGCTCAAAAACTTGTTTAATTTGCAACCAAAATGGCAAGGCAACCGGCAGCTTCTCTCGTTGTTCCGCTGCCGCTCGTAAAACCCGCACTTTTCCACGCTTCAATACATCGGCTGGCACTTCTTTAACAGCCAAAGAACTCGCATCAAGCGCCGTTTCTAATATTGGTCGTAGGTCTTCTGCAAAATGCGGATAGCGATTAACAAGTGCATCCACACTAACCCCCTGCTCTAATTCTGCGAGACAGGTATCTAAAATATCAATGAAATTTGGTTTCATGGTTTTGCACCCAGTTGACGGTTTAACGCCGCCAGCGCCCGAAATTGAAGTTGCTTTATGGCATTCACATTTTTATTTAATATCGCAGCCGATTCATCTAACGATAAGCCTTGTCCAAATCGCAACGAAAGGACACTTTGTTGTTCTTCTGTGAGGGTTTGCAGGGCCTTCTTTAATCGAACTTGCTCTTCGGATTGCTCTGCAACAGCTAATGGATTAAGCGCATCGTCATCCACAAATTGGTCATCTAACGCTTCTACCGGACGGCGATATGAACGCCTAAAGTGGTCTGTTACCATATGAGAAGCGGTCGCATATAACCAGCCACGCAGGTTACTATGCGGAAAACCCGATTGATTAACTGCCTCCATTAAACGAATAAAGGTTTCGCTAGCAATATCTTCGGCATGCAAATCATCATTCACGCGATACCGCACAAATTTAAAAATTTCGGCAAAATACAAATCATAAATATCAGAAATCGTCTGCGAATCTAAACGGCGCAGAGAAGTTAAGTTGAGGGCGGCAGAAGTGTCGGACATGGATTTCGTTAATCTTGAATGAGTAACCAATAAAATTCTATCCATAGTATATGTCAAATTTAAATTATTTTCCTCGCCTTCTCAGGCGAGGAAAATAATGTCTTGCTTAAAATCAAGCCTTAATCGTCCGATTCTTCTGAATCTTCGCTCTCGTCCGAATCTTCACTCTCGTCCGAATCTTCACTCTCATCAGAGTCTTCACTTTCGTCAGAGCTTTCAGACATTTCACTCTCTTCTGAGTCATCACTATCTTCAATGTCGACGCCATTATCATCCCAGCCCAATTCTGAATCAGAGTCGGCTATTTCAACTTCAACAATGGTATAGGTACCATCTTCGTTTAATTCAACATGTACTTTAATTAATGTTCCGGGGGCAAACTGGCTTAACAACGATTCTGCGCCTTCTAATACAAACGTTTCGCCGCCAATGGTTACTTCATTGCCATTAATCGCTTCTATGACACCTACAAATTCCAAACTATCTTGGCTATCACCTACAGAGGAAGATGACGATTCTGAGAATGCCAAGGACGAATCGGTGGAGCTAGAAGCATCTTCAGATTCTAAAGAATCGTCGCTGCCAGAAACTTCCGATGAATCGCCTTCGGAATCATCAGCGCCGCGAATAACCACCGAGCCGGGAGCACAAGCCGCTAATAAATAAGACATCACAACCAAAAACAATACGAGCGCATAACTTTTTGTTTTCATTTTTTTCTCCTTAAATTATCAATAAGACGTTACACCCTATATGTCGCTTAACTTGTAAAAAAGTTACGGCTTAATTAAAAAATACGCGAGAGCGGGCTGCTCTCGCGTATTTTTGGGTGTAATAAAAATTATCGTTTTCCTTCGTCATACACCCGTTCAAACTCTTGCATAAATAATTTTGCAAAATCAGCATCAAAGATGATGATCACATTTTCATCATTCCGTTTTTCAGCGCTGGCACTGAAGTTATAGGAGCCTAAAATAACAATTTGCTCATCAATAATAAACACTTTATGATGCATTAAACCAGCGTTGCCATCAATCCGCACATCGATTCCTGCATCTGTAAACGTAGCAAATTCCCCACCCTGATTGCTGCGCGCCTGCTCGTCATCCATAACCCCCACAATAGCGAGCCCATCTTGTTCTTTTTGCAAAAGCACATTGGCAAAGTCATCGGCTGTAAAAGAGTAAGCCAAGAAATAAATACTCTTTTTCGCTCCTTTAAGCAGTTCTACAATGCGTTTAGCAACCTTATCGTCTGGTGAAAAATAAGTTTCAACCATAATGCCGTCAATCGCAATCGCTGGATTTGGTGTTTGCGCGATAACATCTGGACCAAAGAAATCATCTACAAACATTTCTTCAAATTCAACCGTGTAATTTTCGGCAATTTTTGTAGAGCGAATTCGAATCAAATTATTGTTATCATCATACACGCCCGAAGATGTGAAATTGGTCGAGCCCAGCCAAACTTCAGAACGATCAATAACTACAAATTTATTGTGCATTAGCCCTTCGCGCCGGTCACCGATAATTTCTATACCAGCGCCAATTAATCGCTGGGGCACAGTCCGTTCCATGTTATCGCTCTCCATCACAATCCGAACCGTTACGCCGCGTTGATGCGCTCTTAACAAAGCATCTTGAACAGATTGCAAACTTAAACTGTAAATAGCCACATCCACAGACTGGCGCGCCGAATCGATTGCCGCGACCAAAGGCGCATCCACGCCGCCTTCTTGCATATCAGCCGCGCGATTAAACGGGTCTGTAAAATACAACTCGTAAAACGAACTCTGATAGCCATAACCTACTTGCAGCGGAATCTCGCTCAAGCCGCCAGCGGAGGAAACCCCCGCGGAAGAGGAAACAGGTTGTTCGGGAGCCTGCACCGTCACCAATGCGGGCAAATTTTCACCGCTTTCGCAGGCCATCGCCGCCAACATCAACACCAAAAATCCTATCCATAATCGATTATTTTTCATTTTCGCCTCCACAATTTTGCGGCATTATAGCACTTTTGTTCCAAAATAATTTGCATCAACCACAAGTTTCTGAAACGAGTACAATTTGGCGCATGAATCAATCTGCCAATCGTCAAATTGCGCGCGCCGCTGGCACTGTTGCCGCGGCTATTATTTTTGGGCAGCTAATGGGTTTGCTGCGCGGCATCCTTGTGGCGCAGGCTTTTCCCGCCGCCCAGCTAGATGCCTTCTACGCCGCCAACCGCGTTAGCGAAACACTCTTTACTTTAATGGCGGCTGGCGCTTTGGGCTCAGCTTTTTTACCTACTTTTACCGGATTATTGGTTAAAAATGAAGTTTCTGACGCCTGGCGTTTGGCCTTTTCGTTAGCGAATTTGGTCGGGCTCAGCCTTAGCCTGTTAGCCGTTTTCGCGGCTATTTTTGCCCCCCAAATTGTTCAACATCTCTTAGCGCCCGGCCTTTCTGCAGACCCTGTTCTTTTTAACTTAACCGTTGATTTATTACGCATTCAATTAATTGCCAGTGTGCTGTTTGGTTTGGGCGGGTTGGCGGTTGGTGTGCTCAACGCGCACCAGATATTTTTTATTCCACAAATTACAGCCGCCATGTATCAAATTGGTCAAATTTTTGGGGTTCTGGTGTTGGCACGTTGGTTTGGCATTTATGGCTTGGCGTGGGGCGTGGTGATTGGGGCTGGGCTTTACTTGCTGGTACAACTGCCAACTTTAATTAAGCTTGCCCAACAACATGTTCCAACTTTTGCACAAAACTTAACCATCAATTCTTTGTTGGGGTTAAATAACCCAGCCGTTAAACAAGTCATGCGATTAATGGGTCCGCGAGTACTCGGCGCGGGGGTGGTGCAACTTAATTTTTGGGTTAATACGTGGCTGGCTTCACAAATGGCGCCCGGCAGTGTTACCAGCCTTTTTTATGGCTTTGCCTTAATGCTCATGGCGCAGGCAGTCATTGCGCAGAGTGTTGCTATCGCGGCCATGCCTACTTTTTCGGCTCAATTTGCGCTTGGCAAACAAGATGAAATGCGTCATGCCTTGGCAACGGCCATTCGCGGCATGCTTTTATTTGCTATTCCAGCAAGCATTGGTTTAATTATTTTGGCTCAGCCGATTGTTGCGATGCTCTATCAGCGTGGTGAATTTGATGCGCTGGCTGTTCAGATGACGGCTTGGGCGCTGGCTTGGTTCGCGGCTGGCATGGTGGGGCATTCGATACTAGAAGTATTAACCCGCGCCTTTTATGCCCGTCAAGATACCTTTACACCCGTAGTAGTAGGTGTTGGCGCAATGACCTTAAACGTATTGTTAAGTATTTTATTTTCGGGTTGGTTTCAACAAATTAGCTGGTTACCACACGGCGGATTGGCTTTGGCGAATTCGTTGGCAACCGCGCTCGAAGCAGGCTTGTTGTTCTTTTTGATGCGGCAAAAATTAAATGGAATTAATGGGCGCGAAATTGCCCTTGGAACAGGGAAAATTGGGCTGGCAGGCTTGAGCATGGCAATCGCTCTCATTATTTGGATGCAGCTTGGGCTGAGCCAGAGCGCCTGGCTCATTGGCTTGGGTGGGGTAGCCATTGGAGTCTTAACCTACGGTTTGGTCATATTGATGCTTAAAATTCCAGAAATCAATTTGATATTAAATAAAATTCGCAGGCGGTAAGCCTGCGAATTTTGCTATGGCATGTAAGGCGGCAACTCTTGAACTTGCCACTTCCCATCCACCTTTAATACAGTAAATAAAAAGCGAGATGGATAAGGACCGCCGCCTTCTTCTCCGCAGCACGGGCCTTGATAAAACAAACTGCCGTCTGGCAAAGCGAACTCGACCCAAAACTGATAGCCGCCCCGCGCATCGGGCCCGGCATAAGTGACCATTAAGGGGGCAAGACATTGCAGCCCATTTTGAGTGCAGCCTAGCTCTAGTAATTTAATTAAATCTTTTTTATCTACGGTTGGGTTCCACGTTTGCAACAAACTGGTGTCACCGCCATACATTTCGGCTGCCCAATCATATTGCCCCTGATACAAGCCAATTAAAAAGTCTCGCAGCACAATATCCGCCGCTTCACGCTCTGGGTCTGGCTCTGCCATACTGCGCGCAAAATAAAGAATCTCGGCGGCTAAATCACCCAGAGATTTTTGCACTTCTTCTGTAGCCTGATTTTGACCTGCACCATTAAAGACGGTATGAATGCTCATGCTGTCTGCCACCGCGCC
>CAYOGW010000050.1:19207-19344 GCA_964403635.1 uncultured Anaerolineaceae bacterium | reverse complement strand
TAATGCTGCCAGTGCCGCCGATGCCGCTTGGGTTGGCGGTGCTGACCGAACCATAACTTAAGCCGCTATTGGGCAGGTTGTCTGCAAAAATAGTTTGACCGCTGGTGAAGGTGGCGATGCCCGAACCTGTATTGGCA
>CAYOGW010000050.1:0-19197 GCA_964403635.1 uncultured Anaerolineaceae bacterium | reverse complement strand
TGAGATTGCTGCTGCCATCAATGCTGCAGCTAATGCTGCCAGTGCCGCCAATGCCGCTTGGGTTGGCGGTGCTGACCGACCCATAACTTAATCCGCTATTGGGCAAGTTGTCGGCAAAAATGGTTTGACCGCTGTTAAAAGTAGCTATACCCGAGCCAGTATTGGCAAGGTTAATGGTCCAGTTCCAGCCAGTTGGGAAGGTGGTAGCACCGCTGACATCATTGCTCTTGGTTGCGATTAAATCGGGCTGAGTAACCGATGTAACGGTTGGGTCTGCAGCGCCGCCTACATCTGGGTCATCGGTTAGCACATCAGAAAAGTTACTGCCGCTTATAGTAGCTTGATTAGAGACTTGAGTGGTTGCGGTAGGGCTTAAAGGCTGATTAATGGTAACCTGGTATTTAATCGTCACGCTCTTACCGGCTGGCAATGTTCCCAGCGAAAGCGGCGTTAATACGGATTGCAAACCAGTTGCATTGACGATGGAATTATTTACAAACAAACCTTGCGCCGCATCAGATACAAAGCTAAAGCCGAAGGGATTGCTCTGCTGTGAAGCGACTAGATTAAGCGGAGCCGTAACCGACTGATTAATTAAAACCGTTTGCTGGGTATTCCCAGGTGGCTCAACGACCATCGGCTGATTGCTTGGCAAGCCCACAATCGGCTGCAAACAACTTCCACTGTTGTTACTAAAACCACCGCCAGATGCAGTAACTAAACCCGTTGGCGAATCATTTCTGCCGTTGATATAGGTTTGCACAGCCGTCGCATCTGTCGCAGTACCGGCATAACCGGGCAACTTAACCGCTGTCGTTTGTAATTGGCGTAAGTAATAATCATACCCACCACTACCGCCAGCTGTTGAGATTGTATTGCTAACACCAGCGCCGCCAATATCCAAACAAACATCAAAAACACCACTGGCGTAGGTTCTAAAATAAACGCCATTGGCAAAGCTATCTGCTGGGTTTGATATGGTATTACTCGTTATCGTGGCGTTAATCTTGCCCGTATAAGAAGTGGTTGAATCCGTCAATAAGGTAATGCCATCCAAATAATATTGATAGATATTATTATTCTTAATTAATGTCGTTAAAGTACCCGAACTAGCATTTTTAAGAAAGATGCCCGAACCACTAACAGAACCTGAATCGGCGGTTGCAGCTACACCAATGGTATTACTCTGAATTTCTCCTTGAACTACACCTGTTGCGCCAGAATCATTCCCCTTAGATATAGTAACTGCATCAGCTGCTGCATCTCGGAAGGTGTTATTTTTAATGTTAAAAGTTACATCAACATTTCCGGTTCCATCGCCAGTTCTAATACTAAAACCGCCAGATGCAATGGCCGGGTGATTATTAGATAAGGTGTTCCCATCAAAAACCAAGTCCGATGTAGCATCCCCGCCCACAAATAAGTCAAACAAATCAACACGAGCCGAGGTGAACGTGCTATTTCTTACTGTTGCATTTAATACAGCAGTACCCGTAGCAGCCAAGCGCACACCGTCATTCCCATTCGCGGTGCTATTGGCACCAATCGTTACACCGTCAAAAGTAATGCGGTTAAGCGTTCCGCTAGAATTGGTTACGACGAAATTATCCGCAAAGCCGCCGCTGATATTCGTTTTGTAAACACTGGCAACACCGGTTAGGCCTGTAAAATTAACGCTGCCTTCGCTGCCTGTGTCGCCATTTGTACCGTTAATCGTGCTGTATTCAGTTGTAAAACTGCTCACCGTTGATCCAGAAATGCCATAATTGGCGCTGCTGGTAATGGTCATACGCCTTAGCGTAATATTTTGAACATTGCTTAAATAAACACCACTGCCAGTAATATTTTGGATAACGCCGCCCGAACTATTCCCGCCAGTAGTCGTATCGCTGCCATCCCCGTTTACAGTAAAACTACCGGTTGTGTTCGTCAAAGAAATACCATTAGCCGCCCCATTGGCAGCAATGCTTTTAAACGTCAGCGTGCCGCCCATATCTGAAAGAGAAACGGCCGTACCGGTAGTAGAAGCCACACTGACATCACTCACGCTCACGCCGGTAATAGCAGATACTCCATCATTTAAACCTGTACTCGTTGTGGAATTAATTTGAAAACCGCGCGCCGTAACATTACTATTTAAAGTAACCGTACTCCCTAGATTTACCACTGTTCCATTGGCACTATTCATGCTGGGGAAACTGGGGCTTCCTAAAGGAGTAGATAACCCCGTAATGCTGGCTAAGCTGGCAGTTGCGTCCTGACCAATTAATTTTTGACCGCTCTGCAAGCTGATTGCGCCAGTATATTGGCTAGCACTCTCATAAATAAAAATACTATCATTAGCGGCAGGGTTATTCCCCGAGCCGTTATTATAGGAATTAAAGGAAGCCAAGCTAGAAAATGGGCTAGAAAGCCTGCCGCAACCCGCCGCGAGCGTTGTACAACTGGTAGCATTGTTATTAATAAACCAAACCATGCCGCTTACAGGAATACTAACCGTAGCGGTTGAACTACCCACAGAGTTGGATAAGGTATAGGTAAAGGTATCCGTTCCTTCGAAGCCCGCCGGTGGGTTATAAGTAAACTGTCCAACGCCCGCGCCGCTGGTGGTCATCACCACATCACCACCATTGGCTGTTGTAGCGGTATACGTATTAATCGTAGAAGTTGCAGGAGAACCGGTATTATCGTTGGAAATTACACTATAGCCGTTTACCGATGAATCAATGCTGACATTACCCAAAACCGTTATCGGGAATGTATCATCAAAGGCTATCGGTGAGTAAACCATTGAGCTAACAACATAAGTGGTGTTATCGTCTATTGTGTCAGTAAAGGTCACACCAGTCGCATCATCGGCCCCTGCGTTGGTAATGACGACTGTATATTCAAGCGTATCCCCTGGGCTGGCAACGCCATCACCATTAACATCAACCACTAAAGCGTCCGTCTTGGTGGCAGTAATAGTAGCCGCGGCATAAACCACTGTTACCACAATAAAAGCACTGATGACAGCCACCAACAAAAAAGATGCCATTCGCAAAGTATTTTTAATTAACAATTTCAAAAACAAACTATTTTTTACTCGCATACTAGACATGACATCTCCTCAAAAAAAGATGCTGGGCAATCAGATAAATCCCGAATGCCCAGCATTAACTTAATTAATAAACAAAATATTTTCGCTTAATTTGTCGCTTGTTGATAAATCCATAGTTTATTTTACCCGAGATTAATCTATTTTTAATCTTCTTGATAGTGTTGCGCCTGCGTATGATAAAGATGCGCGTAATGGCCTTTATTTGCCATTAATTCAGCATGGGTACCTTGCTCAATAATACGGCCTAGTTCCATCACATATATGCGGTCAGCCATTTGCACGGTTGAAAATCGGTGACTAATCAAAATGGCACTTCGTCCATCTAACAAGGCTCTAAATTCGTTAAATAACTCTGCTTCTGCCAATGGGTCTAAAGCGCTGGTAGGCTCGTCCATCACTAAAATTTTGGCATTGCGCCAAAACATGCGCGCCAAGGCAATTTTTTGCCATTCGCCGCCGCTTAATTCTTGGCCCCTTTTAAACCAATGCCCCAACATGGTGTCATACCCTTGCGGCAAACGCCTTATGTAGGAATCTGCTCCAGCGCGGCGCCCGGCTTGTTCAATGGTTTCATCTTCGGGTTCGACCTGCACGTTTCCTAACCAAATATTTTCGCGCACACTTAAGTTGTAGCGGGCAAAATCCTGAAAGGTCACACTAATCTGGCTTTGCCATTCTATAGGATTAAAAGATGGCAGGCTCACCCCATCGGCTTTAATCTCTCCTGCGGATGGGTCGTACAAGCGGCAGAGCAATTTAATTAACGTGGTTTTGCCAGAACCGTTTTCACCAATAATGGCAATCACTTCGCCGGGGGCAATGGTTAGATTAATATCTTTAAGCGCTTCTTTTTCTCGGCTGGGGTAGGTAAAGCTGACATTATTAAACGAAACAACGACTTGCTTTTCCGAAGGAACGGGAATGACGTCTACAGGTGCTATGATTTTCGGCTTAATGTCTAAAAATGTATATAAATTGGTTAAAAACAAGCTGTCTTCATATAAGCCAGCCACCGAGCGCAAAAAAGACTGCATAAAGGTTAAACCACTTTGAAAGCCTAAGTAGTAAACCATCAAATCGCCCAAGGTAACCAACCCTTGAACCGTTTGCCAAGAAATCCAAGCCAAGGAGCCAAATAAAGCGGCGGTAGAGATGGTTTGGGCAATTAATTCTGAGCGCACGCGGGTAGCCGCCAAAGTTAACTTACCCGTACGGATTTGCTCTTTTAATTGGGTGTATCTTTCTTGAAATAAATCGCCTAAGTTTAATAACCTTAATTCTTTGGCGTACTGCACATCCACCAAAACGTTATGAAAATAAGCGGAGCGGCGTTCTTTTTCGGTTTGCGAACTGTCCAAACCAAATAAGCGGCGCGAATGGATAATGCGCACAAAAGCACCAGGTAAAGCCGCCAACAATAAAATTAAAGCCATGGCCCAATTAAATGTAATTAACAAACCAACAATCCCGAGCAAAGATAAGCCATTTTGAGCCGCCTGAATAAGCCCATTAACAATGCGAGTTGGACGGTAAGGCGCTTCTTTTTGAGCACGGTGCAGGGTATCGTAATAACTTGAATCTTCGTAATATTCCAAATCAACCGCTACAGACTGGGCATGCAAAATATTCGCCACATAATCTGTCACAATTAACCCTTGAGACTCGCTGGCATACTCGCCAAGTGAACGAGCAAAATTACTCATTAAAGCAACTCCGGCTGCGATTAAAATCCAAGTTCCCACTTGTAAAAATGCAGTGTTTTTATCTGGCGAATTAATGCTGACGGTTACAGTATCTACAATTAATTTTAATAAATACAAGGTCACCAGCGGCAAAGTTCCTTGAATAAAAATCAATAAAATGTTGATTAAGGTCCATTGGCGGGCCGCTTGCCAAACCAACCGAACCGCACGGATTAATTGCTTAATTAACTGGGTGGGATTAATAATTTTTGCCATATCAATTAACCAAAAATCCCCACTATACCAAAACGCTTACCCCCTTGCCCGCCGGTTACATAAACTTCTCCACAGCGCAGCCAAGCATGAGCTTCCATTTTTTTGTGTTCTTTAAAGGCTGCCCCAAAATAAACTGTACTGCCGATGCCACGAGCACTTAACATTATTTTGCCCGTTATGGCCTGTGGAAAACAATTGCTCTTCCAAGGCGTGAATCGGCTGGCAGCGCGGATGGCCCAGGCCACACGCAAGGCTTGGTGTTTATGCTGAATGGGAACTTCGGCAGCGGTTTCTACGCCCGAGCTGCCCAACCGTTTAACCACGGTCTCAAACTTGAGTGTTTTAATCGCCATGCGTGCCAAACCCAGCAAAATATAGGCTTGCACAAACAAAGCCCGGTCTCGCCAAGGGCGGCGTAAAAAACGTTTTAGGCGTTGCCATAAAGGGGCAGAACTCATCCGATATCTTCCCTCTCTTTAATGAATGGGTTTTTAACAAAAACCAACCATTTTTCGCGGCCTGCCCCCATTTGCATGCGAATGCGCCTTCTCTGAACACCGGTCAGGTTTTCGTCTGCTAAAGCTCTCTGCAAATTAGATTCAGACTCGACGGCGGCATTCATTTGCTCAATATCAACATAGGGGTTATCGGCACGGGCTTGTACACTTGCTTTTAATTGCTCGGCAACTTCTTGATGAACCGACCTGCCCCCCGCGGCCATGGCGGGGTCTTCTTTTCTTTTATGCCAAGCCACATTCTCTGGCAAAATACCCTTCATAGCCGTGCGATAGAGGTAACGCTTCCAGCCATTTTTTAGAAACATGTAATCTGGAATACTTAATGCAAACTCAACCAAACGCTTGTCGAGTAACGGATAAGCATAAGTAATACCCAATGTGGCTCCATGGCTAGCCCAAGACTCCATGCGGTAGCTGAGATGCCCATTATTAAGCAAGGCGATTTGCATCTTACGCACGCCAGGGCTTTCGCGCAGGTCTGGTTTAATTAATGGGCGAACCCTCTTTAGTTTTTCAGCAAAAGCTGGGCGTAAAGAGCTCGGTAAGGCGGGTGCGGGGGGATAATCTTGCGGCTGAAGTAATTTAAGCAGCGCGGTAGGCAGCAAGGGGAACAGCCCGCTTAAAATCCACTGCTTCCAAACTGGCATATCAATTAATTCTCCACGATGGCTTAATTCTCGTTGCAGAGTCAGCCAGCGGCCTTTGCGCAATAAGTCCGAAAAATAACCACGCCCATTAAAAACCATGATTTCATCGCCGCCCCAACCCGAAAGCATGGTGCGAATGCCCAAGCTGGCGGCATCACGGCTGGTTGCCAGCTCAAACTGCAGGGTGGTAGTCGGCTGCAAGGTGATATCACGGGTGGCATGCGCCAGAACGTCTTGCCCGCTAAGTTGGTTGTAGCGAATATTTAAGTTCTGTTCGGCGGCGCGCACCGCTTCTACTAGCCTACGTTCATCAACCGCCAGCATGTCGTTTGGGTCTGCGGGCAAGGGCGGCGCCCACGAAAAGCCGATTGCTTGGCGGCCTTCTTTTTGCAAAATGCGATTGGCCAAAACAGCCATACTGGATGAATCTAAGCCGCCGCTAATATGCGCCCCTACCGGATGCGGGCTGGCCACACGGCAAGCGACCGCCTCGTTTAACAGGCTGAGCATTTCATCCACATAATCTTGCTCGTCGGCATAGCGCCGTTCGGGGCTTTGCCCGGGCTGCCAGTAAGCCCATGTTTTTATGCCGTTGGCATCCCAAAAAAGGGCATGCGCGGGTGGCAGTTTTTCAATATTTTCATAATACGTTTGGGCTGGGTGTGAAAACTGGCCCAGAGTGGTTTGCAGGTTAGCCAGCACATACGGCAAATTAAGCTGCATGGGCACTTCGGGGTGCGCGTCCATCGCCAATAAATCGGTGGCAAACACAAAGCGTTGCGCGCTGGGATTATGGTGATAATAAAACGGGCGCGTGCCTACAAAATCTCTCGCGCAGAACAAACGTTGTTGATTCTCATCCCAAATGGCAAAAGCGAAATCGCCGATTAATTGCTGGGGGCAGTCTACGCCCCAGCGTTGATAGCTGTGCAAAATAATTTCGGCATCACTGGATGCGGTTTCTAAAGCCAACTGCTGGCACAAGTCGCGGCGATTATCTAACCGCACATTGGCGGCAACGCTTAAGCCGTTCAAACTGGGTAACATTGCCGCTGTCGCATTTTCGGCTTGCAGACCAAAAACACCGCTGATTGAATTGCTGGGTAAATTAAGCTGAACACTACTTTGGTACGGGTAAGTCGCCAAGGCGGCTTGCATTTTAATTAAATGCTGCTGCTCTGCTTGGGCTTGCGCCAACGCAGGCCCGCTCACTAGGCTACCAAAAATCATTTGAATGTATTCCCTTAACAAATTTATTACAATTATTGTACTGTAAATGCTTGCCTTTTGAAAAAAAAAATATATAATTTTTTTAACTTAATTAAGGAGCGATTATGAACACAGACCCAGCCCAAGAAACACAAAAACAACCTTGGAGTAAACCCATTTTATAAGAGTTTGGGGGTAAAAATACCGAATTTCCTCCTAAGCCCTATTCTTCTGTCGAAGCAGGACCTTACGGCCCATCATAGTCGGTTATCTTTATAGCAATCAAAGGAAAACACATGAACCTAAACGAACCCACAGAGGCGCCAAAACTTGTTTGGAGCAAACCCGCTCTGCAATATCTTTCGGGCGATGAGACCGATAAAAGTAGTTATTTTGTTGAAGGATTTGATGTTTTGTTATCCGCTCCATTTGGCCCTCCATCATAATAAACTTATTTAATAAAAAAAAGAGATGCTTTTAAATACGCATCTCTTTTTTTATTGTTATTTACTTTATTCCCTTAGCACAACCAACCCGTTTTTTAGTAGGTCTTTTACAAATTCCAACACATCTTGCTGGCAGGTGGCTTCATCCACATCAAACTGCTCTTGCAACGCGGCCACCACCGCCGAAAGCGGCCGGGGCTGACCCAACTGGTCCCAAATGGCTTTGGCAGTGTCTTCCATGCCGTAGTAGGCGTTGTTTTCTAAACTAAGCATCACCAGTTCGCTGGGGCTCAGTTCGGAGGTCATTAAGTCTGCGCGGCGGGCAATTACGGTCTCTAAAGTAATATTTTCTGCCATAGGTGATTTCCTTTTTTTTCTCTTAATCAATCATTTGGTATTAAATTGAATGAATCCAATTGTACTCTTACTGCTCGCAGCGCCTCTTTACAATTTAATTAATAGGCTTGAATTTGAATAAATACAATGTATAATGTTTGATATTCGAGGAGAAATTTTATGAACAATACCCCTAACGAAGGTACCAAACAAGTTTGGAACAAACCCGCCTTACAACGCCTTTTAAACGCCGGTGAAAGCACAGAATCTCACCCTAAAACCCCGTCCGTAGGTGAAACCGGGACTGGCCATGGCGGCACTGTAGGTCCTTCTTAATTACAATGCGTCTGCATTTAATTAACAAAGAAAGGGATGTGTAGAAAACATCCCTTTCTTTGTTAATTAAATTATTTATAAAGACCATAGCTTAAAAAATAATATCATTTTTACATGTACGGGAGAAAATATGAATAACTACCAACCTGCAGCACCAACCAAGCAACCTTTGAGCAAACCCGCCTTACAACGCCTTTCTGGCGAAAATACAAACACAGCCAAGCATACGCACTGGGAGGAATTTACAAGAGCATATACCACTGGGTTTGTCTCATCCGGTGGCCCAGTGGGTTCTTAATACATATCTCACTACTTTTATACAATACAAAAGAGATGCTTTTTCTAGCATCTCTTTTCAATTTAATCAACAGCTATATTTTTTGATAAAATAAATTCATATTTTTTATCAAGGAGAAAATTATGAATAACATCCCTAACGAAGGTGCCAAAAAAGTATGGAGCAAACCCGAATTACAACATCTCAATGGGAATGAGACAGACACCCCTAAAGCAACTTATGGCATTGAGTCAGGTCCTTATTTTGGTCCAGTAGGATCTTAACCAAGCATTCCATAAAATAAAATGGCAGCCTCGGCTGCTTGTTTTATTTAAACAAGTAGCTGACCTTCTTCATCTAAGTAGCCAAAACGCTGCATCACCGCGCGGTGGTCGTTAATTAATGTCTCTACCAGTTCGGGGGTAAGCGCTTCGCGCCAAGAGCCAACTATTCCCTTACGAAAAAATGATTGAGCTTTGGCCATTTTCTCTCCGAAACCGTGCTCAGCTTCTTGCTGCTGCACTTGCTCAAACTGCGAGAACCGGACGGCCTTCTCGATGCGGGCGGGGTCAGCTTCCAGACCGCAGAAACGTATCATCTTGGTAAACGTTCCAACTGAGTCCGCCTTCAAATCTTCATAACGCACTACCAATACGCGTAAATCAGGTTCATCTACCCAGCTGGTTACATGCTGCCCCCAAGTGAGCAACTTTTGTCTTAATTGGTTGTGTAGCATGTGGGGGTTATCTACAAAGGCATAATCGCTTTCACTCATTTTTCGAACCATACGTTCTACCGTTGTATTGCTGTGATGCGCAAACGATACGGCAACATCCAGCGGGTTGCGCATCAGGTATAACACCCCTGCTGTAGCTTCTTTTGAAATTAAAGGATAGCCAAAAGGGGTATAGGTGTAGGCATCGTGCACTTTTAAAAACAGGGGCTCGTTGGCTTGGGCTGAAAGCTGTTCATACACAAAGGGGCGGTAGCGCTCTATTTGCTCTTGGGTTAAATCTGATGCTTCTAGCCCAACATGGTCATCAAAAACTTGGCGCGCGCTGGCAATGGGTCCGCCATCTAAGCTATTAATATCAGCAGGTTGTTCGGCATTTCGCAAGTAATTGGTTAATAAAATACGCGTCCAAGTATTGCCAGACTTGGGGTAAGAAGCCAACCAATAAATGTTACCCATTTTAGTTTTGTTCCAAGTCTTGCTCAATCATATCGACCAACTCGGTTAACATAAAAGGGTGGCTGGGGCGGGTAATGCGGGCAATGCCACTATGTTTGGCTACGGCTGTAGCCATTGCAAAATGCGGCGCACGCATCTCTAGACCGTCTAAAAATTGCTGGCGGTAGGTATTAAATAAAACCACTCGAAAGGCATTAATCGCTGGGATTTTGGTAATCGAAAGTTCGCCTTTGTTATTGGTACTTAATAAATAAATACGATGCAAACGGGCGGGCTGGGCCCAAAACTGCTCTGGTAACTGGCGTTCATATTTTTCTAGCTGAGGGCGGGTTCGTTCCATCTCTTCAATATTTTGCTCTAACTTTTTCGCCGAATCTGCCCATAAACGTGTGCGCGGGTAACCCGGCAAAGCCATGGGTATCCCCTCATCGTTTAATACTACGCCGCAAACATCATCCACCATCATTTGGTAACCGCGGCGCATCAACTCGCCTAAGGTGGTGCTCTTGCCTACACCAGAAGGGCCTGTAAATAAAACGGCCCCTTTGGGTGTATTTATTACACCAGCGTGAATCACCAGCAATCCGCGCTGGTGCAGTAAGGCGCCAATGCACGAACCTAAAAAGAAAACGCGAACATCACTTTCTAGGCTATTTTCATCAGGTTCAATGATAATCTCATTGCCATTCTGAACCAAATAACGCGCAATGTCGTGCATATTCATTAAAAATTGGTTGGCTGTTGCTTCGTACACAACTCCCTTTCCGCTGGGCGATTCTAACTTCTCGGGGGTTTTTCCTAAGCGAATATGCACATCAACACGCTCCGATTCTTCGGTCACGGGAAATTCTGGAATTTGTAATTCAGATTGGAAAATTAATTCATACGCTTTATAAAAATACATCAATGAATAACTCCTATTTAATTAAATAAAACTTATTGTACTCGCGCCAAACAATATATTGTTAAATAAAATCGTAAATTTGTTATTAATTTAATTAAACAAAAAAACGCCTGTAATGCAGGCGTTTTTTGTAATGGCGGCCCCGACGTACTAGCGGACATCCGCACAGTTTTACCAAACGCTTCCCCCCTAGTGGGCTTACTAGGGGGGAAAACTTCATGTGGAATATCATCGCTGTTTGGGGGAAAAAATACTGAAATAATTCCGAATAGTCGCCTGCCATCACGATCAATATCTACCCTTTGAACAAAATTTCGCAACATTTGACGTTGTCGTGAAATTTCAATGGTATTGTTGGCCATAAGCATTTTGAATTCTTCTGCCTTATTAGCCAAATCATCAACTGTTAATATTGGTATTTCAGAAGGTTGGCGTTGGGTATTTAATTGAGCTAAGTCATTAATTAATTCGAGTTCCAACTTCTCTAAATTCTGCAATTTGTCGAGCATCGATCGACTGTGTCCGCCATCGGCAATGGCATTTGATATGTTTGTTATTTGCCGCCGAGCTTCACCAAGTTCTTTACTTTTTTCGTTACGCTGAAGCTTTGTTATGGATGACTGTTCGCTAATTAACTCTTGCAACTCTTTAGCCGCAGAAATTAAATATTCTTTACTTTGCAATTTTTCAGCAACCACCTGAATTATTTGTTCTTCAACAAATTGACCAGGGATTCTTTGTTTCGTGCAATTGCGCTGGTTGTAAGCCTGGCTACAATAATAAGATGTTGTCGTTTTGCCAGATTTTTGTATGTGCGCTCTGCCGAACAAAGGCGAGCCACAACGACCACAATTAGCCAAACCGGTTAATAGATATTGGCTACTTACTCGACGTGGATGCAACGGGCTATCACCTGTCATGTGTTTCCGGCGTCGGAAATGGTTCTGGAGTGTTTGAACGCGCTGCCAAGTACCTTGATCTACAATCGGCGCACAATAATCTTCCACAACCAAATCATCGCCAAACTCTAAAATGCCAATATAAATTTTGTTGCAAAAAAAAGTTCGGTAACTATTTACCGAAGAAAATAATCTTGTGGCAGTGTTGATTTCACCCAAGCTAGAGCCAGCAGCTCGCATTTCAAAGGCTTGTTTTACGCGCTCAATAACAGCTTCATCAAAAATCCAACGGTGAGCTGTGCGTGGTTTTCCGTCTCGGTGTGTGCCGATTAATACCGGTTCACGCCGAAAGCCTGTTGGCGCTGCGCCAGGGACGCAACCATGATTCTTGACCAGGTCTCGCAAACCGCGCTTAACATCAATAGATAGATCAACTAAAAATTGCTCGTTTTTGTAGTCAATCAGAGCTTCAAAAATAATGGCTTCTGGACCATCCAAAACCTTATCGGTCAGTGAGTGAAATTTGTAACCTAACTTGCGAATTTCAGAGCGGTAAAACTGAGCGTGGATGCTGTTTCGAGCAAAGCGGCTATTACTCCAAACCACCACTCCCGCCACTTCTAGCCCATGTCGTAACTCGTTCATCATTTCTTGAAGTTTTTCGCGACGCGTATCGTTAGACCCTTGCCGTGCTTCATCTTTATAAATCTCTGCCAAGACCAAACCAGACTCTATGCAAAAATCGCGCACGGCGCGTTCTTGTTGATTAATTGAAAGCTCTTGTTTTTCATGGCCGCTATCACGCAGATAAGCCAACACCCGATCACCAGGTGCAAATGGGGTCTCATTTTTTGACATGCTTTTATTTATCGTAACAACCGATTTCCTTCATTCTTGCATCAGATGCTGTCATATAACCTAGCGTCCATTTTGATCCGTTACTGCCAGTCTCATATCGTTGATTCCCTTCGTAAGCTTGATCAAATGTTTCTTGCAAAAATTGGCAATCAGTGGATATTGAAATATCAAAATAAACTTGTTCGCTACCACCGTATTTATTTAGATAATCAGCCACAGTTTCTTTAGGCGAAGAACACGCGCTCAATAGCAAAACAAATATAAAAATTAATGCGCTTTGAGTAAGTATTTTCATCTTAAACATCCTTTATTAATTTTCACAACCGATACCATCTTTATCTGCATCGAAATTATGTGGATCGCCACCCACTACCTTGAAACGGCGATAAGAAATTTGCGAGCAATCTAAATCTGGTGGCGGCGGTGGAATGCACACGCCAACGTAATGCGGGTCGCAGTTTCCGCCTGAAGGCGGTGCGACAGAGCCGGACCCACTGCCGCTTCCAGGCAACGGCGCAACATAAGGAACGCTGGTTAAAGTTGGTTGACGTGTTGCAGTGGGCTGTATTGTTAAAGTGGGAATACGCGAAGGCGTGGTAGTGGGTGCAATTGTGGCGCTCAACGTAGTTGTGAATTTAAGCGCTTCGGTTGCTTTAGGAATTGGCGTGCTGGTCTTGGTGGGGATTTTTGTCTGGGTTGCTGTAGGTGTAGTAGTTGGTGTTGGTGTAGCAGACAAATAATCAGATACGCCAACCATAAAAAGGCAGAAACAACAAACGATCAGAACCAATAACACTATACCGCCTATCGTAAGCGACATGTTTCGATTCGTTGTTTTCATTGGTCTCCCCTACTTTTGAACTTTATACCTTAATTGTTTTAATAATGCCGAGCGAACGCAATGTGACATAAAAAGCCAACAAACCGCCATATTCAGCAGCCAAAATTAATCCTGGGCGTGGGTCGAATGAAAAAGAAATAATTAGATAGATAGTAACCGCAATGCCCCAAGGCACAAAACCAAAAAAGCCCCAAGAAAACCGGCGTTGTTCAGAGACCCAATGTGCTCTTCGTGCAATGCGCCGATCTCGCAAAAGCAACCCATAAAGCAAATCTATTTGACTGAGCCACTGCCCTATCGATAAGACCAGCATGGCTAGTCCAAGTCGGATGCGATTAAATGCATTAAGTCGTTTTACTTTCCAAATCATCTATTTATCCCCTTTTGTTATTAAGGTTTAGCCGGACGCGTTTTAGGCGCGCTTTTTTGTATTTCTTGTTTATCTTGTTCATCTAGCAGTGTATTTAACAAACGTTCGGCCATTTCACGGCGTGAGCCAGTGAGTTGGTTTATTTTGTGCGCCATTTCTTCAGCCCAAGGATCATCTACCGCTGGCGGCAAAATACCCGCAGCACGAAAAACAATTTCTGGCGGAAGTTTAAAAGCCTTGGCAATTTTACGCATGGCATCTGCGTTTGGATTTTGCCCTGAAACATAGTTGCTAATTGCAGCACGAGTTAAGTCAGCTTGACGCGAAAGTTCAGATTGACTCCAATTTCGTGCATTTAGTTCCGCGATTAACCAATTTGAAAATCCCATGTCAATAATTATTAACCATTTGTCGCTAATGTTGTTGTCCAATCTGTAAATGTATATTGACAATCTATAGATTATCAATATAATGTGTAAAAGTTTATTTACATAAAATAAACAATCTTTTACAAAGGAGAAGCAATGGCTGAAGCAGGAATATATACCACCGTTCAAATTGATCTTGAAACATCTCGCAAATTAGAAGCAATTGCAACTGCGCACGAACGTTCGAAGGCTGCGCAAGTACGTGTTTGGGTCAATAACGAATATGCCACTTTAGAGCGGCTCAAATTGCTGCCCGAAGAAAATAACGCTGCCAAACAACAAAAAGCAATCGTTGAATAACCAATCCCTTATCGCGTCCCCTGTTGGGGAGCCATCGAAAGGAAAACCCATGTTACGAAACATTTTCAATATTTTCAAAGACCTATTTAGCGGCGCACTCCCTTGGAGTGAATTACCCGAATTTCTTCGTTATACCCTTGAAAACCAAGGCCGCAACTTCAACGACCTACCAACAGAGTAGCACACAAGGAGTTGTGAAAATGGATTTCGGGAACATTCTCAATACATTCGTCGAAGATGCGCACATCTTTTGGCCGTTGTGTGTGGCGCTGGCGGCCAGTTTGTGGCTGTTTAGCATGCTTTACAACCGCTGGATGGACGATTTAGCTGAAGCAAAAAGCGGGTATACGGCATTGTTGGTTGCTCTTGGCAATGGTGTCACTTTGGCGGTCGTGGCGGTTCTTTCGTGGAAGGCCGCCGTGCTGGTTGCCGCCGCTTTTGTAATTTCGGGGGCGGCGATGATTGCTGGCGATATTCGCCGCAATCACCTTCAGCAGAAAAAGACCATCCGCGCGCTTAAGCGTAAACCACTGCCTTATGCCGCTGCTGGTCTTATTGATGAAGCCGTGATGCTGATTAGTGAAGGTCAACGCACGATTAAAACAATCCTAAAAGGCCCTTACGATGCCCAACGGCTTGGCATTGTAGGCATCGCACTTACCGAAGCCATCGCAAAACTTAACGAAGCTCGTCGAGTAGAGGGGGAATAATCACATGGCTCCAAACCAAAAAGAACGCATCCGACGCCTGTGTGCCATTTTGGCGGAAACCGCTTTGGTAATCGCCACCGCTGGCTTTACTGCTGTTTTACTTTCTCAATCATTGGCTAAATAAGAACCGCCATGCAAAAGACTGCCGAGTTCACCGTGCAATACGTGCCACTGCCACCCGAGCGGGTTGCGGCTTGGCGCGCAGCGATGCGTGTCTGGGTGGAAATTTGTATTGCCGATCAGAAACGTCTTGAAGGGCTAAAGGAAGAAAATAATGAATCAACAACTCACCTTAAATCAATTTAACAGTTGGCTTGAAACACGCACCCGTATTGGCAAACGATTATCTCGAGCCACCATTGCCAGTTATTCACAAAGCATCCGGCTATTTGCAGCCTGGTATCAAAGTGAATATCACGAAGAATTAATCCCTGCCATGCTGACAAACTATGACTTACTGGCCTACCGGCAATGGTGTGTACAAGTGAAGCGGTATTCCGCTGCTACTTGGAATATTCAACGTGCCGCATTATCGGTCTTGGCTGAGTGGCTTAAAGACCCAGAACTAATGTTTGGTGTCGTATTACAAGCCCAAGAAGAGCCAGGGTATCGCTGGTTAGAAGATGAAGAATATGGCCGCTTGGTTCGACGCATGGAGCGCCGCATAAAAGAAGCCGCGACCGTGCTCGAATACCAGCAAACTATTCGTGATCGTGCATTGCTCTCGTTAATGCTCTTTGCTGGCGTACGTGTCAGCGAAGCAACAACCTTGACAATGGATGATCTTGTAATCAAAGAGCGTAGTGGAAAAATAATTATTCGTAACGGTAAGGGTGGCAAAGATCGTGTCGTGCCTTTGAATCAATATGCTCGCCGCGCATTGCATGAATGGCTTTCGTATTCTCAGACCGCAAAGTTGTTCGGCATTACAACCCGTCAGGCACAACGTGTTGCAACAATCGTTGGCGCTGAATCGGGCATTGTGGGCTTGTCTTGTCACGATCTACGTCACACCTTCGCTAAACGCACATTAGACGGGAAAAATTCTGCATCTGGCCAGCCGGTCCAAATTACTGTTGTTCAAAAACTACTTGGCCATTCTAGAACCGATACCACTATCCGCTATGTTCAACCATCTTGGAATGACATGGAAGCTGCGCTCGGAGTAACGCAATGAACGCCGCAGAGTGGAATGCCAAATATAAAGTTGGCCAGCATGTCTTAGTAGACAGGGACGATAAAGAATCCTTGGCCACCACAACACGTTCTGAAGCTTGGGAATTAGCCAACGGAGTTTCGGTTATCAAACTAACCGGTATTGCGGGAGGGTATGACCTTTCACGAATCTTGGCTGTCATTCCGGTGAAGAAAGTAAAGAAGAAATGATCTACATATTAGCCCCCATTTTATTCATTTTGCTGGGCATCATTATTTTCCGCGCCTTCAACACGGATGAAGATGAATCGCGCACCCAAATGGGCAAGAAGCGCTTCTGGCGCGAAATCACAATCAGACAAACCAAGGAAGGATGAAATGAAAGAAATATTTGTTGAGCGTAACTTCAACCCCCGCAGTCAGACAATGATTGACTTGATTAATAACATTTTGTCTGAATATGCAAAACAAGGTTACCGGCTTAGCCTGCGCCAGTTGTATTACCAACTGGTGGCCAGAGACGAGATAGAAAATTCAACCCGCTCTTATAAGCGCATTGGCGACTTGGTGAGCAATGCTCGCCTAGCCGGTTTAGTGGATTGGGAAATGATTGAAGATCGCAACCGCGAATCGATCATGCCCAATCACTGGGAATCACCAGCGCAAATTGTACGAGCGGCGGCGCAGCAATTTCGCATTGCGCGTTGGGAAGGTCAAACCACCTACATTGAAGTCATGGTCGAGAAAGATGCGTTATCTGGCATTTTGGCACCAGTGTGCCGCGATTTAGATGTGCGCTTTACCGCGAACAAAGGCTACTCATCTTCTTCAGCAATGTATGAAGCGGGGAAACGATTTGAAGCTGTATCAACTGATTTTGAAAGCAAGGTCGATGAGTACGTTTTGATTTATCTGGGCGACCATGACCCAAGCGGCATTGATATGACTCGTGATGTTGAAGAGCGCATTAGTTTATTTTCAGGCGGGCTTCCCATTGATGTCTGGCGGCTGGCGTTGAATATGGATCAAGTGCAAGCATGGCAACCCCCAGAGAACCCTGCCAAGGAAAATGATTCGCGCTTTGCTGGTTATCGAAAAAAGTTTGGCAATTCATCTTGGGAGTTAGATGCAGTTGAACCAAAGACGCTTGCTCAAATTGTGAGCGATGCAATAACAGGGGTTATTGATTCTCAATTGTGGGGTCAAGCACTCGAAAAAGAACGCCTGATGAGTGAGCACCTGAAGAAGTTTGCCGACGATTACACCTATCGAAGTTAAGGAGAGCATCATGTCAAAACAAACTGTTCCATCTGAAATTCAAAAACTGATTGATCAAGAAAACAGTCGCAGAGCGCAAGAAGCCGCAGACAAAGCTGAACTTGCACAAATTAAGTTCAGAAAACAAGTAGAAGATGGCACACAACTCTTTGGTATTTGGCTTCAGGAGCGATTAGATGAAGCGCCAAAGAGCATTCGAAAATATTACGTCAGCGAAGTTACTGACGAACTCCTAGCTAACATTGGCCGCGATGAACGTGTTTCTCAAAAAGAAATTCGATTTCATGTGCCTGGCTTAGCGCCCATATTTTTTGGAGATATTTCCCCATCAGACGGTATGTGGTCTTGTGCGACCGCTGGCTTTGGTAGTGGTGGCACTGTTGAATTTCGCAGCTATTTTAATGCTCGGCACTTCTCGTTTGACTATAACGAAATATTGATTCAAGCCTGCGAATCTCAAATTGAGTTTGATCGTCTTGTAGCAGAAACAATAGAACGCGAGCAAGAGGAGAACCAAAGGTTTGAACATGCTCAAGAAACTTACACCAATCTAAAAAAAGATGCTGCTGAAGCAGAGCAAAACGAACTTGCGAAAATCGCAAAGATTATTAAATCAGATGATGCTTTGAAATACCTTGTAATGGCCATGGTGGCCATCCAACAAGAGCGTGGTTTGTTCTCTGCCCAAATTGCAGAAGCTGAAAGTTCATGGCACACGCAGGAAGAACGATGGTCCCGCAAAGCTGAACAATTGCGAAAACAAGCAGATGATGCTGAGCGATTAGCTCAAGCTGAACGAGCACGTGCCAGTGAAATCGAGAATGACTTAAGCGATGCACTTCGATTAGTAAACAAGGCGGATTAATTTTTTGACCTGCTTGGATTTTTTGACCCCATGTAAAACTTTTGACCCCCTGCGCCCGCATGTTCGCGCCGCCTTGTTAGTTAGCAGTAGCAAATATAAACGCAATATTCACTTATTCACTGCGTTATGGGTCAAAGTCTCGGGGGTGTGGGAAAAGTTCGGGCATGTCGTGGAATACGCATTATGCGACATCGAGCAGGGTACGGGGTGGTTCTGGCTAGGTTATTTTGTGGCGATAAGCATTGTTTTTTATGTCGCATAATGCGAGCCGGATACCCCCCCCACCCTTTGGCGGCAAAGCAAACGCCGTTTTGAAATAGCCGGTACTAAGCACGGCAAATAGAGTGAAAAAATTTCAGGAAAACGCGGAAAACCGCTGGAGATAACATGGACGCAGATTTTGAAAAGTTTATAGAAGAGATTAAGGATGCTGTTGACTTGGTGGATGTTATTGAGGCTACCAGTTCCTACCAGTTTGAGCAACGACACACCGGCAAATATATCAAGTGCAAAAAGCCAGATAGTTTGATGGTTGATGCTCGTGGGGGTGTGTATACGTGGTTTGCAAAA